>NZ_SMKC01000250.1 GCF_004348315.1 Streptomyces sp. 8K308 | reverse complement strand
ACACGATGGTGCGGCCGAGTTGAACTGGACAGGCTCGGACACGTACAACAACGACACCAGGGCCTCCCGGCACTGCTCGGTTAGATTCGCATCCCCGAGCTACCGAGAGGCCCTGCCTTCATGCGCAACAACGGGAACATCACCCCGACGGGAACCTGTTCGACCCGCACGTTCCATGATCGGTTGAGATACGGCTTCTTAAGCCATCGGGGGGCGTCGATACCTCGTTCAACTGCTGTCACGCGAACAGGCGGGAGGCCGGGCGTCACGGTGTCCATGGCGTCTGCGTCCGTTGTGAATTCGCGGTACGGGAAGCGTCGCCCGGCCCCGAGGTCAGGCCGAAGCGCAGCCCGGGGGACGGACGGGTCGGGTGTGTTCAGGCGAGGTGTGCGCGCGTGGCCCCCCGAAGTGGGTGGCGGCGACACCACCGCGCCGGCCCGTGCCTCAGTATCTGATGACGGCCCGCCCCACGATCTCGCCCGTTCGAATGCGCTCGATCGCGTCGTTCACGTCCTCGAAACGGAGCTTGTGGACGGTGTGTTGGATCTTCCCCTGTTCGGCGAGGGTGATGACCTCGCTCAGGTCGTTGTAGTTCCCCCAAAATGACCCGTGGTAGGTATATTCGCGGCTGACCAGCGGGAACAAGGGGATGTCGATCCGGTCCCCGACAAGGCCGACCGACGCGTAATGCCCGCTGGTGGCGAGGAGCCCGAATCCCAGCTTGATCATCTCCTCGGCGCCGGCGCAGTCGATGGCCGCATCGATTTCGTCCTGCCCGGTGGCCTCGCGGAGTTCGCCCCGGATGTCGTCAATGGACCGGTCTCTGATGTTGATGGCGTGGTCCGCGCCGAGCTTCTTCGCGAGTTCGAGCTTTTTCGGATTTCGGGCGAATGCGACGACGGATGCCCCGCCGGCCAGCAGTTTGGCGTACTGCACGCCGTAGGTGCCCAGGGCCCCCATCCCCATCACCCCCACGACGCCGCCGGGGACGAAGGCCCCGGCGGCGCGGAGTTTCTTCACGCCGCGATACGGGGTCAGGCCAGCGTCTGTCAAGGGCGCAAGCTGCTCTGCCGTGAGTTTGGCCTGCGAGTTCACCTTGATGGTGAACGCGGCGGGGATGGGAACGTACTCGGCGTAGCCGCCGTGGGGCCCGAATCCCGGCCACGCGATGTGCGGGCAGATTTGCGTGTCGCCGCGGTGGCAAAGGCGGCAGGTGCCGTCGCCGATCCCGCCCACGACGACCACCTGGTCGCCGACGCGGCGGCCGGTGGCCTCGGCCGCGCTCCCAACCCGGACGATCTCACCAGCGATCTCATGACCTGGCGTGACCGGAAAATCGAATGAGGAGTACTTTTGGAAGTAGCCGTCCACCAGCTGCACATCGGTGCGGCACATGCCAGCGGCCCCGACCTTGACGAGCACCTGGTCGGGGCCGATGTCAGGAGTCGCTACCTCCTCAAGGACGAACGGCTGATTGTACGCGTGCAGTCTGGCTGCACGCATCGTGTTCGGAATTTCGGGACTGGACACGGCTTCCTCCTTGCAGTAGTGCGTGGTCTCGATAGCTGGTGAGCGGCCGCCGACCAATCCGACTCGCCGCGCTTGCCCACAAAAGGATAGTTTCCAAATGCCGTGAACGACGGAAAACGGAGGATGCGATATAGCAGCGGCGCCGCCGGTGCCTGCGGAGCATCAGGAGCACTGCGATTGGCAAGCCTAGTTGTTGCGTGATGCCGTTTGCGTGACCTGAGCTGGTTATCCCGTTGGTGGTGCGTGGAGATTTCTTCTGAATAGGTTAATGAGTTGCGGGCGCGGGTCGTATTGTGGGGCGGTGAGGGGCGGCGGCGGAAGGGCATCGCTGAGTGGGCTGGGTGTCGGCTCTGACCGTCGGCCGGTGGAAAAGGTGGTATGCCGAACTCGGGCTGGCCGCATTGGAGGAACGCAAGCGTGGTGTTCCCCGTACCCAGGTTCCGCCCCGGGTGCGTGGCCGGGTGATCGCGCTGACCAGGATGCCCCCGCCGATGGAGGCGGGACTGTCACATCTGGTCGGCCGGTGCCTGGCCGCATATCTCAGGCAGTCTGAGGGCGTCGGTGTCCTGGCACTATATCGCCCGCGTGTGGTGGGAGAAGAACCTTCAGCCGCGCCGCTCGGACACGTTCAAGATCTCCAAGGATCCGGCTTTCGCGGCGAAGGCGGCCGATGTCGTCGGGCTGTAACTGGACCCGCCCAGTGGTGTCGTGGTCCTCTCGGTGGACGAGGAGACGCAGGTCCAGGCTCTGGATCGCACCCAGCCCGTCCTGCCGGTCACGTTCGCCGCGACGGAGAAGCGCACCGCCGATTACGTTCGCCACGGCACCCCGAACCTCTTCGCCGCCTTGAACGTCGGCACGTGTGAGGTGATCGGTGAATGCCACCCGGTGCGGGATACCGGGAACTTCCGGCGTTCTTGTAGAACGCGGTGACGCCTCATATGGGCAAGGTAGTCCACGTCGTCCTGGACAACCTTTCGATTCACACCACTCCTGCGGGGCGAGAGTGACTGGACGAGAACCCTCACTTCCACTTCACTCCGATCGGCTCGCCCTGGATCAACCAGATCGAGATCTGAGTCGGGATCATCACCCGCCAGTCCATCCGTCGAGGCATGTTCCCTACATGACCTCAGGGAGTCCTGGCGTCGGCGGGAGACTTTCAAGACAACCTACCCGTGCCCCCCTGCGATGGGCGTTCAGACGCGGGGAGCTAGTGCGGGAACATCCCCTGAAAGGCTGAGTCCCAGCCGATCAAGGCGTTTCTCAGGAACCGCGGCCTCCCAGGTACGCTCAAGCCCTCCCGGAGGTGACGCTGAGTGTTGGGCGCCGCTCAAGATGGAGCATCTGGGGTCACCACTCAGCGTGATGCATGGTGAAGAGAAGGGCTGCCGGCGGGGATTCATCAGGGACCGATGCCGTATTCCTCGACGCCGGCCAGGATGTGCGGTGAGACCCGGTGCGCCGTCGTTGGCACGTACCATGGCCCACGCGCGCCGGAGCACATGGCGGTGTCAGCCTGGAAGCAATTGAGTTGGCCGTGTGTCACGAACGCTGGGGGAAGCTTCAATCACCTGCTCGGCGTCGTCCGGGGATGGCGATCTCCTGGGCTAAAACACCGAGGCGGCTTTCAGGACCTCATTTGCCCGCCTCAACTCCACGTTCTCCTTGCCGAGTGTTTCTGGTCCTCGCGCTCGGCGGTGCTCAGCCGGTCATTGCGGTGACCAGCGTCCGCCTCAGCCCGGCGGACCGACCTCCCGCGATCGGACGGCCGGTGGCTCAAACCTCACGTACCACGCGCTTGCTGAGTTCATGGGGGTACTTCCGTGGTGCTGGCATTGCTCGTGGTTCTCCTTACACCCGGATCGTAACCGGGCATCAGGGACCCCACGAAAATCAATGCAGCTCAGGCCTGGTCACAGGGACCTCGCTGGCGGCCTACCTAAGCGTTGTCCCGTAACTCGAGGCAGAGGCTGGTGGGTCGCCACAGCCGGATCGACTTGTCCGGTTCCGCCCTGACTCTCAGCCTCAATAGGATTCCGGCGAAGCTGGTCGAAGCGGACATCGACAAGCGGTCTCCAGAATTGCGGGACAGCTCTTAACCGCACGCCGGGTTCGGCAAGCGGTACGGAGAAATGGACCGGTGGCAACACCGGCACCGCGCTCCGGGCCGCCTCAACAGGCACCCCTATGCAAAGTGCTATATTAGGGGCATAAAGCTCCTGGTTCATGGGCGGCGGGATCACAGCGCTGAAGGTCATCGCCTCGTGCCCGGGTGCGTCGGGGACGCCAGGCGCCCGGACGGGAGGGAACGTGTCGATCCAGCCGTCGGACGTATCCAGCCGCCGTGCCCCCACCAAGGGCCAGGGGCCTCGGTCCGGGTGGATGCGCCTTCTCCCGGTCGGACTGATCATCACCGCGGTCCTGTACAACATCCTGACCCCCACTCATCTGACCTTCCTCGGCCTGTACGTTGCCGCGCCACTGATCGCCGCGGCGGTCGACACGCCGCGGGCCACCCTCGCCACCGCCGTGGTCTCCATCGCGATTGCCACGCCCCTGCTGACCGTGGTCAACGAGCCCAGGGGATTGACGGTGGTCGAAAGATGCCTGCTGGTCGGCACCGTCGTGGTGACCTCGGGGCTCGCGCTGGTCGTCAACGCCGCCGTGATCGCCGCGCGTGAGCGCGCGGCCTCGGCGTTTGGCATCGCGGAGGTCGTGCAGCGGGCCGTCGTGCCGCATCCGCCGCCGCGTGCCGGCTCTCTGCGGGGCGCCGCTCACTACCGCGCGGCGCAGCAAGACACGCTCGTCGGCGGTGACCTCTACGCGACGCAGGAGACTCCCTTCGGCGTGCGGCTGATCGTCGGAGACGTCTCCGGGAAGGGTGTGAGGGCCGCCATGACGGTGGCCGTGATGCTCGGCGCCTTTCGGGAGTGGTCCACCCATGAGCCGGACCTGGCCCACCTGGTTTGGCGCCTGGAGCACGCGTTGCTGCGCGAGAACCAGCGGATGGGCCTCCTCGACCCTCCCGAGGAGGGGTTCGTCACCGCGGTGCTCGCCGAATTCCCCCACGACACGCCGGACCGGCCGTGCTTCATCTGCTGCGGCCATCCGCCACCGCTGCTGCTGCCGCCTGATGAGCCACCGCGCTATCTGCCCGTTTGCGAGAGTGCCCTACCGTTCGGACTGGGCAGGGACCGGGAGGCTCTGAAGCACGACGTGCATCATGCGGACTTGCCCGCCGGCACTTTCGTGCTGCTGTACACCGATGGGGTCACCGAGGCCCGCAACGGACGCGGCGAGTTCTACGACCCGGCCGCCGCGCTCGGCGGCCGTGTCTTCCACGACCCCGACGATCTGGTCGATGCAGTGACAGCCGACATCGTCGCCCATACCCACGGCAATCTGAACGACGACGTGGCCCTCCTGGCCGTCCACCACACCCCCGACCCCGCACGCTAAGGGGACTGAGGCGGTTCAAATGACCGTGGTGGGTTGGTCAGGCGTGTTGATCGGGTCGAAGCGGACGGTCGGCCCAGGCTGTTGGCTTCTTTGATCACGCGGCGCATGGCGCGTTCGGGGGCGCGTCGAGTGAAGTGGTCGGCACCGAGCTCGCGGTAGGGGACCTTGTCATGAAGCACGTGCCAGATGGCAATGGCGAACTTGTGCATCACCGCGACGATAGCGCGTCTGCCGCCTCGTCTTCCGGCGAGACGGCGGTAGAAGACACCGAGATAGGAGTCCTTGTTCCTGATCGCGACCATGGCGGTGATGCCCAGTAGTCGCTTGAGGTTGGTGTTGCCGGGTCGAGTGCGACCGGGGCGGGGACGCTGCGGCGATTGCGATCACGCTGGTGTGGGACCGCCTGAACATCCATGTCTCCCGCGCCATGGGCAAAGTGATCGCCGAGCGCGCTCAGCCTGGTACTGGTTTTCCCAGGGACCGATGCCCAGGAAGAGGCCTCCCTGGATGCCAGGGCTCTCTGTCCCGACGATGGATTCCACAAGACGCCTCCGCCACATGGCCGCCCATGCGGCGATTAGAGACTTTGACGGAGACAACATGCGTGACTACACCGAGCTGTACATCGACGGCGCCTGGCGCGAGCCCCTCGACGGCGCGGTCGCCGATCTGACCGACCCCGCGACCGGCGAGGTGTCCGGCCGGGTGGCGCTCGGCGGCGAGGCCGATGTCGACCTGGCGGTCGCCGCGGCCAACCGGGCATTCCCATCTTTCTCCCGGACCACCCGCCAGGAGCGTATCGACCTGCTGGAGCGGATCGCTGACGAGTACGAGCGGCGCGCCGAGGACATGGCCCAGGCGGTCACCGCTGAGCTGGGCTGTCCGCTGTCGCTGTCCCGTGCCATGCACGTTGCCGCCGGGCTGATCCAGTTCCGGGCCGCTGCCCAGGTGCTCAAGACGTTCTCGTTTACCGAAGACCGTGGCACCACCCACATTCGCAAGGAAGCCATCGGCGTGGCGGCTCTGATCACTCCGTGGAACTTCCCCGCCCTTCAGCCGGCCGGCAAGACCGCCTCGGCGTTGGCGGCCGGCTGCACCGTCGTCCTCAAACCGGCTCAGCTGGCTGCGGCTCGGAGATCGGAAACGCGCTTGCCTCGCACCCCGACGTCGCCGTCGTGTCCTTCACCGGCTCGGGTGAGGCCGCGCTCCAGGTGAACGCCGCTGCGGCCAAGAGCGCCAAGCGCGTGGCCACCGAGCTCGGCGGCAAGTCGCCGCAGGTGATCATGCCTGATGCGAATCTGGACGTTGCGGTTGACACGGTGCTCACCTGGCTGATGGCCAACACCGGCCAGATCTGCAGTGCGCCGAGCCGGACCCTGGTGCCGCGCGAACGGCTGGAGGAGTTCCTGTCGGTGCTGCTCCCGGGTGGAGGCGCTCCAGGTCGGCGACCCGCGTGCGGAGGGCACCGACATGGGCCCGCTGATCTCCGGCGAGCAGTGGCGGACCGTCCAGCGCTATGTCTAGACCGGCCTGGATGAGGGGGCCCGGCTGCTCACCGGAGGCCTGGGCAAGCCGGATGGCCTGGAGAAAGGGCACTTCGTCAAGCCCACGGTGTTCTCCGGGGTCGCCAACGACATGACCATCGCCCAGGAAGAGATCTTCGGCCCAGTGATGTCGATCATCACCTACGACACGGTGGACGAGGCTGTTCAGATCGCCAACGACACCCGATATGGCCTCGCCGGTTATGTCACCGGCAGCGATCTCGCGGACGCCGCGGACGTCGCGTCCCGGATCGAAGCTGGCTACGTGATCATCAACAACGCCGAGTTCGACTGGACCGCGCCCTGGGGTGGTTACAAGGAGTCGGGCAACGGCCGCGAATGGGGCCCCGACGGCATGCAGGAGTACCTGGAGACCAAGGTCGTCCTCGGCCGCTGACGGCCGACGCTGGATTCTCACCGGAGATGGCAAGAACGTGAACGTTGGCAAGCTGGCGGCCCTCGAGACCCTGGGGCGCCGGCACCCCAACCAGCACCACCGGACGCACCGCCCCTGGCACTTTCGAACTGTGGTCGGCGTCGTCTTCGTGGTCATGGCCGCCAGCAGCGCGCCGTCGTCGGCCCGCATCCCAGCCGGGAAGGGCCGCTGCCGGCCACGGAGAGCAGTAAATGCTGCTCCATCACAGTGATACGAAAATTCGCTGCATCTGACCTTATTTTTCTAATATCGAGTAAAAGAGAGGTAGTGGCATGACCACTTGGTTCATCACTGGCGCGTCCCGCGGTTTCGGCCTGGAGATCGCACGCCAGGCACTGGAGCGGGGGGACAAGGTCGTGGCGACGGCCCGCAGGCCCCAGGACGTACAGGACGCGCTCTCCCAGCACGGGGACAGCCTGCTCGTTGTCGCCCTGGACGTCACCGACGAGGCGCAGGCCCGCGAAGCCGTCGAGGCAGCCGTCAAGCAGTTCGGCACGATCGACATCCTGGTCAACAACGCAGGACGCGGTGTGCTGGGCGCGGTGGAGGAAACCACCGATGAGGCGATCCGCTCGGTCTACGACACCAACGTCTTCGGTCTGGCCAACGTCACTCGCGCCGTCCTGCCGGTCATGCGCCGACAGAGGTCGGGCCGCGTTCTCAACCTGAGTTCCATCGGGGGCTTCGAGAGCGTGGCGGGCTTCGGTGTCTACTGCTCGACCAAGTTCGCCGTGGAGGGCCTTTCCGAGGCGATGCGCGCCGAACTGGCGCCACTGGGGATCCAGGTCACGATTGTCGAGCCGGGATACTTCCGCACCGACTTCCTCGACGCCACCAGCCTGCTCACGGAGGGCCGGATCATCTCCGACTACGCCGAGACCGCCGGCGCCGTGCGCCAGGCCGTCCCCGGGCTCAACCACGCCCAGCCCGGTGACCCCGTCAAGGGCGCCACAGCCATCCTCGCTCTCGCCGACGCCGCCAACCCGCCGCTGCGCGCCCAGCTCGGCAGCGACTCCGTGAGGGCCATGGACCGTAAGATCGCTCAGCTTCGCGAGGAGACCGACACCTGGCGGGAGCTCGCCCTGTCCACCGATCACGACGACGTGAAGGCCACCAACTGACCCACCGTATGACGCGCATGAGTCACACGAGAAGGAGACTGCCGTGACAGAACTCGGTGAATACCTGCGCGCATGCCGCGCCCGGGTCACTGCGGAGCAGGTGGGGCTGCCCACGTCCGGGCACCGCCGGGTGCCGGGACTGCGGCGTGAGGAACTCGCGTCGCTGGCCGGCGTCAGCGTGGACTACATCGTGCGGCTGGAACAAGGCCGCGTGAAGTCCGCGTCGCCTGCCATCCTCAGTGCCCTGGCCCGGGCCCTCGAGCTGCGGCCCGACGAGGAGGAGTACCTGCTGCGGTGTGCGACCGAAGCCGGCATCTCCGACCAGGCGAAGCCGGTCACACCCAGAAATCAGCAGGTAACGCAGGCAATCCGGGTCCTCCTGAACAGCATGGTGAATGTCCCGGCACTCGTGCTCGGCCGTCGTATGGACATCCTGGCGTGGAACAAACTGAGCGCCGCGCTGTTCACCGACTACTCCAGGCTGCCGGCCAAGCGGCGCAACCACATATGGCTCACCTTCCTCGACCCCGAGGTCCGCGGGCTGTACGCGAACTGGGAGCAAGTGGCCCAGGAGTGTGTCGCTTACCTCCGCATGGACGCCGGCCGCTACCCGAACGATCCCGAACTCGCCCGCCTCGTCGGGGAACTGTCCTTGAAAGACCCCGACTTTCGCCGATGGTGGTCCGACCACAGGGTGCGGGCCCAGCGGCATGGCCGCAAGGAGTTCGTTCACGCGATCGCCGGGGAACTGAGCCTGGACTTCCAGGTGCTGGATGTGCGCGGCTCCGCGGACCAGAGCCTGCTCGTCTACACGGCGGAACCGCACTCACCGAGCGCACAGGCCCTCACCTTTCTGGCAGGCTGGGCTGCCACAGAGCTCCCCGCCCGGCCGACGGAGGCGGCAGGAGCCCCCCGGCAACCCGGAGTAGCACCTTCGGCGGGAGAATCCAAGGACGGGGCGTAGCGCATCAGCGGGACGGCCGGGCCGAAACAGTTGGGGAGCGGGGTGCGACATCCTGCTCCCCAACGGATTGATGTGCCCCGGGTTCGGTGGAATCGGGTTGCTGGACAATCAGTCATCCAGCGCCTCAGGAGACCCATATGCCCCGCAGCTATCCAGCCGAGTTCCGCCGCAAGGTCTTGGACCTCATCGAGTCCGGCCGCAAGGTCGCCGAGGTCGCCCAGCTCCTGGGGATCAGTGACCAGACAATCTACACTTGGCGCCGCCAGCACCGTATCGAGACCGGCCAGGAACCCGGCATCAGCAGCAGCGATCACGCCGAACTCGTTGCCGCCCGCCGCCGCATAGCCGAGTTGGAGACCGAACTGGCCATCCACCGCCGCGCCGCCGAGATCCTGGGACAGGTGGTGCCCGCAGGGGGAGGTGACGTCGACGCCGGTCGGCACGTCGAGGCGGCGGCGGTGTGAGTATCGGCGATGTCGCCGGCCGTTGCCGAGGAGCGCTTCGTCGCGGCGTCGGTACTGCGGCCCGAACTGCGTCGCGGCCGCGTACCGGCTGCGGAAGCGACGTGAGCGTGCCCTCGTGCTGTGGGACGTCGTGCTCGGTGCGAAGGCGGCGGAGATCCTGCACCTTCGCCGGCCGCCTCGAGCAGCTACTCGCGGGGCAGACGTGCGGCGGTCCCACCTGCCGGGTGGTGCTGTGGGCCGGCGTAAGGCGGAAGCGGACGGCCCGGTACTGCGGGAGCGCCTGCCGTCAGGCGGCCTATCGCGAGCGCCAACGACAGGAGTGATCGCGACGCTGTGCCGTAACGGGAGCCCGCGTGATGGGCCTGCTGTTACGGCACAGCGTTATGGTTAATAGCTGTCCGGCAGGGGTGTTTTGGGATTCCCTGAATCAGTCGTACCATTCCACTCTCATAGCATTGTGGTCGGGGGTGCGGATGTAGAACTCCGCCCGATTGTTGCTGCCGTCGACGTAGCGTCCGATGTCGCGGAACACTAAACACGGAAGGTCGTCGCTGCTGCGTCCCTCCACGGGCTCGTCGGCGTTGCCGTCCGGATCGTCCTCCCAGAGGTAGTAGGCCGTAAAGGTGCTGGAAGCGGTGTAGACGCAGGCACGGAAGTCGCCACCGGCTGAGCGCCCTATCCCACTGTGATAGCGAGTGGTGTCCTCGCCGCTGTCGTGGAATCTCGACGTCCCCACGTGATCCCATTCGCCCGGGCCAGGCAACGGGGCTGCAGCCGCGGGCGATGTCACAGAAACCGCCGCAGCGACCACGCCCAGGGACGCTAGCTTCCAAAATATATGCTGTTGCACTTCCTCGATCACCTTTCAGGTTCAGCCGGTCTTTTTTGGATTCCTTTGCCTTTTGCTGCTCCTGAGGCATCCCCTACCGTGACAATAAAGAGGCATTTGCGTGCTTCGCTATGGTGCATGCTGCTTAATAAGGCGATGGAGTTGTGCATGGTGCGCAACCGTGCAGATCGGCACGCCATGGCAATTGATTGCCCCGGCTTTTCCTTTGGCAGGGGTCTAGACCTCTCGACGCCTCGTCAGGTCTTGACGTCGACCGCCCACCGGCCGGTAGTCTGGTGTGGCGCCGGACCACCCCTACCCTGTAGCCGCTTCTTTACGTCACCATCCCCAGGGCCCTGGGAGCGCGGAGCGCGACCAGGCCCGGACCGTCACTTTCCCCAAATCTCAGTAATTACGCAGCATATGAGCCTGATGCACCACCCGCACAAGGAGGCTAAGGCCGGAGGCCGTGCCTCCCAACCCACCACCGCCTGTGAGCGGAGCGAACGGGCCCGCCCCACACGGGGCCGCGGAGCGGCCGGTGTCTCTCCGCCCCGTAGGGGCGGCGCGTCGTGTCTCCGG
>NZ_SMKC01000024.1 GCF_004348315.1 Streptomyces sp. 8K308 | reverse complement strand
CCGCCGCCCCGGCCCAGGCGCCGGCCGCCGCGCCCGCGGCGAAGCCGGCCCCCGCGCCCGCTCCCGTTGCGGCCGCGAAGAGCCAGAAGGTCGAGGCCGCCGCGAAGCCGGCGGCGGCCCCGCAGGCCGCCGAGCCGGCCGCCGGTCCCGAGTTCGTCACGCTGCGCGGTCCCGCCGCGGCCGTGGCCAAGAACATGAACGCGTCCCGTGATCTGCCGACCGCCACCTCGGTCCGCGCGGTTCCGGTGAAGCTGCTGTTCGACAACCGGATCGTCATCAACAACCACCTGAAGCGCGCCCGCGGCGGCAAGGTCTCCTTCACGCACCTCATCGGCTACGCGATGGTGCAGGCGCTCAGGGCGATGCCGTCCATGAACCACTCGTACACCGAGAAGGACGGCAAGCCGACGCTGGTCAAGCCCGAGCACGTCAACCTGGGCCTGGCCATCGACCTGGTGAACAAGAGCGGCGACCGGCAGCTGGTCGTGGCCGGCATCAAGAAGGCCGAGACGCTGACCTTCTTCGAGTTCTGGCAGGCCTACGAGGACATCGTCCGTCGGGCGCGCACCGGCAAGTTGACGATGGAGGACTTCTCCGGCGTCACCGCCTCGCTCACCAACCCGGGCGGCATCGGCACCGTCCACTCGGTGCCGCGGCTGATGCCGGGTCAGGGCGTCATCCTCGGCGTCGGCGCGATGGAGTACCCGGCCGAGTTCCAGGGGACCTCGCAGGAGACGCTCAACCGCCTCGGCATCTCCAAGGTGATGACGCTCACCAGCACCTACGACCACCGGGTCATCCAAGGTGCGGCCTCCGGCGAGTTCCTGCGCCAGATCAGCCAACTGCTGCTCGGTGAGCACGGGTTCTACGACGCCATCTTCGAGGCGCTGCGGATCCCCTACGAGCCGATCCGCTGGCACGTCGACATCGACGTCAACCACGACGACGAGGTCACCAAGGCCGCCCGGGTGTTCGACCTGATCCACGCGTACCGGGTGCGCGGCCACCTGATGGCCGACACCGACCCGCTGGAGTACAAGCAGCGCAAGCACCCCGACCTGGACATCACCGAGCACGGGCTCACCCTGTGGGACCTGGAGCGGGAGTTCGCGGTCGGCGGCTTCGCCGGCAAGTCCATGTTGAAGCTGCGCGACATCCTCGGCGTGCTGCGCGACTCGTACTGCCGCACCACCGGCATCGAGTACATGCACATCCAGGATCCCAAGGAGCGCAAGTGGATCCAGGACCGGGTGGAGCGCCCGCACACCGCGCCGGAGCGCGAGGAGCAGCTGCGGATCCTGCGCCGGCTCAACGCGTCGGAGGCGTTCGAGACCTTCCTGCAGACCAAGTACGTCGGCCAGAAGCGCTTCTCGCTCGAGGGCGGTGAGACGGTCATCCCGCTGCTCGACTCGGTGCTCGACGAGGCGGCGGCCGACAAGCTGGACGAGGTCGTCATCGGCATGGCGCACCGTGGCCGGCTCAACGTGCTGGCCAACGTCGTCGGCAAGTCCTACGCGCAGATCTTCCGGGAGTTCGAGGGCAACCTCGACCCGAAGTCCATGCACGGCTCGGGCGACGTGAAGTACCACCTGGGCACCGAGGGCACCTTCACGGGCCTGTCGGGCGAGCAGATCAAGGTCTCGCTGACGGCCAACCCCTCGCACCTGGAGGCCGTCGACCCGATCGTCGAGGGCGTGGCGCGGGCCAAGCAGGACGTGATCGGGCGCGGCGGCAAGGACTTCACGGTGCTGCCGATCCTGATCCACGGCGACGCGGCGTTCGCCGGCCAGGGCGTGGTCGCCGAGACGCTGAACATGTCGCAGCTGCGCGGCTACCGCACCGGCGGCACCGTGCACGTCATCATCAACAACCAGGTGGGCTACACCGCGACGGCCGCCGCCGCCCGGTCCTCCACCTACTGCACGGACGTGGCACGGATGATCGAGGCGCCGATCTTCCACGTCAACGGGGACGACCCGGAGGCGGTGTGCCGGGTGGCCAGGCTCGCCTTCGAGTACCGGCAGGCGTTCAACAAGGATGTCGTGATCGACCTGGTCTGCTACCGGCGTCGCGGGCACAACGAGACGGACAACCCCTCGTTCACCCAACCGCTGATGTACGACCTGATCGACAAGAAGCGCTCGGTGCGCAAGCTCTACACCGAGTCGCTGATCGGCCGCGGCGACATCACGCTCGAGGAGGCCGAGCAGGCGCTCCAGGACTTCCAGGACCAGCTGGAGAAGGTCTTCAAGGAGGTCAGGGAGGCGACCGTGACCCCGGCCCCGGCCGAGGTGCCGGCGCCCAAGCCGGAGTTCCCGGTGGCGGTGACGACCGGCGTCAGTGCCGAGGTCGTCAAGCGGATCGCCGAGTCCCAGGTCAACATCCCCGACCACATCACCGTGCACCCCCGGCTGCTGCCGCAGCTGCAGCGGCGCGCGGCGATGGTCGAGGAGGGGACGATCGACTGGGCGATGGGCGAGCTGCTGGCCATCGGCTCGCTGCTCATGGAGGGCACCCCGGTCCGCATGGCAGGCCAGGACACCAGGCGCGGCACCTTCGGCCAGCGGCACGCGGTGCTGATCGACCGGAAGACCGGCGAGGACTACACGCCCCTGCTCTACCTGTCCGAGGACCAGGCCAGGTTCAACGTCTACGACTCGCTGCTCAGCGAGTACGCGGCGATGGGCTTCGAGTACGGCTACTCGCTGGCCAGGCCCGAGGCGCTGGTGATGTGGGAGGCGCAGTTCGGCGACTTCGCCAACGGCGCGGCCACCGTGATCGACGAGTTCATCTCGTCGGCCGAGCAGAAGTGGGGCCAGACCTCCGGCGTCACGCTGCTCCTGCCGCACGGCTACGAGGGCCAGGGCCCGGACCACTCCTCGGCCCGCATCGAGCGCTTTCTGCAGCTGTGCGCGCAGAACAACATGACGGTGGCGCTGCCGACCACCCCGGCGAACTACTTCCACCTGCTGCGGTGGCAGGTGCACAACCCGCACCACAAGCCGCTGGTCGTCTTCACCCCGAAGTGGATGCTGCGGCTGAAGGCCGCCACCTCCACGGCCGAGGAGTTCACCGGCGGCGGCTTCAGGCCGGTCATCGGGGACACCACGGTGGACCCCGCCGGGGTGCGGCGCGTGGTGCTCTGCACCGGCAAGGTGTACTACGAGCTGGCGGCGGAGCGCGAGAAGCTCGGACGTCAGGACGTGGCGCTGGTGCGGCTCGAGCGGCTGCACCCGCTGCCGGCCGAGGAGGTCCAGGCGGAGCTCGCCAGGTACACGGCCGCCGAGTCGGTGGTGTGGGCGCAGGAGGAGCCGGCCAACCAGGGCGCCTGGCCGTTCATCGCGCTCAACCTGGTGGAGCACGTCGAGCGGGCCGGCACGCTGCGGCGGGTGTCCCGCCCGGCGTCCTCCTCGCCGGCGGTGGGCTCCGCCAAGCGGCACCAGGCCGAGCAGCAGGCGCTGCTCGACGAGGTGTTCGCGCTCTGAGCGAGCGCCGACCGCGCCTCGCGCGCGTCACCGGGCCCGGCCCGTCGCCCCGTGCGGGCGGCGGGCCGGGCCCGTGTCCGTCCCCGTCAGCGACAGCGGAAAGACCACACGAAGGAGCGGCGTTGTACTTCACCGACCGAGGCATCGAGGAGCTGGCGCGGCGGCGCGGCGAGGAGGAGGTCACCCTGGCCTGGCTCGCCGACCAGCTGCGGCTCTTCGTCGATCTGAACCCGGACTTCGAGGTTCCGGTGGAGCGGCTCGCGACCTGGCTGGCGCGTCTCGACGACGAGGACGACGACGACTGACCTTGACGTGAGCGGCACGCGATATATCGTGTTACGAGGCACGCGATATAACGCGGGGAGGGCTCATGTCTCGCACATCCGAGTGGTCCGTCAGCGAGGACCGCACGCTGAGCTTCGATGGGGTGTCCGTCGAGGAGCTACAGGTGCGGGTCGTCAGCGGCCTGGTCAACGTGGTGGGCACCACGGATTCCACCACCCGGGTCGAGATCACCGAGGTCAAGGGCCCGCCGCTGATCGTGCGGCTGGACGGCGGCACGCTCTCGGTCGCCTACGACGACCTGCCGTGGCAGGGCTTCCTCAAGTGGCTTGACCGCAAGGGGTGGCGCCGCAGCGCGGTGGTCTCGGTCTCGGTGCCGGCCCACGCCCGGCTGACGGTGGGCCTGGTGGGCGCCTCGGCCGTGGTGAGCAGGCTCGCCGGCCGCACGCACGTGCGGGGCGTCAGCGGGGACACCACGCTGGTCGGCCTGTCGGGCGCGGTGCACGCCGAGACGGTCTCGGGGAACCTGGAGGCCCAGGGGCTGAGCGGCCGGCTGCGGTACAACTCGGTCTCGGGGAACCTGACGGTGATCGACCACCGCTCCGCCCAGCTCGCGGCCGACTCGGTCAGCGGCGACATGGTGGTCGACCTGGCGCCCTCGGCGCTGCCGCCCGACCTGCGGCTCAACACCGTCTCGGGCGAGGTCGCGGTCCGACTGCCGGAGGGGGTGAGCGCCGAGGTGTCGGCGAGCACCGCGAGCGGCCCCGTCTCCTCGGCGTTCGCCGAGCTGTCGTCGGTCGGCGGCTGGGGGGCCAGGCAGCTGTCCGGCGCGCTGGGCGCGGGGGCCGGCAGCGTGCGGTGCACCAGCGTCTCGGGCGCACTCGCCCTGCTGCGCAGACCGCCGGCCGAGTACGACACGCCACCCGCCACCTCGCTGCGTAAGGACGTCTGACATGCCTCCCGTCTTCGGCCACGGCCGCCTCCGCCTCTATCTGCTGAAGCTGCTCGGGGAGGCCCCTCGCCACGGGTACGAGGTGATCAGGCTGCTCGAGGAGCGCTTCCAGGGGCTCTACGCGCCGTCCGCCGGCACGGTCTACCCGAGGCTGGCGAAGCTGGAGGCGGAGGGCCTGGTCACCCACTCCGAGGAGGGCGGCCGCAAGGTGTACTCCCTCACCCCGGACGGCGAGCGGGAGTTGGCGGCGCGCGACACCGAGCTCACGGATCTCGAGCGGGAGATCAGGGACTCGCTGGCCGCGCTCGCCGCCGACATCAGGGAGGACGTCAGCGGCTCGGCGCAGGATCTGCGGCAGGAGGTCAGGGAGGCCGCGGCGGCGGCGCGGAGCCCCTCCAGGGGCCGGGGGCACGGCGGGCACCACGGCCCGGAGCACGGCGCCGGCGACCGCGGGGACGACCGGGCCGCGTGGAAGGCCGAGGCCCGCAGGGCCAGGGAGGAGAGTCGCCGGGCCCGCCGGGAGGCCCGCGAGGCCAGGGAGGCGGGCGAGCGGGCGGCCCAGAACGCGAGCGAGGAGGCCAGGGCCATGTTCACGCAGGCCGCGCGGCGCATCCAGGAGCGGGTGCAGACCAGGGCCGCGAGCGGCGACTGGCCGGGCGCGGTGCGCGAGGGGCTCGAGGGGCTGAACCACGAGATCGGGGGCTGGAGCCGGTTCGTCGGCCCGAGCACGCCCTGGGCCTGGGGACACCCGGTGCGGGACGTAGAGCCGGACGGCGAGTCGGAGGAGGCGGTGGCCGACCCGGAGCGCGAGCTGATCCGGCTGCTCGACCGCTTCCGGGACGACGTGCGGGACGCGGCCAGGGACCACGGCGTCTCGCAGGACCAGCTGCGCCACGCCCGGCGCCACCTGTCGGCCAGCGCCGCCCACCTGGTCGCGCTGCTGCGGCTGCCCGAGGACGGGTCCTAGTCCCGGTCACGGTCAAGGACAGGGGTGGTTCTCCTCGCCCCAGGTGGTCCTGACGTCCTCGGCGGTGACAGCCCCGCAGACCAGCTCGGCCCGCGGGCGCTGCCCCTCGGCCACGTGCAGGATGATCACCAGCTTGTCCTCGGTCTCGCGCCCGCCGACGGCGCCGTTCGGGTCGAGCCGGCCAGTGGCGCCGTCGAAGCCGTCCGGGCCGACGCCCTGGTAGAGCACGCCCTGCACGAGGTCGCGGCCGAGGCGGTCGTTGGCGCGGCCGGTGGTCTCCCACGCCTGGTCCACGGCGGTGGCGAAGTAGCGCATCGCGTCCCAGGCCAGTGCCGGGCGCGGGTCGAGCGCGATGGCCCGGGCCACGTCGGCCGCGTCGGTGCCGCCGTAGGCCCGCTCGTAGGCGTCGGCGAACGCCTGTCCCTCCTGGCTCTCGCGCAGCATCGGGCCGCCGCCGTCCAGCACGTAGTACAGGGAGAGTCCGGGGAAGACGTTCCAGGGCTCCTCCTCGGTGATCCGCACGTTGGAGATCTCGTCGCCGCCGAGCACGCTGACCCGCGGGCAGTCCTCGGACAGCACCCTCAGCTCCTGGAGGAAGAGCGGGAGTTCGCTGCCCCGCGCCGCCCAGACCACGGTCGTGGCCGGCTCCTCGGCGAGCCGCCCGCACACCTCGGCGGCCAGCCGCTCCAGGGTGGCCGTCGGCTCGCCGGTCAGCGCTCCCTCGTCGCGCGGCAGGTCGTTGGACGGCGTGTAGAGCAGCGTGTCGAGCGGCCCCTCGTAGCTCTCCTGGAAGGAGCCGGCCAGGCCGCTGCTGTAGGCGTCGCGCGCGTCGGCCACCAGCACCGCGCGTTCGGCGGGCCGGCGCCCGCCGTCCGCGTCGGCGATCACCGCGGCGTCCCTGGCGAACGCGGCCATGGTGGCCGCGGCCCTGCTGTTGGTGGGCGCGTTCTGGTAGTAGTGCGTGCCGTGGTCGAGGAGTTCGTCGGCGGTGCCGGCCATGCCGACCACCGGCAGCCCGGCCCGGCTCAGCACCTCGAGCGCCTCGTAGACGGTGTCCCGGCTCTGCGCCATCCCGACCACCCCGATGATGGACGGGTCCTCCTCGGCCAGCTCGACGACGTGCCGCGCCACCTGCACCGCGTCGCGGAACCGGTCCCCCGCGTCGGCGACGACCACCCGCAACGGCACCCGCTCCCGCGTGCCCAACGCCTGCGCGTTCCCGTGCCCCTGGGCCAGTGCGAGCCCACGCAGCTGCGCCAGCGTCCCGCCGCGCACCGGGTCGTCGGCGCCGCTGCCGCCGCTGAGCGGCCCGATGTAGAAGACGGTGCGCGGCATCGGCAGGCCGCCCTCGGGGCGCCAGTCGGCGGTGGCGGCGCCGACCGCCGCGTTCTGCTCCTCGATGCGCCCCAGCACCTCGCGGACGTCGGGGTCGCTGACGACCGGGCTGCCGAGCGTCGGCCCCTGCGGCCCGACGCAGGTGCCGTCGGAGCCCCGGAAGGTGCCGCCGGAACATCCGTCGTCGCCGGGCAGCGACACGAGCGGCAGCACGCCGGCGAGCACCGCCACCGCCGTGAGCTCGACGGCGAGTTCGGCGCGCGGCCCGAGACGGTGCGGCCTGACCCGCAGCCGCCGCCGTCGCCGCAGCTGGTAGGCGGCCCTGGGGTCGTCGGGGCTCTGGTCATCGGGCACGGTGACCACGAGCCCGGTCACGGAGGCCACGAGCCGGGGGTCGGTCAGGGTGTCGGCGAGCCATTCGCCGGCGGCGTCGTAGCCGGTCTTCTCCTCGTCGGGGATCAGGCTGGCGAGTCCGTCCACGCCGGCCGCCACCACGAGCAACGAGGTGGCGCCCCGGTCCTTGGCCTCGTTGCGCAGCTCCCTGACGAACCGCTGCACCCGCGAGTGCTCGTCGCCCGCGCGGTCGAAGATCAGCACGAACCGGTGGGTGCGGCGGCGGCGCCAGGGCCGCGGGAAGCCGCCGCGCACCGCCCGCTCCAGGTCGGTCATCATGGCCTGCACCAGCACCCGGTCCAGCTCCTCGAGCCCCTCGGCGCGGGAGGCGGGCGGCACCAGGTCGCGCAGGTGGTCGAAGAAGGAGGCCGGCCCACGCTGCCGGTCGGCCCACGCCGTGAACCAGGCGAGCCGGCGCTTGGCCCGGGCCGTGAACAGCAGCCGGGGCAGCCCCTGGAAGGCCCAGCCGACCAGGAAGTTCCAGACGGCGGCCGCGATGCCGCCGTCGCCCCTGATGCCGTCGCCGCGCTCCTCGCCGGCCACGTTCCACAGGGCCTGGGCGAGGGTGGACTCCTCGCGGTGCTTGGCGTAGAGGTGGTCGCGCAGCCCCCGCCAGTGCCCGGACCTGATCGGCTCGGGGGCCGCCGCGACGGTCTTGAGCAGCCAGAGGCCCGGGAGCCTGAGCCGGCCGCCGTCGCAGGCGCGGGTGGTCCGCCGCAGCTGCTCGCTGATCTCGTCGAACAGGTCGGGTGCCTCCGGGCCGCTCTCGGCGCCCGAGACGAAGGCGTGCGGACTGAGCGGGCCGTGTTCGCCGTTGAGCCAGCTCCGCAGCCCGGCGGCGACGCGCCCGTCGGCCGGGCCGGTGAGCAGCAACACCGGAAGCCAGGTGCGCCGCCGCCTGGGCTGCTTGATCAGCTGTTCGAGGGCGTCGACGAACTCGCCCATCCCCCGGTAGGCGGGTAACTCGCCCGCGCCTCCCCCGTGGTCGGTCATGGTCGCCTCCCCCAGCGCCACCCTCGTTCCCGGGCTGGAACCCTTGGACCAGGAACACCCCGTCCCGGAGGACGACGCCCGGCGGCCGGGAACGGTTCCGTCACATGGTGACCACGATCTTCCCGAACTGGTCGCCGGCCGCCAGCCGGGTGAAGCCCTCGCGCACCCGGTCGAGCGGCAGCACCGTGTCGATCACCGGCCGGACGCCCTTGGCCGCGCAGAACGAGGCGAGCGAGGCGAGCTCGTCGCGGCTGCCCATGGTGGAGCCGACGACCTTCAGTTCGAGGAAGAAGATCCGGTTCAGCTCGGCCGAGGACGGCGCCTGTCCCGAGGTGGCGCCGGAGATCACCAGGGTGCCGCCAGGCCGCAGCGACTTGACGGAGTGTGACCAGGTGGCGGCGCCGACCGTCTCGAGCACCGCGTCCACCCGCCGGGGCAGCCGCGCCCCGGACTCGAACGCGGCCTCGGCGCCGAGCGCCACGGCCCGCTCGCGCTTGGCCGCGTCCCTGCTGGTGACCAGCATCCGCAGCCCGGCCGCCGCGCCGAGCACGATGGCCGCGGTGGCCACCCCGCCGCCCGCACCCTGCACCAGTACGCTGTCGCCGGGCCGCACCCCGGCGTTGGTGAACAGCATCCGGTAGGCGGTCAGCCAGGCGGTGGGCAGGCAGGCCGCCTCCTCGAACGACAGCTCGGCCGGCTTGGGCAGCACGTTCCACCGGGGCACGACGACCCGCTCGGCGAGCGTGCCCTGGTACTTCTCGCTCAGCAGCGTGCGGCGCTCGGTCGGGCCGACCCCATGCCCGGTGGCACCGATCACCGCGTGCACGAGGACCTCGTTGCCGTCCTCGTCGACGCCGGCCGCGTCGCAGCCCAGGATCATCGGCAGCGCCTCGGCGTCGAGCCCGACGCCGCGCAGCGACCACAGGTCGTGGTGGTTGAGGGAGGCGGCTCGGACGTGGACGACGGTCCAGTCGGTCGGGGCCTGGGGCTCGGGCCGGTCGCCGAGCTCCAGTGCGTTCAGCGGCTGGTCGCGGTCGAAGCGCGCGGCATAGGCGGCAAACATGGCTCTCACGCTAGTACCGCCCCGCCGCTCCGTTCCAGAACCGGCGCTGGAGTGGGACGATGGAGAGTTCGCGGCGGAGAGTTCACGGGGGGGTGCCATGGGCACGGTTTTTCTGCGGCGGCTCAGCCGATGGCAGGCGGAGTCGGAGCGCGCGGGCATCGGCGACCTCTACCTGGCGGCCCGCCAGGAGGCGCCGGGCGTCTTCCCGCTGGAGCGCGAGGAGTTCGTCCGACGGCTGGTCGACGAGGACACCGGCGAGCCGGAGTTCGACATGCTGGTCGCCGGCGACCCGGCGCTGGTCGGCTGCGTCTACGGCTTCCGCGCCGACCGGGGCGGCGACTGGTGGCGAGCCTTCACCGACGTGCCGCTGACGATCGACGAACTCACCACGTACCGCCAGGTTTTCGTGGTCGCCGCGCTGCTGGTCGCGCCGCACCGCCGGCGGCAGGGGGTGGCCACCCGGCTCCAGCGGGAGTTGCTCGCCCGCAGCAGAACGAGGCTCCACCTCACCCTGCTCGACCCGGGCAACGCGCCGGCCCGCACCGCCTTCCAGTCCTGGGGCTGGACCAAGTCCGGCCAGCTGACCCCGGCCGACGGCACGCCCCCGCTTGAGGCGTGGACCGCTGGCGACTGACCCGGCGGGCGGCTGACACGGGGCGGCTGACACGGGGCGGCTGACTCAGCCGTGCAGCGAAAGACCCTTGGTGGTGCGGTCGATCGCGTTGCGCGGGCCGTAGAGCGCCAGGCCAACGAGGTCGAGCTTCTCGGCCGCCACGGCCCGCACCGCCGCCCGGTTGTCGGCGTCGTGGTCGGTGGCGAACATCTCCCCGGTGTAGACGGCCATGGCGAGACCGCGCCCGAGCCCCTTCTCGTGCGCCCTGCGCACCCCCTCGGTGTCCGCCACGTACACCAGGACCGGCTCGCGCAGCATCGGCAGGTACCGGTTGTCCGACGCGTCCAGGTACGGCTCGCCCATGACCTCGTCCGTGGCGTGCGCGACCCCGCTGGCGAGGAAGGCGATGACGTTGAGTTTCTGCCAGTCGGCGAGGTCCGAGCGGACGATGACGGCGATCTTGGTGTCGAAACGCATGGTCGCATCGTCGCCGCCCCCTCCGGCGGCCGTCTTGAACGCTCGTGCGGGACCGGGCGTGGCCGCCCTACCCGCCCCACCGCTCCGGGACGCGGCGCGTCGGGGACACTGGACGGGTGGCAGGGCACGAGAACGGTCACGACTGGGTCGAGTACTGGCGGGACGCCGGCGGTCGGCCGGTCGAGGCGATGCGGGCGCACTTCACGCGCCACGTCTTCCACCGGCACAGCCACGACGCGTACTCGTTCGCCGTCACCGAGAGCGGCGCGCAACGCTTCACCTGTCGGGGCGCCGGGCACACCAGCGGGGCCGGAATGGTGATGGCGTTCAACCCGGACGACCCGCACGACGGCGAGTCGGCCCTCGAGTCCGGCTTCACCTACCGGATCGTCCACATCGGCGAGCAGGTGGTGCGCGACGTGCTCGCCGACGCCGGGGACCTGGAGTCGGGGCGGGTCGCGATGCCGCTGTTCGACCAGCCGGTGCGCGTGGACCCGCCGCTCGGGCGCGCGCTGCTGCGGCTGCACCACACCCTCGTGGCCGGCCAGGGCCAGGCCGCGACCCTGGCGCGCGAGGAGCGGCTGACCGTCGCCGTGCTGGCCGTCGTGCGGCGCGGCGCCACCCACGGCCCCCGGCTCGCCACCCCGGCCCGGCGCGCCGCCGAGGCGTCGGTCGCGCGCCGGGCGGCCGCCCTGCTGGCCGAGGCCGGGCCGGCCAAGGTGACGACGGCCCGGCTGGTCGACGAGGCCGGCTGCAGCCGGTTCGCGCTCTACCGGGCCTTCCAGGCCACCTACGGCATGGCGCCCAGCGACTACCAGCGCCTGCTGCGGCTGCGCGCCGCCCGCCGGCTGCTGGCGGACGGGCTGCCGCCGGCCGGGGCGGCGACCGAGGCCGGCTTCGCCGACCAGAGCCACCTGCACCGCTGGTTCGTCCGCTGCTACGGCGTGACCCCGGCCCGCTACCAGCGCGCCGCGCGCGGTTAGCCCGCTAGGACACCGCCTACAACACCTTGGAGAGGAACGCCTGCGTCCTGGGGTGGCGCGGGTTGTTGAGGACGTCCCTGGGGTGACCGGACTCCACGACCACGCCGTCGTCCATGAACACGAGCGAGTCGCCGACCTCGCGGGCGAAGCCCATCTCGTGGGTGACCACGATCATCGTCATGCCGTCCTCGGCGAGCCCTCGCATCACGTCGAGCACCTCGCCGACCAGCTCCGGGTCGAGCGCGGAGGTCGGCTCGTCGAACAGCATCAGCTTGGGGTCCATGGCGAGCGCCCTGGCGATCGCCACCCGCTGCTGCTGCCCGCCGGAGAGCTGGGCCGGGTAGTTGTCCACCCGGTCCGCGAGCCCCACCCTGGCGAGCAGCGCCTCGGCGCGCTTCCTGGCCTCGGCCCGCCGCGCGCCCTTGACCTGGACCGGGGCCTCCATCACGTTCTCGGCAGCGGTCATGTGCGGGAAGAGGTTGAAGCGCTGGAACACCATGCCGATGTCCCGCCGCTGCGCGGCGACCTCGCGCTCCCGCATCTCGTAGAGCTTGTCGCCCTTCTGGCGGTAGCCCACGAGCTGGCCGTCGACGTAGAGCCGGCCGGCGTCGATCTTCTCCAGGTGGTTGATGCAGCGCAGGAAGGTCGACTTGCCGGAGCCTGAGGGGCCGACCACGCAGAACACCTCGCCGGCGCGCACCTCCAGGTCGATGCCGCGCAGCACCGGCACCGCGCCGAACGACTTGTGGACCCGCTCGGCCCGCACCATCGGATGGGCTGGCTGGCTCATACGCTCGTCCCTCCCACCTGGCTCGGGGTGCGCAGCGACGTCAGCTGCGCCCGTATCCGCTGCAACGGCGTGGCCGGCAGCGGCCGGTTGGTGCCCCTGGCGTAGTAACGCTCCAGGTAGAACTGGCCGATGCTGAACACCGTGGTCAGCACCAGGTACCAGACGGTGGCCACGAGCAGCAGCTCCATCACCGCCAGGTTGCGGGAGCTGATGGTGGTGGCGGCGCGGAACAACTCCGTGTACTGGATCGCGTAGACCAGCGACGAGGTCTTCAGCATGTTGATGAACTCGTTGCCGGTCGGCGGGATGATCACCCGCATCGCCTGCGGCAGCACGATCCGGCGGGTGGTCTTGGCGCCGCTCATGCCGAGCGCGTGCGCCGCCTCTGTCTGTCCCGGGTCAACGGAGAGGATGCCGGCCCTGGCGATCTCGGCCATGTAGGCCGCCTCGTTGAGGCCGAGCCCGAGGAGGGCCGCGAGGAACGGCGTCATCACGTCGTTCATCTCGTCTCGGTAGATCGGCCCGAGGTTCACGGTGTCGAAGACGAAGGACAGGTTGTACCAGAGGAACAGCTGCACCAGCACGGGCGTGCCCCGGAAGAACCAGATGTAGCCCCAGGCGACGCTGGAGAGCACCGGGTTCTTCGAGAGCCGCATCACCGCGAGCAGGACGCCGAGCACCACGCCGAGCAGCATGGCGAGCACGGTGATCCACAGCGTCTTGCCGGCGCCCTCGATGATCGTGTCGTGGTCGAGGTAGTCGCCGACCACGCCCCAGTCGACGTCCGCGCCCGCGAACGCCCACACCAGCAGGCCGAGGATCGCCAGCACGACGGCGGCCCCCGCCCAGCGGCCGTAGTGGCGCACCGGGACCGCCTTGATGGGCACCGGCAGCTCGCCGGCCGCCTTCTCCGGTTCGGGTGATTCCACGGTCTTGGTCACGTCGCGCGCCTACTCGCCGGCGTTGATGGTCGCCTCTTCGATGGCGCCGGTCTCCGCGTCCCACTCGGCCAGGATCTCGGCGTAGGTGCCGTCGTCGATGATCTGCTGGACGGCCGCCTGCAGCGCGTCGCGCAGCTCGGTGTTCTCCTTGCTGACGGCTATGCCGTAGGGGGCCGCGTCGATCTGCTCGCCGACCACCTCGAACAGCTCGCCGTCGCCGGCCGTGAGCTCGTTGTAGAGGGCCACCGGGAAGTCGGTGATCGCGGCGGCGGCGCGGCCGCTCTGCAGCGCGGTGATGGTCTCGGTGTCGACCTCGTTGATGATCGGCTCGATCGGCTCGTCGCACCGCTCCTGCTGCGCCTCGATCACGGCCTCGTTCGCGGTGCCCTGCTGGGCGGCGACGGCCAGGCCGCACAGGTCGTCCGGGGACTCGATGCCCTCGGGGTTGCCGGCGGGGACCAGGATCGCGGAGCCGGCCTGGAAGTAGTTGACGAAGTCGGCGCCGCCCTCGGCGTCCTCGCTCACGCCCTGCTGCCGCTCGGCGGTGTCGGTCATGGCGGACATGATGACGTCGTAGCGGCCGTTGTTCATGCCGAGGATCAGGCCGTCGAAGGTGCCGTTCTCGAACTGGAACTCCACGCCGAGCACCTCGCCGAGCGCCGCCGCGATGTCCGGGTCGATGCCGGCTATCTCGTCGTTCTCGTCGTAGAACTCGATGGGCGCGTAGGCGATGTCGGAGCCGACCGTGATCACGCCGGCCTGCTGGATGTCCTCCGGCAGCATGTCGTGGAGCGGCGCCTCGGCCCCGGTGTCCTGGGTGGCGCCGCCGTCGCCGCCACCGCTTCCGCCGTCGTCGTCGGTCTGGTCGCCGCAGGCGGTCAGCAGCAGCGCGCCGGTGGCGACGAGGGCCCCGAGCGCGGCGCGGCGTCGGGGGCGGCGGACGAGGTGGGCGCTCATGGCGTTGGTCCTCCAGGGGTCGCGGAGTATCCGAGGGGGCCGGGCACGCGTCTTCGGGTGTCACGACAGGGCAGGTGCGATGCAGGGCATCCTGCCACTCCGTTCGGCGTATTCGTCCGCCGCGAACGTCAAGATCGGATAACGGACACGTCGTACCGGTTACCGGGAGTGATGAACTGCCGGGCACTTCGCCCCCCTTGTGCCACACCACGCGCCGGTGAGAGATGCGTCACGCCCCCGTGGCGGCGGCGCCGGGCGGGTAACCCCTGAGTGGGCCGGTCGCCGCGCGTTCGCCCACCGCGACGCCGTGTCAAGAGGAGCACTCGTCAAACGGCCGTGGCCAGCCTGGTCGCGGATCTCGCTCGTGCCGTGCGTGCTTGATCAGGTAGAACCGATCGATACACCCCTCACCCGGGGACCTGGGCGCGTGTGCGGCGCGTCCGGCGTCCGCTGCCCACCCCCGCGGACGTGGTGCCCGCCCGTTCCCCGACCGGGGAGCGGCCACCCTCGATTCAGCGACGCAGTAAAGGGGTTACCCAGTGGCTTCGGAGACCGTCAATCCCAGCGACGGCAAGCTCACCGACACACGACTCGACAGCGGGCTCGATACCGAGCTCGATCCGGCGTTCGCGCTCCATCGCGGCGGCAAGATGGCGGTCACGGCGACGGTTCCCGTGCGCGACCGCGACGACCTGTCGCTCGCCTACACACCGGGCGTGGCCCGGGTGTGCGCGGCGATCGCGGAGCGTCCCGACCTGGTCCACGAGTACACCTGGAAGTCGCAGGTCGTCGCCGTCGTCACGGACGGCAGCGCGGTGCTCGGCCTCGGTGACATCGGGCCCGAGGCCTCGCTGCCCGTGATGGAGGGCAAGGCGATCCTCTTCAAGCAGTTCGGCGGCGTGGACGCGGTGCCGATCGCGCTCGACTGCCGCGACCCGGACGAGATCGTGGAGACGGTGGCCCGCCTCGCCCCGTCGTTCGGCGGCATCAACCTGGAGGACATCGCGGCGCCGCGCTGCTTCGAGATCGAGCGGAAGCTCCAGGAACGGCTCGACATCCCGGTCTTCCACGACGACCAGCACGGCACGGCGGTCGTGACGCTGGCCGCCCTGCGGAACGCGGCGCGGCTGACCGGCCGGGCGCTGGCCGACCTGCGGGTGGTGATCTCGGGCGCGGGCGCGGCCGGGGTGGCCATCGCCAAGATCCTGCTGGGCGCGGGCGTCGGCGACGTGGTGGTCTGCGACCGGCGTGGCGTCGTCTCGACCGACCGTAAGGACCTGACGGCCGTCAAGCGGGAGTTGGCCGAACTGACCAACGCGGCTGGCCTGACCGGCTCCCTGGAGACGGCGCTGGCCGGTGCTGACGTCTTCGTCGGCGTCAGCGGCGGCACGGTCCCCGAGCCGGCGGTGGCGAAGATGGCGCCCGGGGCGTTCGTCTTCGCCATGGCCAACCCGGACCCGGAGATCCACCCGGACGTCGCGGCGCGCTACGCGTCGGTGGTGGCGACGGGGCGCAGCGACTACCCGAACCAGATCAACAACGTGCTGGCGTTCCCCGGGATCTTCGCGGGCGCGCTGCGGGTGGGCGCGAGGCGGATCACCGAGTCCATGAAGCTGGCGGCGGCCGAGGCGCTGGCCACGGTCGTCGCCGACGAACTCGCCGCCGACCGGGTCATCCCCTCCCCCTTCGACCCCCGCGTGGCCCCCGCGGTCGCCACGGCCGTCGCCGAGGCGGCGGAGAAGGAAGGCATCACCCGCTAGCCGGTGCCGCCTGCCGGCGGCAGCGGCTCGAAGGTCGGGGGTGGTGGGGCCTCGGGCCCCACCACCCCACCGCTCCATCTGGGCCGTGGGCCCGGCGGAGGGCAGCCACGGCGCTGCCGCGCCTGGCCGAAACGGCTGAGCAGCCCACCGCTCCGCGGACGGCCTGCCCGCGAGGCGTTGGCGTGCGCCGAACGATCCACCGGGTCATCGACGCCCGCGGCGGCGTGAGCCCACCGCAGGCGAAGGCGGTGCCGGCCGGTCCCTGCCGCGCGAGGCCACGGTGGGCGCGGCACGGCCAAGCCGGCCGCAGGCCGCCCCGCAGGGGCCACGTCATGCCAAAGCCAGGACGACCGCGTCGGTCAGCGAGGACCACGCGGGGCGTGCCTCCGTGAAGCCCGCGTCGCGGAGCGCTTGGAGGTGCCAGGCGACCGGCGGGGCGCCCTCGTCCTTGTGGTCGGCGCCGCGCGTCGGGCGGCCGTAGAGGGCGAAGCGCCGCTCCGCCGCCTCGGCCAGCTCGGGCGCCGCGGCGACCGTGGCCCACCAGTCGGGCCAGTCGAGGACGCCGGCCTCCCGCGCCCTGACCTGCCGGGCCTCGGTGAACGCCCGCTCCGCCGCGTTGATCCGCGGCGTCGCGGGATCCGGCATGTGGTCGGCGTTCAGCAGCACGCCCCCGGGGCGAACCAGCGTCCGGAGCCGTCCGTACAGCTCCCGCAGGGGGTCGGGGGCGAGCCAGTGGAGGGCCGTGGCCGTGAGCACGGCGTCGTAGGAGTCGTACGGCAGCAGCGCGGGCCAGTCCCGGTCCGTGAGGTCGGCCGTGACGAAGCCGGTCCGCTCGTCGCCGGCGAAGTGGCCGCGCGCGATGGTCAGGAGCGCCGGGTCCTGGTCGACGCCGGTGGTGACCGCGCCGGGGAAGCGCCGCAGCACCCGTGCCGTGATGGTGCCGGTGCCGCACGCCAGGTCGAGGACCCGCGGCCGGTCGCCGACCAGCGCCTCGACGGCATCCAGCATCACCCGGAACCGCTCCTCGCGGTCCGGCAGGTAGAACTCCTGCTGCCGGTCCCAACTGTCCTGCCATGCCTGCCAGTCCGCCATCGTCATCCCCTCAGAGAACCGATCGAGTAATAGGCAAAATCCATAATTACCTATTACAGGTACGCTGAGGACTCTAGGCCACCCCGGTAAGGAACACAATTGGAACTGACCTATTACTCGGACTTCGCCGTGCGCCTGGTGAACACCGAGGAGCCGCTGCGCGGCACCGACACCCTCACCTCGGTGGAGGCCGTGCGCGCCCTCTTCGGCGTGCACCAGCACGGCGCGCGCCGCGTCGGGGACGCGGACGTGACCCGGCTGCGCGCCGTGCGGACCAGGCTGCGGGCCGTCTTCACGGCCGCCGCCGAGGGCGACGAGGCCAGGGCCGTCGACCTGCTGAACGCGCTGCTGCTCGAGTACCCGGCCAGCCCGCAGATCTCGGGACACGACGAGCTCACCGCCAGCGGCCGTCCCAACTGGCACCTGCACCTGGCCGAGCACCCGTCCAACGCGACCGCCGGATACGCCGCGATCGCCTGCATGGGCCTGGCGTTCCAGCTCACCGACCTCGGCGTCGACCGGCTCGGAATCTGCGGGGCGCCCCCCTGCTCCAACGCCTATATCGACACGTCGACAAACCGCTCCAAGCGGTACTGCTCCGACCGCTGCGCCACCCGGGCCAACGTCGCCGCCTACCGTGCCCGCAGGCGCCGCGAACGCAGCCTCAACAACCGCACCGAGGACGGCAACCAGCCGAGCACCGAGACCAGCGACCGCTGATGCCGCAGCGGCGGGCGCACCCGCAGCACCGCCCGCGCGACCACCAGACCGTCCGGCACCACGCCGAACTCCCGGCTGTCGTTGGTGACCAGCGGATTGTCCCCGACCACCCACCAGCCGCCGCTCCGCCGCTCCGCCGCGCGCTTGACGATCAGCAGGTCGTGCTGGAAGGGATGCCGCACCACGACCACGTCCCCCGGCCGCACCCGCGCCCCGTAGCCGAGCAGCAACTGGTCGCCCGGCCGCAGGGTGGGCAGCATCGACGGGTTGTAGACCTCGGCGAGCCCCAGCTTCATCGCACACCACTCCTCACCCGCCATCGTCAGCCATCGGGCCGACTCCCGCATTGGACTTTTGACCTAAGCAACGCCGCACCGCCCGGCCCGCCCAGGAAAACCAGCCCCGCACGGAGTAATGTCGCCGTGAGAAGACGATCACGAGGAAGGACAGCTCCATGCTTTCCCGCCTGTTCGCCCCGAAGGTGAAGGTCAGCGCCCACTGCGACCTCCCCTGCGGTGTCTACGACCCCGCCCAGGCCCGCATCGAGGCCGAGTCGGTCAAGGCCATCCAGGAGAAGTACCAGGCCAACGAGGACCCGCACTTCCGCGCCCGCGCCACCACCATCAAGGAGGAGCGGGCCGAGATGGCCAAGCACCACGTCTCGGTGCTGTGGAGCGACTACTTCAAGCCGCCGCACTTCGAGAAGTACCCGGAGCTGCACCAGTTGGTGAACGAGACGCTGAAGGCCCTGAGCGCCGCCAAGGGGTCCACCGACCCGGCCACCGGCCAGAAGGCGCTCGACTACATCGCCCAGATCGACAAGATCTTCTGGGAGACCAAGAAGGCCTGACCGGCCGTCCGCACCGCGCCCGCCACACCCGAGGCGGCGCGGCGGGTCCCGGTCGTGCGGAGGCGCCCCGTTCCGTCTGGTCTGGAACGGGGCGCTTCCCGTGGACCGTACGGGTCACCGGCGGCTCGGTCCGGCACCAGGCCCCCTCACCCGATCGACGTGGCCGTGGCCGTCAGGCCCGGAGGGCCGACCCTCCTGCGCTTGAGGCCGCCCGCCACGTGCACGAATCTGATCACATGGGCATCCGCCCGTGGCCTGGTCAGATGGGACGGCGCAGCGATGGACAACCCGGAACCGACACCACCGGCGGTCGCCAGCGCCGTGGTGGACGGTTCGGGGCGGATCGCCGCCTGGAGCGAGGGCGCCGCGTTGTTGCTCGGGCTCCCGACCGCCGAGGCGGTGGGCCGGCCGGCGGCCGATCTGCTCGCCGAGCCCCCGCCGCCCGACACCAGGGCGTCGCTCGCCGGGCTCCCCCGCTGGCACGGCGCCCTGGCGCTGCGCCACCGCGACGGCCACGAGGTGCGCGTCGCGGTGATCGCGCACCGCAGGAGGCCGGACGCGGAAGGCGACGGCTGGCTGCTGGTCAGCCGGCTCACCGGCCGCGAGCCGCGCCCCGGCGAGGAGGAGCTGGCCGCCATCGCGTTCGAGCAGACCACGGCCGCGCTGGCCGTCTACGACACCGACCTGCGGCTGCGCCGGTGGAACGAGGCGATGGCGCGCACCGTGGGGCTCACCGAGGACGAGGCGCGTGGTCTTCGACTCTCCGAGATCGGCGGCAAACGGCAGAGCCAGGACCTGGAGCGGCACCTGGCGTACGCCAGGGACACCGGCCACCGCCAGGACCTCGACACCTTCCTGCGCACCGGCGGCGAGCTGCGGGAGCACGCCTGGGCCGCGTCCTTCGTGCCGCTGCACGACCGGTCGGGCCGGCTGCGTGCCATCTGTCTGACGGCCACCGACACCACCGAGCAGTACGCGGCCAGGCAGCGGCTCGCGGTCCTGAACGACGCGGCCGCCCGCATCGGCAGCTCGCTCGACGTCACCCGAACGGCCGAGGAGCTGGCCGAGGTGTGCGTGCCGTACCTCGCCGACCTGATCACCGTCGACCTGCTGGACGCGCCGGTGGAGGGGAACGCGTCGGCGCCCTGGCGGCAGCCGATGCGGCGCGTCGCCGTGCGGTCGGTACTCGATGGCTGTCCCGAGGTCCTGACCGGGCCCGGCACGCTGACCAGCTACTCGCGGCACTCCCCGCAGGCCCAGGCGCTGCGCGTCGGCCACACGGTGCGGTACGCCACGGAGGACCCCGCCCTGCGGCCCTGGTTCGCGGAGCGGCCCGAACGGCTGGCGCGCAGCCGCGAGTTCGGCATCCACTCCACGATGCTGGTGCCGATAAGGGCCCGTGGCGTCACGCTTGGGGTGGCGATGCTCGCCCGGCACCGGCGCCCCGAGCCGTTCGTCCACGACGACGTGCTGCTTGCCGAGGAGATCGCGGCCCGGGCCGCCGTCTGCGTGGACAACGCCCGCCGCTACACGCGCGAGCGCGAGGTGGCGCTGACGCTGCAGCGCAGCCTGCTCCCCCGGGTGCTGCCGCGCCCCACGGCCGTCGCCACCGCCTCCCGCTACCGGCCGGCCGCGCCGCACGCCGGGGTGGGCGGCGACTGGTTCGACGTCATCCCGCTCTCCGGCGCCCGGGTGGCGCTCGTCGTGGGGGACGTCGTCGGCCACGGCGTGCAGGCGTCGGCCACCATGGGCCGGCTGCGCACGGCGGTGCGGACGTTGGCCGACGTCGACCTGCCGCCCGACGAACTCCTCACCCAGGTGGATGATCTGGTGGTGCGGCTCGCCATGGAGACCGGCGACCAGGAGGCGGCCGGCGACGTCGGCGCGACCTGTCTGTACGCCGTCTACGACCCGGTCTCGCGGATCTGCCAGCTGGCGCGGGCCGGGCACCCGCCGCCGCTGGTGCTCCTGCCCGGTGGCGCGGCGCCCGAGGTGCTGCGGGTGCCGGCCGGGCCGCCGCTCGGCGTGGGCGGCCTGCCGTTCGAGGCGGTGGAGCGCGAGCTGCCCGAGGGCAGCCTGCTGACGCTCTGCACGGACGGCCTGCTCGAGAACCGCGAGCGGGACATCGACGTCGGCTTCGCGCTGCTGCGGGACGTGCTCGGCCGGCACCGGGAGGAACCGCTGGAGGCGCTGTGCGACACGGTGCTCGAGGCGCTGCTGCCGGCGGGCGGCGCACCCGACGACGTGGCGCTGCTGCTGGCCCGCACCCGGGCGCTGGGCGCCGACCAGACGGCCTTCTGGGACGTGCCGCCCAGGCCGGCCTCGGTGGGCGAGGCGCGGCGGCGGGTGGGCGAGCGGCTCGCGGACTGGGGCGTCGGCGAGGCGGAGATCATGACCGGCGAGCTGATCGCCAGCGAACTTGTCACCAACGCCCTCCGGCACGCCGACCCGCCGATCGGGCTGCGGCTGATCCTCGACAAGGACCTGATCCTCGAGGTGTGCGACGCCAGCAGCACGGCCCCGCACCTGCGCCGCGCCCGGTGGCTCGACGAGACCGGGCGCGGCCTGATGCTGGTCGCCCAGCTCGCCAGGCGCTGGGGCACGAGGCACACCCCGGCCGGCAAGGTCATCTGGGCCGAACTGCCGTTGCACGAGCCGCTGGGCCCGGGCTGAGCGTCACAGTGCCCCGAGCGGCGGCAGCGGTGGGCGCGCCGCGTCGTGGAGCACGGCCAGGCGCTGGGTGGGCCGGGTCAGCGCGACATAGAGGTCGTTGAGGCCGAGCGGCGAGTCGGCGACGATCCGGTCGGGGTCGACCACGATCACCGAGTCGAACTCGAGCCCCTTGGCCGCCCGTGGGTCGAGCACGTCCACCCGTTCGGGCGCCGCCGCGCGCACCGGCCCGGCCAGCACGGGCACCAGGCCGGCCGGGGCGATGACGCCCACCCGGCCGCCGGCGGTGCGGGCCAGCTCCCGGACGGCCAACCGGCTTGCCGCCACGGCCAGTTCGTCGGCCGGCACGGGCTCGCGCCAGGGCGCGACGCCGGCCGCCCGGACGGCGCGCGGCGCGGTGCGGGCGGCGTCGATGCGCCGCAGCACCCGCGCGGCCAGCTCGGCGATCTCGGTCGGCAGGCGGTAGTTGACGGTCAGCTCGGCCAGCCGCCAGCGGTTCCCGACGTGCGGCTCGAGCACCCGCTCCCAGGACGGGGCGCCGCCCGGGTCACCGGTCTGCGCGATGTCGCCGACGATGGTCATGGAGCGGGCCGGGCAGCGCCGCATCAGCAACCGCCAGGCCATCGGGGAGAGTTCCTGGGCCTCGTCCACCACGACGTGGCCGAAGGCCCAGGTGCGGTCGGCGGCGGCGCGCTGCGCCTGGCTGCGGTGGTCGGCCTCCTGGTGTCGTTCGGCGAGCGCCTCGGCGTCCAGGAGGTCGTAGGCGGAGAGGAGTTCGGGGTCGGCGCCGTCGTCGAAGTCGGTGACGCGGGAGCCGTAGGCGATGTCCAGCGCCTCCTGCGCGAGGCGCAGCCGCTCGGCGTGCTCGGCCGAGGCCGCGGCGCGCTCGGCGCGGTCGTCGACGCCGAGCAGTTCGGCGGCCTCGTCGAGCAACGGCACGTCGGCCGGGCTCCAGCCCCGGTGCTGGCCGCGCAGCAGCACGGCGCGCTCGGCGCGGTCGAGGTCGGGCGCGGCGGCGGCCAGGCGGCGGGGCGAGGCGTAGAGCTCGGCGAGCAGCCGCTGTGGGGTGAGCGCCGGCCACAGCGCGTCGACGGCGGCCGCGACCTCCCGGCTCTCGCACAGCTCGGCGACGATGGTCGCCAGGTCGGCTTCGGTGAGCAGGCTGCCGCCGTCGAGCGGATCGGTACCGTAGCGCTCGCCGGCGGCGCGGGCCAGCGCCTCGATCATCCAGCGCCGGAACCAGGGGCGGGCCTCGTTGTGTGGCAGCCGGGTCTCGCGGGCCCGGTCGCGGATCCGCAGGCAGGTGTCCCGGTCGAGGGCGAGGCGTTCACCGTCGTGGAGCACCTCGAAGCGCTCGCCCTCCTCGGGGACGCGCTGCCGGTCGCGCACGGCGGCGGCGATCACCTCGACCATGGCGAGCCGGCCCTTCGTCTCGGCGGTCGCCGGCGGCTCGACGAGCCCGGCGCGGACGCCGGGGAAGAGCTCGCCGACGGTGGCGAGCAGCACCCCGGTCTCGCCGAGCGAGGGCAGCACGTCGCCGATGTAGCGCAGGAAGGTGGTGCTGGGGCCGATGACCAACACGACGCTCCTGGCGAGCCGTTCGCGGTGGGTGTAGAGGAGGTAGGCCGCGCGGTGCAGGGCGACGGCGGTCTTGCCGGTGCCCGGGCCGCCCTGGACGACCAGCACACCGGCGTGGTCGGCGCGGATGATGTCGTCCTGCTCGGCCTGGATGGTCGAGACGATGTCGGCCATCCGGCCGGTCCGCGCGGCGTTGAGCGCGTCGAACAGGGCGGAGTCGCCGGCCGGTTCCGCGCCGCGGTCGAATTCCTCGTCCTGCACGCCGGTGACCCGCCGGCCCTGGGTCCTGATGTGCCGCCGGCGCCTGACGTTTTCCGTGGAAACGGCGGTGGCGACGTAGAACGGCCGGGCCGCGGGGGCGCGCCAGTCGATGAGCAGCGGCTCGTAGTCGGTGGAGTCGTCGAGGATTCCGATGCGGCCGATATGACGGTGCTCACCGTCGCGCATATCGAGCCGTCCGAAGCAGAGTCCGTTCTCGACCGAGTCGAGCCTGGCCACCCGGCCGGCCAGCTCCGCGGCGGCCACGTCCCGCTCCGCCAGCCCCTGGTGGCCGAGCCCGGTGCTGGCCAGCACCTGGTCGAGCCGCTTCCTGGCCTCCCCGCGCAGCGCGTCGAGCCGGTCGTAGAGCCGGGTGACGTATTCCTGTTCCTGATCATCGATTCCGCCGCTTGACAATCCCATCCCCACCTCGCTAGAATTCCCTCTAAATAGCGTCGACTTGACCTTTCGTGAAACGGCGCCAAACAACGGAATATAGCGGGCAATTCGCGTCGTCGCCAGCGGGCGGCGGCCTTTTTCATGTCACCCGGTTCATGTCACCCGGTTCATGTCACCCGGCCCGCCGCCAGGCGCTCGCATAGCGCGAGCACCGCCTCCCGGTTCGCCTCGGCCAGCACGCCGGCCGGCCAACGGGCCCACTTCCCCTTGGCGTTGAGGTACCGCCCGGTGACACCGTCGAGCTCGGGATCACTGGCGAGTCGCACGCTCGTCCGGGCCGGCTTGGCGAGGTCGCCGAGCAGCCGGATCAGCGGCGCCAACGGCCGGTAGGCGTAGGGGAAGGCGCGGACGGGGTGGCCCGGTTCCCCGGCGTGTAGGCGTGCCCTGGGTAGGCCACGTTCACCGTGACGCCGGTGCCGGCCCAGCGCTCGGACAGGGCGAGGCTCAGCGCCATCAGCGCGGTCTTGGTGTGGTTGTAATGGCTGAAGGTCCAGCCCCGGAAGCGCCGCTCGCCCTGGAGGTTGGTCGGGTCGATCGGGCCGTCCGGCAGTCCGCCGGTGAGGTTGACGACGCGGGCGCCGCCGCCGGCCGCGCGCAGCGCCGGCAGCAGGCCCGTGGCCAGCACGTAGGGCGCCAGCACGTTGGCCGCGAAGGCGGTCTCCACGCCGTCCTCGGTGAGCGTGCGGTCGGCCGGGTTCAGGCCGAAGTTGTTGACCAGCATGTCGAGCCGGCCGTGCCGCTCGGTGACCTTGGCCGCCACCCGCCGCAGCTCGGCCAGCCTGGTCAGGTCGGCCGGGCACGCCTCTCCGCCGATCTCCGCCACCACGGCCGCGGCCCGGCCGGGGTCCCGCCCCACCACGACCACCCCCGCGCCGAGCGCGGCGAGCCCCCGCGCCGTCTCCCGGCCTATGCCTCCGGTACCGCCCGTCACCAGGACCGTCTTGCCGCGCACGACCACCAGCTACCTCACCGAACGACGATTGCGTCACCGGGTGACACAATAGCCGCTCAGTGCGGATCTCTAGACTCTGGGCATGAGCGGCGACGAGGAAGCGGCCTCGGGCCTGCGCGAACGCACCAGGCGCGCGGTCCGGGCCGAGCTGGCCAGATTGGCACTCGACCTGTTCACCACCCGGGGCTACGAGGAGACGACCGTCGAGGACGTGGCCCGGGCGGCCGGCATGTCCAAACGCAGCTTCTTCCGGTACTTCGCCAGCAAGGAGGACGTGGTCTTCGGCGACCTGGAGCTGATGGCCGCGCGGATCGCCGAGGAGATCGCGGACCGGCCGGCCGACGAGCCGCCGTGGCGCTGCCTGACCACCGTGCTCGCCGCCTGGCAGGACCGCATCCACGCCGGACAGCGCGAGCTGACCGGGCTGCGACTGATCGAGTCGAGCCCGGCGCTTCGCGCCCGACTGCACCAGAAGCGCGACGAGTTGCGCGCGCTGGTCGCCGAGGCGCTGTGCGCGCGCCCCGACGCCCGCCTCGACGCGTTCACCGCCGACCTGCTCACCGGCGCCGCCGCGGCGGCGCTCGACGCGGCGGGGCGCGAGTGGCTGCGCGGCGAGGGCCGCGCCGACCGGGCCGCGCTGCTCGCGCGCGCCTTCGCGCTGCTCGAACCGCGAGACGCCGCCCGCGATGTCGGTGCCACCGCCTAGGGTTGCGGCCATGGCACCACCCAAGGCTCCCCTGCCGCCCGCGACCCGCTCGATGACGCTGCTCGCCGCGGCCGTGCTGGTACACGACCTCGCGGCGGAGCGCGTCGTGCTCCTCCAGCGCGGCCCCGACGCCAAGTTCGCCCCCGGCCACTGGGACCTGCCGGTCGGCAAGAGCGACCCGGGCGAGCCGGTCACGGTCACCGCCGTCCGCGAGTTGGAGGAGGAGACGGGCCTCGTGGTCGACCCGGCCGAGCTGCGCCTGGCACACGTGGTGCACGGCGCGCACGGTGTGGAGTCGCCCAACGGCTTCGTCACCGTGATCTTCACGGCCCACCGCTGGAGCGGCACCCTGCGCAACCGGGAGCCGGAGAAGCACTCCCGCGCGGAATGGGTACCGGTCGGCGCGATACCCGAGCCGCTGGTCTTCGGCGAGGAGCGCGTGATCCACCGCTGCCTGGCGGGGGATCCCGGTGTCAGCCTGCCGGGTTGGGGCTGACGGCGGCCGGCGGCCCCCGCGCCGGGCGCCCGGCGCAGTACGATCAATGATCATGGCGCTGCCACCCCCCGCAACGCCGCGTCGTCGCCGAGGAATTGGCGCCGCAAGGCTGGCCACAGTAAGCACCGGATGCATTACGATGAGTAATACCGTCGAGGTGGTCAGGGCCGCCGGCGCTGCCCCCGGCAGGCGACAGCGCGCCGGGGATCGCGGTAGCGTCGCAGAGCGTCCAGGGCATCCGGCAGGTGCCAGGGAGCGCTCAATCAGTGTGAGTCTCTGTGGAGGTGAGGGTGTCCCCAATCCCAGGTGAGCCCGGATCGCAGGACTTCGTCGAAGTCCGACTGCCGGCCGCCGGCGCCTATCTGTCGGTGCTGCGGACGGCCACCGCCGGCCTCGCGGCCCGGCTGGACTTCACCCTCGACGAGATCGAGGACCTGCGCATCGCGGTCGACGAGGCGTGCGCCATCCTGCTGCAACAGGCCAAGCCGGGCAGCGTCCTTGACTGCGTGTTCACGCTGGTCGGTGACGCGCTGCGGGTCACGGTCTCGGCCCCGACCACCGAGGGCCACGCCCCGGAGCGGGACACCTTCGCGTGGACCGTGTTGACCGCGCTGGCGGGCGAGGTCGAGTCGACCGTCGGCGAGGACAAGACGGTCAGCATCAGCCTGCACAAGAAGCGCGGCGCCGCTCCCGGAGCGCCGTGACCGGCGATCGGGGCCCGTCACACGATGAGGGGGCCGAGGTGAACGAGGTGGAACAGACGGCGACAGCGGCTGCGGCCGCCATTCCCGAGCAGCAGGAGCCGGCGAGGAGCGCGCCGCGGCGCACCGCGCCCGATCCGCACGACCGGAGCGCCGCGCGCGATCTCTTCGTCGAGCTGCGCGGGCTGCCCCCGGGCTCGCCGGAGCGCGCCGAGTTGCGCAACACGCTGGTCAGGATGCACCTGCCGTTGGTCGAGCACCTCGCCAGGCGTTTCCGGAACCGGGGCGAGCCGCTCGACGACCTGACCCAGGTCGCCACCATCGGCCTGATCAAGTCCGTGGACCGGTTCGACCCGGAGCGCGGCGTCGAGTTCTCGACCTACGCCACGCCGACGGTGGTCGGGGAGATCAAGCGGCACTTCCGCGACAAGGGCTGGGCGGTCCGGGTGCCGCGCCGGCTGCAGGAGCTGCGGCTCTCGCTCGGCCAGGCCACGGCCGAACTGTCGCAGCAGCACGGCCGCGCGCCCACGGTGCACGAGCTGGCCCGCCGGCTCAACATCTCCGAGGAGGACGTGCTCGAGGGCCTGGAGTCGGCGAACGCGTACAGCACGCTCTCCCTCGACGTGCCGGACACCGACGACGAGTCCCCGGCCGTCGCGGACACGTTGGGCGCCGAGGACGACGCGCTGGAGGGCGTCGAGTACCGGGAGTCGCTCAAGCCGCTGCTCGAGGAGCTGCCGCCGCGCGAGAAGAAGATCCTGCTGCTGCGCTTCTTCGGCAACATGACCCAGTCACAGATCGCCCAGGAGGTCGGCATCTCCCAGATGCACGTCTCCCGCCTGCTCGCCCGCACCCTCGCGCAGCTCCGCGAGAAGCTGCTGGTCGAGGAGTAGCGGTCGGACAGCACGACCCCAGCACGCCCGGCCGGAGAGCCCTCCGCCAAGCCCGCCCGGCCAGGACTACGCCTCGCGCGGGCCGACGCCGAGCGCGGCCGTGGCCGTGGGGTTGACGAGGCAGGCCAGCACGGCCACCGCCGAGACACCGAGCCCCACGGCGGCCAGCGGCCAGAGGCGGCCACTGCCCAGGAGCGTGAAGGCCACCGGCAGCGCGAGCAGCTGCATCACCACGGCCGGACCCCGGCTCCAGCGGCGCAGCCGCCACAGGCCGTGGCCGGCGGCCAGCGGCAGCGCCGCGAGCACCAGTACCGTCAGCGCGCCGGTCACCGCCTGCGTCAGGTCCTCCGCGTCGCCGAACACGGCGAGTGCCAGCAGCACCGCGCCGAGCCCCGCGACCACCACGCCCTGCAGTCCGCACAGCAGCGCGGCGACGCTCACCGTGCGCGGCCGCGCGCTCACCCGGGGGTCGCCGCCCCCGCCGCCGTTCTCGCTCACCTGGCCAGGGTAGCGCCGGGCGCCGCCGCCCCCACCGCCCTGGCCTGGGTACTCTGCACTTCATGCGCGCACTTCTCGTGGTCAATCCGGTCGCCACCACCACCAGTGCGCGGACCCGTGACGTCCTGGCGCACGCACTCGCCAGCGATCTCAAGCTGGAGGTCGCCGCCACGGAGTACCGCGGTCACGCCAGGGAGCTCGCCCGGCGGGCGGCCGAGCAGGGCACCACGGACCTGGTGATCGCCCTCGGCGGCGACGGCACGGTCAACGAGGTGGTCAACGGGCTGCTGCACCACGGGCCGCACCGCGGCGAGCTGCCGAGCCTGGCGGTGGTCCCCGGCGGCTCGACCAACGTGTTCGCCAGGGCGCTCGGGCTGCCCAACGACGCGGTCGAGGCCACCGGCGCGCTGCTCGGGGCGCTGCGCGACGACAGCTCACGGGAGATCGGGCTCGGCCTGGTGACCGGCGCCCCCGGCTCGGCGGACGCCGAGGTGCCGAGCCGCTGGTTCACCTTCTGCGCGGGCTTCGGCTTCGACGCCGGGGTGATCGGGCGCGTGGAGTCGCACCGGGAGCGCGGAAAGCGCTCCACGCACTCCCTCTATGTGCGGCAGGCGGTGCGGCACTTCACGGACGACCGGCACCAGCGTCACCACGGCACGATCAGCCTGCTGCGCGACGGCCAAGAGCCGGTTGACGGGCTGGTGTTGACCATAGTGTGCAACACCGCGCCGTGGACCTTCTTCGGCAACCGGCCGATCTACGCGGCCCCTCGGGCCTCGTTCGACACCGGGCTCGACCTGACGGCCGTGACCCGCCTGTCATCAGCCGCTCTGGCGCGTTTCGCGACCCAGCTGCTCGCCTCGTCGCCGGAGCGCGGGATGAGCGGGCGGCATGTCGTGTCCCTGCACGATGAGACGCGGTTCACCTTGCAATCGCAGGCGCCACAGCCGTTTCAGCTTGATGGTGACCACCTGGGACTGCGTACCAGCGTCTCGTTCACAGGCGTGCGCCGTGCACTGCGTGTGATTGTGTGAGCAGAACGGCGGAAAGTCCTTGCAGTCGAACGTTTAGCGCAGACCCCACCCGAGGGAAGTAGGGCTGTGAGCAAGGCGACACCAAGGATTCAAAAAAAACTTTCCGGAAGGGGTTGTATCCGCCGCCGAGGTTTGCGAACCTCTTCATGGCGATCGGGACGGCCGAAGCATCGGCACCTTGAGAGCCCGAACCCCCCTTCCCCGCCCAGAGGGATAGCAGACCCCCCTAGGTCTCCATCAGAAGACATCCGAGCAACCGGTCGTCTTTTGTCGGGGGATTCGTGAAAGCGTTCACATTCACAAGCAATGTAACTGCAACGTGCAGGAGATGGAGCAGACATGGACTGGCGTCACAGCGCCGTTTGCCGCGAGGAAGACCCCGAGCTGTTCTTCCCCATCGGCAACACCGGTCCTGCGCTGCTGCAGATCGAGGAAGCCAAGGCCGTCTGCCGCCGCTGCCCCGTCATGGAGCAGTGCCTGCAGTGGGCCCTGGAGTCCGGCCAGGACTCCGGTGTCTGGGGCGGCATGAGCGAGGACGAGCGCCGTGCGATGAAGCGCCGCGCCGCTCGCAACCGGGCGCGCAAGGCCACCGCCTGAGCGTGGCCCGATGACCCGCTGACGGTCGCCCCAGCCGTCACCTGCTGCCCTTGAGCCGCAGCACGCGTAGCACCGAGGTGCGGATCGCGAACAAGCGTTGAGCCCCGATCCCGTGGCAACGGCCACGCCGGGTCGGGGCTTTCGCTTGCCCGCGACAACTCGCCCCTGCCCGCGACCGGTGGCCCGGCGCTCAGCGCTTGTGCTGCTCGAGCGGGATGTCGAGGACCACCCGGGTACCGGTGGCTCCGGCCTCCTCGACCGGGACCATGTCGAAGCGGCCGCCCAACTCGCCCTCCACCAGCGTCCGGACGATCTGCAGGCCCAGGTTGCCGCTGCTGCGGGGATCGAACCCCTCCGGGAGCCCCTGCCCGTCGTCCTGCACGGTGACCAGCAGCCGGCCGCGCCCGCGCCGCACCTCGCCGCGGGTCGCGCCGACCTCGATGGTGCCGCGCCGGTCCGGGCCGAAGGCGTGCTCCAACGCGTTCTGCAGGACCTCGGTCAACACCATGGACAGCGGCGTCGCGGTCTCGGCGTCGAGTATCCCGAACCGCCCGGTGCGGCGGGCCGACACCCGCCCGTCCGGGGAGAGCTCGGCGACCATGGTGATCACGCGGTCCGCGATCTCGTCGAACTCCACACGCTCGTCGAGATTCTGTGAGAGCGTCTCGTGCACGATGGCGATGGAGCCGACCCGGCGGACGGCCTCGTCGAGCGCGGCCTGGGCGCTGGAGTCGCCGGTGGCGCCGATCCGCCGGGACTGCAGCCGCAGCAGCGCGGCCACGGTCTGCAGGTTGTTCTTCACCCGGTGGTGGATCTCCCGGATGGTGGCGTCCTTGGTGATCAACTCCCGCTCGCGGCGCCGCAGCTCGGTCACGTCGCGGAGCAGGATCAGCGAACCGATGCGCTCCCCCTTGGGCTTGAGCGGGATGGCGCGCAGCTGGATGACGCAGTCGTTGCCCTCGATCTCGGCCTCCCGCGGCGCCCAGCCGCTGGCCAGCTTGACCAGCGACTCGTCCACCGGGCCACGGGTGGGGGCGAGGTCGGCGGTGGTCGGCCCGAGCGGCAGGCCCACCAGGTCGGCGGCGAGGCCGAGCCGGTGGTAGGCGGAGAGCGCGTTGGGGCTGGCGTAGAGGACGACGCCCTCCGCGTCGAGCCGGATGAAGCCGTCCCCGACCCGGGGCGCGCGGTCCATCCCGACCTGCTGGCCGGGGAAGGGGAAGGTGCCGGCGGCGATCATCTGGGCGAGGTCGGAGGCGCTCTGCAGGTAGGTGAGCTCGAGGCGGCTCGGGGTGCGGACGGTGAGCAGGTTGGTGTTGCGCGCGATCACGCCGAGCACCCGGCTCTCCCGGCGCACGGGGATGGACTCCACGCGCACGGGCACCTCCTCGCGCCACTCGGGGTCGCCCTCGCGCACGATCCGGCCCTCATCGAGGGCGACGTCGAGCAGCGGGCGGCGACCGCGCGGCACCAGGTGACCGACCATGTCGTCCTGGTAGGAGGTGGGCCCGGTGTTGGGCCGCATCTGGGCGACCGAGACGTAGCGGGTGCCGTCCCTGGTGGGCAGCCAGAGGACCAGGTCCGCGAAGGAGAGGTCCGAGAGCAACTGCCACTCGGAGACCAGCAGGTGCAGCCACTCGAGGTCGCGCTCCCCGAGGTCGGTGTGCTGATGGACGAGGTCGTTCATGGATGGCACACCGGCGAGCTTACCGGGGGCGCGTGCCATGCCCGGGAGGGCGATCGCGCGGGCGCGTACGCCGGCGAGTGCGCCGATGAGTGCGCTCAAGAAACGATGGCGCGGAACGGGTGGGGGCAGGAAGTCCGTTCAGAGCATGGACACACGCGGCGGGCGCGGTTCAGAATGGGGACTCAATGACGAGACTTCTGCCCTCCCCGCACAGGAGGGCAGAGCGAGGCCCGTGGCGCTCTCTGCCCTGACGGCGTCAATGGGCCCGTATCGCTCCGGGCTGCGGTGCCGAGAGGGTTGAGGGTCCCTCCCCGGCGCCGCGGCCCGTGGGTGTCTCAGGCCCCGGTGGCCCCTTCCGCTCCCCGCTTCGCCGGCCAGGCGAGCATCGCCGCCTCGGCCACCGCGAGCAGTTCCTCCCGGCTCGCGCCGTCCCGCGACTGCTGGCTCATGCCCTGCATCACGGTGGCGGCGAACCTGGCAAGACCCGCCGCGTCGGTGTCAGGGGCGAGCACGCCGGCGTCGATGTCCTGCCGGATGCGCTTCTCGAACGCGGCCAGGTTGCGCCGCCGCATCTCGCGCAGGCCCTCGGCCACCTCCTCGGCCGACTCCGAGTAGGTGACGACGGCGGAGATCACCAGGCAGCCGTGCGGCCGGCCGGGCACCGTGTACTCGACGGCGGCCTCGCGCAGCGCCCGGCCGATGGCCGCCTCCGCCGTGGCCTCCTCGGCCAGGGCGCGGGGGACGAAGCCGCCGTACCGCCGGACGTAGGACTCGGTGGCCTCCTCGAACAGCGTCTTCTTGTCGCCGAAGGCCGCGTACATGCTGGGGGCGCCGATCCCCATGGCCTGGGTCAGGTCGGTGACAGAGGTGCCCTCGTAGCCGTGCTCCCAGAAGGCGCGCAGGGCCTTCTCCAGGGCCGTCTCCCGGTCGAAGGACCGCGGCCTGCCTCGCTTCCTCACTCCCATGGGTGAATTCTATAGCGATCGCTCGGGAATGCGTGCTACGGTCCTTTCTGTAGTGATCGATAGAAAAAGAAGGGGGCCGAGATGAGTGGACTGACGGGCAAGACGGCACTGGTCACAGGCGCCAGCCGGGGCATCGGGCGAGCGATCGCCGAGCGGCTCGGGCGGGACGGCGCCCGGGTCGGCGTCCACTTCGGGGAGAACGAGGCGGCGGCCAAGGAGACGGTGGCGGCCATCGAGGAGGCGGGCGGCAGCGCCTTCGCCATCCGGGCGCGGCTCGGCGAGTCGGGGGACGCCGAGGCGCTCTGGGCGGCGTTCGACGTCGAGGCGGACGGCGTCGACATCCTGGTGAACAACGCCGGCGTGGTCGACGATCGTCAGGGCTTGGCGGGCACCACACCCGAGGACTTCGACCGGCTGTTCTCGATCAACACCAAGGCGCCGTTCTTCATCATCCAGCAGGGCCTCGGCCGGCTGCGGGACGGCGGCCGGATCATCAACGTCTCGACCGGGCTGACGCACCGGCCGGGCGCCATCCCCGAGATCGTCGCGTACACGATGACCAAGAGCGCCCTCGACCAGCTCACGGCGGTGCTCGCCAAGGAGCTGGGGCCCCGCGGCATCACGGTGAACGCGGTAGCACCCGGCGCCATCGACACCGACATGAACGCGGGCTGGCTCCGGTCCAGTGCCGAGGTGCGCGAGGCCACGGCGCGGCGGTCGCCGCTGGGCCGGTTGGGCATGCCTGAGGACGTGGCGGACATCGTCGGCTTCCTGGCCTCGGCCGACAGCCGGTGGGTCACCGGGCAGTGGATAGACGCCACCGGGGGCGCCCTGATCTGAGGCGGCTAGCGGCAATACCGGTGACTTTATGGCTCTCGAGAGCGCCGTAGGGCGACGTTCCCGCAGGTCAGACGCGCGAATCGACCCTTAAGTCACTGGCATTGCGGCTAGCGGGTCTCGGTGACCTTGGCCAGCGCCCGGGGGGCGTCCGGGTCCTGGCCGCGGGCCAGGGTCACCTCGTAGGCGAGGCGTTGCAGCGGCAGGATCTCCAGGATGGGTTGCAGTTCCTCAGGCACGTCGCCGGTGGGCAGCGCGAAGCCGGCGGACGCCGCCTCGACCTCGTCGGCCGGGCCGATCACGACCAGGTCGGCGCCCCGGTCCCGCAGCCGGTCGAGGACGGGGCGCAGGGCCCGGCCGCCCCGGCCGTCGGGGACGATGGCGATCACCGGGGAGACGTTGTCGACCATGGCCAGGGGGCCGTGCAGCAGGTCGGCGCCGGAGTAGGCGAGCGCCGGTATGTAGCTGGTCTCCATCAGCTTGAGCGCCGCCTCGCGGGCGGTGGGATAGCCGTAGCCGCGGGAGGTGAGGACCATCCGCTCGGCGAAGCGGTAGCGGCCGGCCAGGGTGCGCACCTCGTCCCTGCGGTCGAGGATCCGCTCGGCGAGTTCGGGCAGCCGGGCGGCGGCCGCCGCGCCGTCGCCGCCGCGCAGCGCCTCGACGAGGAGGTAGAGGGCCAGCAGTTCGGCGGTGTAGGTCTTGGTCGCCGGCAGGGCGCGCTCGGGCCCGGCGAGCACGTCGATGGTGAACTCGCTGGCGGCCACCAGCGGCGACTCCGGGTTGTTGGTGACCGCCAGGGTGATCGCGCCGGCGTCGCGGGCCGCGGTGGTGGAGGCCACCAGGTCCGGGGAGCCGCCGGACTGGCTGACGGCGATCACCAGGCAGTCGGTCAGGTCAGGCCGGGCGCCGTAGGCGGTGGTGGTGGACATGGAGGTGAGGCCACAGGGTTTGCCCAGCAGGATTTCCAGCAGGTACTTGGCGTAGAGGGCGGCGTTGTCGGAGGTGCCGCGGCCCGTCAGCAGCACGAACCGCGGGTTCCGCGCGGCGATCCGCTCGGCGACGGCGCCTATGGGGCCGGCGCCCTCGGTCAAGATCCGCCGCAGCACGGCCGGCTGCTCGGCCATCTCGGCGGCCATGATCCGGCCGGGGGTCAACGGACCGCCTCCCGGCCGGCGATGACCTCGGCGGCGGCCCGGCCGCAGACCCGGGCGGCGCCGTGAGTGGCGACGTGCAGGGCGCCGGTGGGCGGCGCGTGCGGGACGCCCATCTCGACGACCACCGTGTCAGGGCGGGCGGCGAGCAGGGCGGTCAGGACCTCGGTCATCCAGGGGTGGCGGTGGGCGTCCCGGACGACGGCCACGACGGGCCGGTCACCGGCGGCCGCCAGCACCTCTGCCACGAGTCCCTCGATGCCGGCGCGTTCGGCATCGGCGTGGGTGTGGTCGCCGGCCCTGGTGCCGGGCAGCAGCCGGTCGAGTTCGGTGGCCACTCCCCAGGGGGTCTGGGTGCCGGCGGCGATGTTGGCCACCGGGGTGAAGGCGGCCACGTAGGGGGCGCGGGTGAGCGGCTGGAAGGGGGCGGCGCCGGCCGCCGGGGTGATCCGCAGGGCGCGGCGGGCGGCGTCGAAGCCGATCGTGTCGTCGTCCGGTTCGTCCGCCGGGGCCTGGGCGCGGGCCTCGGCGGTCCAGCGGGCCAGCGCCCTGACCCGCTCGGCCGCGTCGTGCAGCCGCTCCTCTGTCAGTTCGCCCTCACGCACGGCTCGGACGATGGCGTCCCGCAGCCGCAGCACCTCGGCCTCGTCCGACGGGGTGCCGCCGACGCAGATGGCGTCGGCCCCGGCGGCCACGGCGAGGGCGCAGCCGCGGTCGAGGCCGTAGGCGTCGGCCACGGCCTTCATCTCGATGGCGTCCGAGTAGATCACCCCGTCGTAGCCGAGGCCGCCCTGGGCGGCGGGGGCGCGCAGCAGCCCGGTGAGCACGGCGGGGCTGAGGGTGCCCGGGCGGTCGGGGTCGAGGGCCGGGATGAGGATGTGCGCGCTCATCACGCAGCGGCTGCCGGCGGCTATGGCGGCCTTGAAGGGCACGAGCTCGCGCTGGTGGAGGGTCCCGAGGTCGATGTCGATGCGGGGCAGCGCCAGGTGGGAGTCCACGTTGGTGTTGCCGTGCCCCGGGAAGTGCTTGACGCAGGCGGCCACGCCGGCGCTTTGCAGACCCTGTACGAAGGCGACGGTGTGCCGGGCCACGAGCTCCGGGTCCTGGCCGAAGGAGCGGACGCCGATCACGGGGTTCCCCGGGTCGGAGTTGACGTCGGCCGACGGCGCCCAGTTGACCGTGATGCCGGCCGCGGCGAGGCGCCGGCCGATCCTGGTGGCCACCGCGCGGGTCAGCTCCGGGTCGTCGACGCTGCCCAGGGCCAGGTTGCCGGGGAAGGAGGAGCCGCCGAGCCGCTCCAGGCGGGTCACGTCGCCGGCCTCCTCGTCCATCGCCACCAGCACGTCAGGCCTGACGGCGCGCAGCTGGGCGGTGAGGTCGGCCAGTTGGGCGGTGGAGACGACGTTCCTGCCGAAGAGACCGACCCCGGTCATGCCGTTCTCCAGCTGGCGCAGCAGCCAGTCGGGTGCGGTGGTGGTGCCGGCGAAGGTGGGCTGGAGGACGGCGAGCGCGTCCCTGGTCAGGGTGTCGGAGTCGGGTACCAGGGTGGTCATCGGTCGGCTTTATCCCTTCACGGCCCCCGCGGCCATGCCGCCGGTGACCCGTCGCTGGAGGATGAGGAAGACGATCAACACCGGAACGGTGAAGAGTGAGGAGGCGGCCATGGTCGCGCCCCAGTCGTTGCCGAAGTTCGTCTGGAACTGCGTGAGCCACAGCGGCAGGGTGGCCGCGTCGGGGGCCTTGTTGAGCACCAGCACCATGGCGTATTCGTTCCACGCCAGGATGAACCCGAAGAGTGAGGTGGCCATCAGACCGGGGGCGAGCAGCGGAAAGATCACCCTGCGGAATGCCTCCAGGCGTCCGCAGCCGTCGATCAGGGCGGCCTCCTCGAGCTCCCTCGGCACGGCGGCGATGAAGCCGCGCAGCGTCCAGATCGTGAAGGGCAGGGCCATCACGAAGTAGACGAGCACGAGGGTGCCGAGGCTGTTGAGCATCGACAGGTCCCGGGCGTTGAGGTAGACCACGATAATCAGGATCTCCCAGGGCGCCATCTGGGCCATCATCACGGCGAGCACCATCCCGCGCCGCCCCCGGAAGCGCATCCTGGCGAGGGCGAAGCTGGCCGCCAGCGCCACCACGAGCGCCAGCAGCACGGCCCCGACGGTGACCAGCAGGCTGTTGGCGACGTAGGTCCAGAACAGTTCGACGCCGGTGGCCGTGGCGTAGTGCTCGAACGTCGGGGCGAAGAGGAAGACCGGGTCGCGGGTGAGCACCTGGGAGTTGTTCTTGAAGGAGGTGGCGAACATCCAGTAGACGGGGAAGAGAAACGCCGCCGCCAGCAGCAGGGCGAGCCCGTTGCGCCAGAGGCGGCCCAGGGTGCGTGCGTTCATGCGGTCTCGTTCTCCCTCTCCTGGCGGAGGATGAGGCGGAAGTAGAAGGACATGGCCACCAGCAGGATCAGCAGGGTGAGCACGGAGATGGCCGCGCCCGTGCCGTACTGGTTCTGGCCCATGCCCTCGATGTAGGCCATGACCGGCAGGGTCTCTGACTCGCGGTCGGGGCCGCCGCCGTTGAGCGTGTAGATCTGGACGAACGCCTTGAAGACCCAGATGATCTCCAGGAAGGTGGTGATCAGGAAGAACGGCCGCATGATCGGCGCCACGATGGACCAGAAGACGCGCCAGCCGCTGGCGCCGTCCATCCGTGCCGCCTCGTAGATCTCGCCGCCGATGGTGGTGAGGCCGGCGTAGAGGTTGAGCGCGACGAACGGCACCGAGGCCCAGACGATCAGCACGGTGACGATGACGAGCGTCGAGGTGCCGCTGGCGAACCAGTTGTGCTGCTCGTAGCCGTCGAAGCCGATCCCGCGCATGGCCCAGTTGGCCATGCCGAACTGGGTGTCGAAGAGCCAGCGGAAGACGGTGGTGCTGGCGACGGGCGGCATCGCCCAGGCGGCGACCAGGCTGACGGACAACAACAGGCGCATCCTGCGGCCCAGTTGGTTGAGCAGCAGCCCGATGAGGGTGCCGATCAGCATGATCAGCAGCACGTTGCCCGCCATGAAGAGCACGGTGCGGACCAGGGAGTCCCAGAAGCGCTCGTTCTCCAGCACCGCCCGGTAGTTGTCGAGCCCGGTCCACTCGGTGGTGCGCGAGATCAGCTGCCTGCGGCCGAACGCCTGGAAGGAGATCAGCAGGTTGCGGACCAGGGCGTAGCCGAGGACGGCGAGCGTCGCGAGCACGGCCGGCGCGATGAGCAGGTACGGCACCCAGCGGGCCGAAGGGCGCCAGCCGCCGGCCGCGCGGCCGACCCGCCCGCCGGGCGTGCTGCCGCTCGGCGGGGCGGGTGATGCCTGTTCGATGTCGACGGTCATCGCGCGTTACTCGCGGTTGATCCGGTCGGTGATCTCCGCGTCGGCCTCCTGGGCGGCGCCGGAGTAGTCCTCGCCGTTGAGCGCCTTCGTCATCAGTTCCTTTATCGGGTTGGGCTCCGTCTCGACATTGGCCCAGCCAGTGGTCAGCGGCGGCAGGAACCCGACGTCGGCCGACCGGACCATGGCCTCGGCGAAGGTGCCGGCCTCGGGCTCGGCCGTGACGTCGGTGCGGTTGGGCACGACTCCGCCGGCGTTGGCGTCCACGTACCGCTGCGCCCACTCCTGGGAGGTGGCCATCCGCAGCCACTCGTTGGCGAGTTCGGGGTTGCCGGCGCGTTCCGAGATGGCCAGGTTGGAGCCGCCGAGGAAGACGTGCCCGAGCTCGTCGGCGGTCTTGCCGGGGATCGGGAAGTAGCCGAAGTCGGCCTCGCCGCCCTGTTCCTCGATGGCGGCGACGGCGCCGGCCGCCTCCCAGCCGAGACCGATCCAGGAGGCGACGTCGCCGTTGGGCACCACCTCGGTGGACTGCTGCGGCGACGCCTCGTCGTTGTCGGTCGGGGAGTTCGAGAACGACTGGAGCTGGGCGTAGAAGTCCATGCCGGCCTCGCCGGCCGGGGTGTCGAGCGCGCCGGCCCAGCCGTCGCCGTCCTCGACGGCGAAGTTGCCGCCCTCGTCGGCGATGAAGCCGCCGAGCACGTAGTAGCTCTGTCCCGGCAGGTAGATCGGCTCGGCGTCGGTGTTGGCCTCGATGGCCTCCAGCGCCTCGATCCACTCGTCCCTGGTGGTGGGCACCTCGGCGCCCGCCTCCTGCCAGATGCTCCGGTCGTAGACGACGACCCGGTTGGCGCCGTACCAGGGCACGGCGTAGAGGGTGTCGTCGACCCGGGCCGAGGAGAGCATGGCCTCGTTCCAGGGCTCGTCGGCGAAGTCGCCGAGGTTGGCGAGGCCGCCGGTGTTGGCGTATCCGACGGTCTGGGTGTTGCCGATCTCCAGCACGTCGACGGTGCCGTCCTCGGACAGGGCGGTGGTGACCCGGTCCTGGATGCCGTCCCACTGCTGGATCTCGACGTTGACGGTGACTCCGTGTTCGGCCTCGAAGGCGGCGTTGAGCTCGGAGACCCAGGCCTCGGGCGCCGAGCCGTCCATGAGCCAGACGGTGATGGAGTCCGAGCTCCCGCCACCCCCGGCGCCGCTGCTTCCGTCGTCACCGCAGGCCGCCAGGGTGACCGTCAGGGTCATCATGCCGGCGGCGGCGACCAGCTTGCGCTTCACGATCCCGAGCCTCCGTAACGTTTAATGGTGGAGATGCAAGAGGTGTAGACCAGCCGCCCGGGAGCTTGGACTAGACCAAGCCGGGGTGTCAAGGGTCCACGAGCGGCGCATACTGTCCGTTACCGGACCGACATCTGTTCGGACCCCACGCCGAACTCGGGCCCGTGCCACGATGTGAACTGCGATGTCTCGGAGGAGCTGGTGACGGCGGAGAACGCGGAAGGCGCCGCGCGCAAGAACAAATCGGGAAGGCGTGGTATGGCGAGAGACGGGGCAACGGTCGCGGGCTCACCCGCCGGGACGGAGGGACCCGACCGCAGCCGCACCGCCCGGGTGCCGAAGTACTACCGCCTCAAGCGCCATCTCCAGCAGATGACCGAGACGCTCCCGCCCGGCACGGCGGTGCCGCCGGAGCGTTCCCTGGCCACCGAGTTCGACACCTCGCGCACCACCGTCCGCCAGGCCCTCCAGGAGCTGGTGGTCGAGGGCCGGCTCGAGCGCATCCAGGGCAAGGGCACCTTCGTCGCCAAGCCGAAGGTCTCCCAGGCCCTCCAACTCACGTCCTACACCGAGGACATGCGCGCCCAGGGCCTCGAACCCACCTCCCAGCTGCTGGAGATCGGCTACATCACCGCCGACGAGCGCCTCAGCCGCCTCCTCGACATCCCGCGGGGCGGCCGGGTGTTGCGCATCGAGCGGCTGCGGCTCGCGAGCGGCGAGCCGATGGCGATAGAGACCACGCACCTCTCCCAGGAGCGCTTCCCCGCGCTGCGGCGCAGCCTGGTCCGCTACACCTCGCTCTACACGGCCCTCGCCGAGGTGTACGACGTGCACCTGGCGAGCGCCGAGGAGACCATCGAGACGTCGCTCGCCAACCCCCGCGAGGCCGGCCTGCTCGGCACGGACGTCGGCCTGCCGATGCTGATGCTCTCCCGCCACTCCCGCGACTCCACCGGCGAACCCGTCGAATGGGTCCGCTCCGTCTACCGCGGCGACCGCTACAAGTTCGTCGCCAACCTCGCCAGGCCGGGCCTGGCCTAGACCACGGCGGCCTGGCCGGCCGGCCTGGACGCCGCCCTGCGGCCGGGTGCCGGCCACGTCAGGGCCCGGCCTCCGGCATGGGCGGGGCGCGCCCACGGTCTCCGGACGGCCGACATACGGGCCCAGGCGGTCGGGCCGGCCGGCGGCCAGCAAGGCGAGCCACGCACCGGCCAAGGGCCGGGCCGCCAGCAGGGCCGACGACCGCGCCCGAGGCAGTCGGCACGACGGCCGCAACCCGACCCCATCGCCACGCCACAGCGGCTCCGGCACAGCGCCGGAT
>NZ_SMKC01000249.1 GCF_004348315.1 Streptomyces sp. 8K308 | reverse complement strand
GGCCGGGGGGCGCGATCCGTTGCCGCTGGGTGCGGCGCTGCGCCGGCTGACGGAGGAGCGCGGCTGGGAGATGCCGCTCGCGGTGGGCGGTGTGGTGGGTCGCTGGCCTGAGTTGGTGGGGCCCGAGGTGGCGAAGCACTGCGTGCCCGAGGGCTATGACGAGGAGTCCCGGGTGCTGACGGTGCGCTGCGACGCGACGGCGTGGGCGACGCAGCTGCGGCTGCTCGCGCCGGAGTTGTTGCGACGGCTCAACGCGGACCTGGGGCAGGGCTCGGTGACGTTGATCAAGGTGCTTGGTCCTTCCGGGCCTTCGCGTGGCCAGGGGCGGCTGCGCGCGCCGGGGAGCAGAGGGCCTGGTGACACGTATGGATAGCCCTGGCGAGGGCGTCGTCTGGCGGTGCGAAAGTGATGCCGGTCACGTTCGCGGAGGTTGACAGCCGGAGCCGCTGAGGGGCCTCGTGAGCGGATCAGGGACCCGGTCCGTATATCCGGGGTCACCGGATGCCAGTTCAGGGCGGCACATGCGGACTCAGGGGCCAGCAAACCGCCATGAGGGTCGGCCGTGCCGGTAGACTGGAAGGCACCCGCCCCGTTGCGGACCATGTCGAACGACACAGCCGCTCCTTATGTCGGAGTTGGCTCGTGCTGTGCCAGAAAGGGCGCTTCGTGGCCGATTCCGGCGATGCCAACAAGAACACTCCCGCCCCTGCCGCGCCCGCGGAGGGGGCTCCGTCCTACGACGCCAGCGCGATCACGGTGCTCGAGGGCCTCGACGCGGTTCGCATGCGGCCCGGCATGTACATCGGGTCGACCGGCGAGCGTGGCCTCCACCACCTGGTCTACGAGGTGGTGGACAACTCGGTGGACGAGGCCCTGGCCGGTCACGCGGACACCATCGACGTGACGCTGCTGGCCGACGGCGGGGTCCGCGTGGTGGACAACGGCCGTGGCATCCCGGTCGACATGGTGCCCTCCGAGGGCAAGCCGGCCGTCGAGGTCGTGCTCACCGTGCTGCACGCGGGCGGCAAGTTCGGCGGCGGCGGCTACGCGGTCTCCGGCGGCCTGCACGGCGTGGGCGTCTCGGTGGTCAACGCGCTCTCCACGCGCGTCGCGGTCGAGGTGCGCCGCGACGGCTACCGCTGGACGCAGGAGTACGAGATGGGCGTGCCGACCGCGCCGCTCAACCGCAACGAGGCGACCGAGGAGACCGGCACCACCGTCACGTTCTGGGCGGACGGCGACATCTTCGAGACCACGGACTACTCCTTCGAGACGCTCTCCCGGCGCTTCCAGGAGATGGCCTTTCTCAACAAGGGCCTGACCATCACGCTGACCGACGAGCGGGCGGCCGCCGTGCAGACCGCGGGCGCCGACTCCACGGCCGCGGAGGACGAGGGCAAGCCGCGCGCCGTCACCTACCACTACGAGGGCGGCATCGCCGACTTCGTGCGCCACCTCAACTCCCGCAAGGGCGAGCCGGTGCACCCCTCGGTGATCGAGATCAGCGCCGAGGACACCGAGCGGAAGATCTCGGTGGAGATCGCGATGCAGTGGAACGCCCAGTACAGCGAGGGCGTCTACAGCTTCGCCAACACCATCCACACCCACGAGGGCGGCACCCACGAGGAGGGCTTCAGGGCCGCGTTGACCCAGCTGGTCAACAAGTACGCCCGGGAGAAGAAGCTGCTCCGCGAGAAGGACGAGAACCTCGCCGGCGAGGACATCCGCGAGGGCCTGACCGCGATCATCTCCGTCAAGCTCGGCGAGCCGCAGTTCGAGGGCCAGACCAAGACGAAGCTGGGCAACACCGAGGCCAAGACCTACGTCCAGAAGATCGTCTACGAGCACTTCGCCGACTGGCTCGACCGGAACCCCAACGAGGCGGCGGACATCATCCGCAAGGGCATCCAGGCGGCCACCGCCCGCGTCGCCGCCCGCAAGGCCCGCGACCTCACCCGCCGCAAGGGCCTGCTCGAGACGGCCTCGCTGCCCGGCAAGCTCAGCGACTGCCAGTCCAACGACGCGGCCAAGTGCGAGATCTTCATCGTCGAGGGCGACTCGGCCGGCGGCAGCGCCAAGGCCGGCCGCGACCCGCAGTACCAGGCGATCCTGCCGATCCGCGGCAAGATCCTCAACGTCGAGAAGGCCAGGATCGACCGCGTCCTGCAGAACGCCGAGGTCCAGGCGTTGATCTCGGCCTTCGGGACGGGCATCCACGAGGACTTCGACATCTCGAAGCTCCGGTATCACAAGATCATCCTCATGGCCGACGCCGACGTCGACGGCCAGCACATCAACACCCTGCTGCTGACGCTGCTGTTCCGCTTCATGCGCCCGCTCGTCGAGGCCGGCCACGTCTTCCTCTCCCAGCCCCCGCTCTACAAGATCAAGTGGGGCCGGGACGAGTTCGAGTACGCCTACTCCGACCGCGAGCGCGACAGCCTGATCCAGCTCGGCCGCGAGCGCGGCAAGCGGATCCGCGAGGACTCCATCCAGCGCTTCAAGGGCCTGGGCGAGATGAACGCCGAGGAGCTGCGGGTGACCACCATGGACCAGGCGCACCGCGTGCTGCGCCAGGTGACGTTGGACGACGCGGCCGCCGCCGACGACCTGTTCTCGATCCTCATGGGCGAGGACGTCGAGGCCAGGCGCTCGTTCATCCAGCGCAACGCCAAGGACGTCAGGTTCCTGGACATCTGACGGTCCCCGGTCCCGCACCTCCCCCACCGCAGCAGCCCGAAAGGAACCGGACCACACCGATGTCCGACGACACGGCTTCCACCCCGCCGACCTCGCCCGCCCCATTGGAGCCCGACGAGGCCGCCACCCTGCGCATCGAGCCGGTCACGCTCGAGACCGAGATGCAGCGCTCGTATCTCGACTACGCGATGAGCGTGATCGTCTCCCGCGCGCTGCCCGACGTGCGCGACGGCCTCAAGCCGGTGCACCGCCGCGTGCTCTACGCGATGTATGACGGCGGCTACCGGCCGGAGCGCGGCTACTACAAGTGCGCCCGAGTCGTCGGCGACGTCATGGGCACCTACCACCCGCACGGCGACACCTCGATCTACGACGCGCTGGTGCGGCTCGCGCAGCCGTGGGCCATGCGCATGCCGCTGGTGGACTCCAACGGCAACTTCGGCTCCCCGGGCAACGACCCGGCGGCCGCCATGCGGTACACCGAGTGCCGGATGGCGCCGCTGGCCATGGAGATGCTCAGGGACATCGACGAGGAGACCGTCGACTTCCAGGACAACTACGACGGCCGCAACCAGGAGCCGACGGTCCTGCCGTCCCGGTTCCCCAACCTGCTGATCAACGGCTCGGCCGGCATCGCGGTCGGCATGGCCACCAACATCCCGCCGCACAACCTGCGCGAGGTGGCGGCCGGCGCCCAGTGGTACCTGGAGCACCCGGAGGCGAGCCCCGAGGAGCTGCTCGACGCGCTGATCGAGCGGATCAAGGGCCCCGACTTCCCGACCGGCGCGCTCATCGTGGGCCGCCGCGGCATCGAGGAGGCCTACCGCACGGGCCGCGGCTCGATCACGATGCGCGCGGTCGTCGAGGTCGAGGAGATCCAGGGCCGGCAGTGCCTGGTGGTCACCGAGCTGCCTTACCAGGTCAATCCGGACAACCTCGCGCAGAAGATCGCCGAGCTGGTGAAGGACGGCCGGGTCAGCGGCGTCGCGGACGTCCGCGACGAGACCTCGTCGCGCACCGGCCAGCGCCTGGTGATCGTCCTCAAGCGGGACGCCGTCGCCAAGGTCGTCCTCAACAACCTCTACAAGCACACCGACCTGCAGACCAACTTCGGCGCCAACATGCTGGCCCTGGTCGACGGCGTGCCGCGCACCCTCTCGCTCGACGCGTTCATCCGCAACTGGGTGTCGCACCAGATCGACGTCATCGTCCGCCGCACCAGGTACCGGCTGCGCAAGGCCGAGGAGCGCGCCCACATCCTGCGCGGCCTGCTCGCCGCGCTGGACGCGATCGACGAGGTCATCGCGCTGATCAGGCGCAGCGACACGGTCGAGGTGGCGCGCGAGGGCCTGATGGGCCTGCTGTCCATCGACGAGATCCAGGCCAACGCGATCCTGGAGATGCAGCTGCGACGGCTCGCGGCCCTGGAGCGGCAGAAGATCATCGCCGAGCACGACGAGCTGCAGGCGAAGATCACCGAGTACAACGCGATCCTGGCCTCCCCCGAGCGGCAGCGCACCATCATCTCCGAGGAGCTGGCCGCGATCGTCGACAAGTTCGGCGAGGATCGGCGCACCGCGCTGATCCCCTTCGAGGGCGACATGTCCATCGAGGACCTGATCGCCGAGGAGGACATCGTCGTCACGATCACCCGTGGCGGCTACGTCAAGCGCACCAGGACCGACGACTACCGGGCGCAGAAGCGCGGCGGCAAGGGCGTGCGGGGGACCAAGCTGCGGGAAGACGACATCGTCGACCACTTCTTCGTCTCCACCACCCACCACTGGCTGCTGTTCTTCACCAACAAGGGCCGGGTCTACCGGGCCAAGGCGTACGAGCTGCCGGACGCGGGCCGGGAGGCGCGCGGCCAGCACGTGGCCAACCTGCTGGCCTTCCAGCCGGACGAACGGATCGCGGAGATCCTGGCCATCCGGGACTACGAGGCCGCGCCCTACCTGGTGCTCGCCACCAAGTCGGGACTGGTGAAGAAGACCCCGCTCAAGGACTACGACTCGCCCCGCTCCGGCGGCGTCATCGCGATCAACCTGCGCGAGATGGAGGACGGCCGCGACGACGAGCTGATCGGTGCCGAGCTGGTCTCGGCCGACGACGACCTGCTGCTGATCAGCAAGAAGGCGCAGTCCATCCGCTTCACCGCCACCGATGAGTCGCTGCGGCCGATGGGCCGGGCCACCTCGGGCGTGAAGGGCATGAGCTTCCGCGAGGGCGACGAACTGCTGTCCATGAACGTGGTGCGGGCCGGCACGTTCGTCTTCACCGCGACCGACGGCGGCTACGCCAAGCGCACCCCGGTCGACGAGTACCGGGTGCAGGGTCGTGGCGGCCTCGGCATCAAGGCGGCCAAGATCGTGGAGGACCGCGGCTCGCTGGTCGGCGCCCTCGTGGTGGAGGACACGGACGAGATCCTCGCCATCACCCTCGGCGGTGGCGTGATCCGTACCCGGGTGAACGAGGTGCGGGAGACCGGTCGTGACACCATGGGCGTCCAGCTGATCAACCTTGGCAAGCGGGACGCCGTCGTCGGCATCGCCCGCAACGCCGAGGCCGGGCGCGAGGCCGAGGAGGTCGACGCGGACGGCGACGTTGAGGCGGAAGGTGACGGAAGCGGAGTCGCGGAGCAGGCGGCTGCCGCGGACAATGAGGAGCAGGCGTGAGTCAGGCCGCAGGTTCCCCCGGCGGTGGCTCGACCGGCGCCAAGTCCGGGGACGACCGTTCCCGGGATGATTCCCAGCAGGTGACCCGTGGGGGGCTCACGATGACAAGCGCACGACCCGCGGACTCCTACGCGCAGGGCCAGGGCTACCCCGCGCAGGACTCCCAGCAGTACCGCCCCCCGCAGGCGTACCCAGCGCCGCCAGGGGCCGCGCAAACGGCGGGCCAGCAGCCGCCGGCACAGCCCCCTCAGGGCGGCGCCCAGGGCACGCAGGGCGTGCGGGTGCCGCGCACCGGCGCCCGCACGGTGCCGCGGATCCGCAAGGCCCGGCTGCGGGTCGCCAAGGCCGACCCCTGGTCGGTGATGAAGGTCAGCTTCCTGCTCTCCATCGCCCTGGGCATCTGCACGGTGATCGCCGTGGCCATGCTGTGGATGGTGATGGACTCGATGGGCGTCTTCTCCACCATCGGCGAGACGATCACCGAGGCCACGGCGGCCGAGGGCGAGAGCGGCTTCGACCTGGTGGCGTATCTCTCGCTGACCAGGGTGATGCTGTTCACCGGGATCATCGCCCTGATCGACGTGGTGCTGGCCACCGCCCTGGCCACGCTCGGCGCCTTCCTCTACAACCTGTCCGCGGGTTTCGTGGGCGGCGTGGAAGTCACGCTGGCGGAGGACGAATAGGCCGGGCCAATCGATTTTGGGCAGGGGGCTCACATGCGCTAGCCTCTCTTCTGCACAGGGAGTTCCTGCGCAGGGGGCTATAGCTCAGATGGTTAGAGCGCATCCCTGATAAGGATGAGGCCACAGGTTCAAGTCCTGTTAGCCCCACCGGCGACAAACGGCCCCGGTCATGACTGACCGGGGCCGTTTGGTTTCCGGTTTCCAAGTCTCCGGGATACCCGCCGGCCGGCACGGCCGAGGACACGATTGGGTATCATCGGGCGCCAGATGGTCCGATCACGTTTGAAGAAGGACGAGGTAGCGCGGTGAAGAAGCTCCTCCTGGTCGCACTGGCCGCCATCGGCGGCCTTCTTGTCTACCGCCAGATCCAGGCGGACAAGGCCGAGCAGGACCTGTGGACGGAGGCCACCGACTCCGTGCCGACCGGCTCCACGGGTGCCTGACCCCTCTAATACGTCAGCTTCACTCGTCGCACGACGAACGCCTCCGGGCCCCACGCCGATTCCAGCGGCAGGGGCCCGGAGGCGTTTCGTCGCGATCGTGAACACCCAGTGTGACCAAGCGTGATCAGAGCGGTGTGGAGTGCCCCAGCCGCCGCACGCCCCGGCGCTCAGCCCTGGTGGCTCTCGTAGTGCTCGACGGCCTCGCGGGTGCGGGCGACGCCGTAGACCCGCAGGAATTCGGCCAGTTCCGGGTGGGTGTCGGCGAGCAGCCGCGAGGCGCTCTGGATCTCGGTCGCGTCCGAGACGGAGCGCAGCAGCGCCTGGATCTCGCGGACCACGCGCTTCGTGGGGTTGGCCGGGACGCCGATGGAGCCGGAGCGGGTCGCGGTGGAGCTCGGGCTCAGCACGTTGCCGCCCGCGGTCCTGCGGATCTCCTCCATCGCGGAGGTGGCCTCGGCGGCGCTGACGCGGCCGGCGCGCACCTCGGCGGCCAGGTCCTGCAGCGAGCGCACCCGTTGGACGACGGCCGGATTGCCGATCTTGGCGCGCTGCCCGCTCATCAGCTGGGACAGCATGGGCGCCGAGAGTCCGAGGACCACGGCGAGCCGGGCCTGGTTGAGTCCGAGATCGGTGATCAGCCGACGGAAGAGCGCCCCCAGTGGCTCCCCGTACCATGTCGTCTGCTGTTCTCTGGCCCTTTCCGTGGACTCTTGTTGAGTCGCGTCCATCGTGTCTCCCCTGTTCTCCCCTGATCGCTTCACCTGAGCGAAGTTGCGCGTCATCCTACGGAGGGATGCACATCCGGGCGATACCCGGTCGGTATCCGGCGGGAAGATTGGGTAATCTAGCTTCCGGCCACCTGCCGTGTTGTCGGGATCGGCCAAGGGGCCTTAGCTCAGTTGGTAGAGCGCCGTCTTTGCATGGCGGATGTCAGGAGTTCGACTCTCCTAGGCTCCACGGGAGTTGGGCCGCGCGGGCCGTCGACGTCAGTCGGCGGCCCGCAGCTCTTCCGGCGGGGTGCGGTCGGCGTCGACGCGCTCGGTGCGCTCCAGCTCGCCCCAGACCACGTAGCGGTACCGCGAGGTGTAGACCGGCGTGCAGGTGGTGAGGGTGATGTAGCGGCCCGCTTCGGTGGCCCCCGACTCCTCGGGGATGGCGTTGAGCACGGCGGTGTTGTACCTGGACGTCTCGGGGAGGATCGCGAACGCCCGGTAGATGTACCAGGTGTCGCTGCTCTCGAAGACGATCGGGTCGCCCTCCTCGATCTGGTCGATCCCGTGGAACTTGGCACCGTGGCCGTCGCGGTGGGCGGCGAGGGAGAAGTTGCCCTCCTCGTCCCAGGGCATGGCGGACTCGACGGGGGTGTCGTAGTAGCCGGCCACGCCGCCGTTGAGGACGTCGAGGCCGATGCCTTCCTTGACGAGGATCACGTCGTCGGTCATGGCGGGGACGTGAAGGAAGCCGATGCCGTCCTCCGGGTCGAATACGGGCGGCTGGTCGTCGTCGCCGCCGCTCTCGTCCTCGGCGGCGGCCCACTGGTCCCGGACGGCGTCGCTGTCCCGGCTGGCCTCCTGGTTGGCGACGACGTTGGTCCACCAGAGCGAGTACGCGACGAACAACGCCAACACGAGGCCGGCGGTGATGAGCAGCTCCCCGACGACGCCGACGAGCACCGCGACGCGCCTCCGGCGCGGGCGCGCCTCGCCGGCGCGGGCCTGGCCGTCGGCGTCGGCGTCCGCCGCGCCGGCGGCCGGCTCCACCGGGCCTGTGCCGGCGTTGGCTGTGGTGGTAGAGGTGGGGTCCTCAGGGGGCGCTTGGGCGGCGGTCTCGCTGGCGGCAGCCTCCGCCGTGCCGGTGGCCCGCTCCGCCAGGGTGTCCGCCGTGCTGCTGGTGGCATCGCCGCTGTCGGCGGCGTCCGCCGCGTCGGCGGTGGGCTGCGCGTCGGCGTTGGCTGTGGTGGTTGGGGCGGGGTCCTCAGGGGTTGCTTGGGTGGCGGCCTCGTTGGCGGCAGCCTCCGCTGGGGACGGGGCGGTGTCGCTCTCGGTCCTGGCGGTGTGTGGCCCAGGATCCGTGTCGCGCTGGCCTGGTACGGCCGCCGGGGTGGTGTCGTCGCCTGCCTCGGGTGGCGTGGCCTCAGGGTCAGTTGACGAGGGCATCGGGTTTTCCGTCCGAGCGGGGGCGTTCTTCCGTCATCTCTCCCCAGACGATCATGCGGTAGGTGGAGGTGAACTCCGGGGTGCAGGTGGTCAGCGTGATGTAGCGGCCGGGTTCGGTGAAGCCGCCCTGTTCCGGGACGGGGTCGAGCACGGCCGTGTTGGAGGGGGACGTGGAGTCGAGGCGGCTGGCCATCTCGTAGGTGAAGTACGCGTCCTGGGTCTCGATGACGATCGGGTCGCCCGGCTCCAGGCGGTTGATGTAGCGGAAGGGCTCGCCGTGGGTGTTGCGGTGGCCGGCGAGGCCCACGTTGCCCTCCTCGTCCCACGGCATCGCCGTGGGGAGGCCGTCCTCCGCCGTGTAGTGGCCGACCATGCCGTTGTTGAGGACGGTGTCCTCGGCCACGCCCTCGGCGATCGGCACCACCACGTCCAGCGTCGGCAGGTAGAGGATCGCGAAGCCGTCGCCCGGTGAGAAGGCGCCCGGTTCGCGGGGGTCGACGTCCTCGTTCCCGCCGTCCTCCCACTGGCGTTGCAGCTCCTCGCGCTGCGTGTTGGCGTGCGCGCGGGCCTCCACGTTCGTCCACCACAGCTGGTAGGCGACGAAAAGCAGCAGCAGGGCGCCGGTGGTGATGAAGAGCTCGCCGATCACGTTGCTGATGGCGGTGCCGGTCTGCTTGGCCGCCTTGGCCGCGGCCTTGGCCGCCTTCCGGCGGGCCGCCCGGCCGCCCGCCACCTCTGCGTCGGCGTCGGCGGCGCGGGGAGGAGACGGCGGCGGCGCCTGGCCGCCGGCCCTGCGCCGGGAGGAGCCGGCCCGCGCGGCCTTCCGGCGGGCGGCGCGCCCGCCGTGCGCGTCCGAGGCCGAGGGAGAGGCCGCGGCCGCAGCCGCGGCTTTGCGCCGGGCCGCGCGGCCGCCTGGCGTCGGCGGGGTCAGGTCGGAGGGCCGGCGCAGGCCCATCGTCTCCGGGTCCTCCGGATGCTCCGGGCCCCAGCCCGGGTGGGTCACGCGGCCGATCCCACGACGGGCGCGAGGCCGTGCGACCGCTGGACGGCGGCGCTGTCGCCGCAGACCGTGAGCCAGTTGGCGAGCATCCGGTGGCCGCCCTCGGTGAGCACCGACTCGGGGTGGAACTGGACGCCCTCGACCGGGACCTCGCGGTGGCGCAGGCCCATGACGACGCCGCTCTCGGTGGTCGCGGTGACCTCGAACCCGGCCGGCACGGTGGGCTCCTCGACGGCCAGCGAGTGGTAGCGGGTGACGGTCAGCGGCGACGGAAGACCGGCGAAGACGCCGGCGCCCTCGTGCCGCACCGGGGAGGTCTTGCCGTGCAGCAGCTCGGGGGCCCGGCCGACGACGCCGCCGTAGGCCACGGCCATGGCCTGCATGCCGAGGCAGACGCCGAAGACGGGGGTGCGGGTGGCCGCGCAGTGGCGGACCATCTCCACACAGACGCCGGCGTCCTCCGGGGTGCCGGGGCCCGGCGACAGCAGCACCCCGGCGAAGTCGCCCCCCGCGACGTCCGCGGTGGTGACCGCGTCGTTCCGTGCCACCTCGCACTCGGCGCCGAGCTGGTACAGGTACTGCACGAGGTTGTAGACGAAGCTGTCGTAGTTGTCGACGACCAGCACCCTGGCGCTCATTCGACGGCCCCCCCGTTGTTGAACGGCATGATCGGCTCGGCCCACGGGAAGACGTGCTCGAACAGCAGGTAGATCACGCCTATCACCAGCGCCAGCGAGATCAGCGCGCGCACCGCGGTGTTGCCCGGCAGGTGCCGCCAGATCCACCCGTACATCGCTTCGCTTCCCCTTCGTCGCCCGCCTGCTGCCCCAAGAGTACGACGGGTCGCTGACGCCTCGGAGGGGGTCGTCAGTCTTCGGCCGCGGAGGCCGCGTCGGCGGCGTCGGCGGGCACGGGCTCGGCGTAGCGCAGCGCCACGCCGCCGTCGAAGCCGGGCAGGGTGACGGCGGAGTGGTCGTCGACGCGCCAGCCCAGGCCGTACGCCCGCACGTACTGCAGGTAGTCCTCGATGGCGGGGGCGGCGTCGAGGGCGGCGTGCAGCGCCTCGGGGTCGCCGACGGCGGTGACGGTGTACGGCGGGGAGTAGAGGCGGCCCTGGAGGATCAGGGTGTTGCCGACGCAGCGGACGGCGCTGGTCGAGACCAGCCGCTGGTCCATGACCTGGATGCCCTCGGCGCCGCCGGCCCACAGCGCGTTGACCACGGCCTGGAGGTCCTGCTGGTGGATGACCAGGTCGTTGGGCGAGGGGTCGGGGACGCCGGGGACCAG
>NZ_SMKC01000248.1 GCF_004348315.1 Streptomyces sp. 8K308 | reverse complement strand
CCCCTTCTTCCGCGCTCCGCACGCGGGCCGGCAGCGGCCCCGGTCCGGGGGCGGCTTCGCCGGCCGGGCCTGAAGGCCCCCGCCGCGCGAACCGCCGGAGGCCGGCGCAGCCGCAGGGCCGGCTCGCGGCGGCGCAGCCGCCAAGGCCGCGGGCCGGCCCTGCGCCGGACAGAGCCGGCGCGGCGTCGCCAACCTGGCCGGAGGCCAACCCGCCGGCCGTCAGCCGCTGGCCTTGAGGGCCAGCCAGAGCTCCATGCGGACGTCCGGATCGTCGAGGGAGCGGTCGAGGATCTCCTCGACCCTCCGCATGCGGTAGCGCAGCGTGTGCCGGTGCACACCGAGGTCGGCCGCCGCCGCGTCCCACTGGCCGTGGCGGGCCAGCCACGCCCGTAGCGAGGCCAGCAAGTCGCCCCGGCCCCGCCGGTCGTGGTCGCGCAGCGACCGCAGCATGCCGTCCGCGAACGCCCGCACCGCCTCGTCCGCCAGCAGCGGCACGATGGAGCCGTCCGCGACGTGGTCGTGTTCCACCAGCGTACGGCCCCGCCGGCGGGCGACCAGCAGGGCCTCCCTGGCGTGCTGGTAGGCGGTGTCGACCGCCGAGGGCCCGGTCGGTTCCGAGACGCCGAGCACCAGGCCGTCGGCCCGCCCGCGCGGCTCGATCCGCGCGTGGTCGGCCAGGGCCGCGACCGCCGCGCCGCCGTCCGCGGCGAGCAGCACCAGGTCGGCGCCGTCGGCGACCGCGAGCACCGGCTCGCCGGCCCTGGCCGCCGCGGACTCCACCACGAGGCCCAGGTCCTCGAGCGCGGTGCACTCGGCGTCGGCCTCGGCGACCACGACCCGCAGCGGCGCGTCGAGCAGCCCGCCGTAGAGCTCGCCCGCGACCGTGCGCGCGTGGTCCGGCTCGCCGCTCAGCAGCATCCGCAGCACCGCGCCGCCGAGCCGCGCCTCGGCCGCCTGGAAGGCGCGGGAGCGCTCGGTGGTGAGCGTCAGCAGCGCGACGGCCGACTGCACCGCGTACCGCTCGGCGGGGCCGAGTGGCGTGGCCGTGCCGATGGCGAGCACGGACCTGGGCAGCTGCCCGGTGCCCACCGACTGCAGCTCGATCCGGTCGTCGTCCGGCTCGCCGGTCGTCACCACGCTGGCCGGCGCCGGCCGGTCGGCGAGGCGCCGCACGTCGGCCGCCGCCCTGGTGGCCCGGCGCGCCGCCCAGCCGGGCGCGACCGCCGTGACCGCGCCGGTCAGGTCGTACAGCGCGGCCCAGCCGCCGACCTGGCCGGCCAGCCTCTCCAGCAGCGAGCGCTGTCCGCCGGGCGAGAGCGCGGCCCTGGTCAGCTCGCGCTGGGCCGCGAACCCCGCCGTCACCGACCGGTACTGCTCGGCGGCTATCGCGGCCGAGACGGCCTTGCTGATGGCGATGAACGGCGTCGGCCGCGGCACGGCGAGCAGCGGAATCCCGGTCTCGCGGGCCGCGCCGAGCAGGGCCGGCGGCACCTCGGGGTGGTTGACGCCCACCCCGAAGCCGAGGCCGACCACGCCGGCGCCGGCCAGCCGCGCCACGTAGGCCCGCATCTCCCCCTGGTCGTGGACGGCGAGCTTGAGGCCGGTGGTCAGCAGCAGTTCGCCGCCGTCGAGCCAGGGCACCGGGTCGGCGAGCTCGCTGGCGTGCGCCCACCGCACCTCGGCCTCGAGCCGGTCCTCGCCACAGAGCACACCGAGCTTGAGCGCGGTGTGCTGGACGAGGGAGGCGAGGGTCGGGCGCATGCATCACCTTGGGCAGCCAGAGCAACACGTACCATCACCGTACAGCGACTGGCATATGCGTCCGATGGGGCGTCCCTGGGGCACGTGCCGGCAACGGCGAGATTCCGTCACCGGCGCGCCGGCGGCCCGGCCGCAGGTCAGCCGAGCCGGACCAGCACCGGAGGGCTCGGTTCGCCCGCCACGCTCGTCATCGAGACCACCGCGTGCCGGGACGGCACCCGATGGGCCAGCTCGGAGGCCGACCAGCGCTCCCGCTCCACCCGCCGCACAGTGACCGATTCCGTGGTGGTGTCCCGCCCGGTGAACGCCCGGCGCACGCCGCGCACCAGCCGTTTCACCATGCCGCCGCCGCGGTCCGGGGTACGGGTGGTCTCCTGGTCCTCGGTCCATGCGGTGCCCCAGGCGCGGGCGAAGTGCTCGGCGTCCCAGGTGGTGATCCCGGAGAACGCCATCCGGCAGCCGACCGCGCCCAGCAGCCCGGTCCGCAGCTCGGCCGGCACGTCGTCCAGGGTGCGCAGGGCGAGGACGGCGCCGGCGTTGTTGGGGCGCAGCTGGGTCAGACCGCGGACGGTGCCGCGGGTGACGGCGGCGGTGGCGTCGTCCAGCACCAGGCAGGCGAAGAGCGAGCGGTCGGGGCGGGTGACGGCGGCCGCGGTGAACTGGGCGAGCAGCAGCCGGGTGATGATGCGGCCGGCCTCGGCGTGCCCGGTGGCCGGCAGGTCGACGCGGACCCGCAGCGGATGGGTGAGGGAGCTCAGCGAGAACGCCGGGGCCCGGCCCGGGTGGGAGAAGCCGGCGCGGTCGAGCAGGGCGAGACGGTCGGCGAGCTGTGGGCCAAGGTCGTCGGGGCGCTGGGCTTGGCGGGCGCGGGCGTCGAGGTCGCGCTGCTGGTCGGCGGCGCCGGCCAAGGCGAGGTCCTCGCGGAGGGTGGCCAGCAGGGCGGGGGCGCCGTCCAGCATGGCGCGCAGCTCCGGCACGCCGGGGAGGTGCCCGTAGGCGGCCTGGTAGGGGCCGATCAGCTGGATCAGCGCGGCCGCCGCCTCGGCCGGGTCGGCGCGGCCGCCGCCGACCAGCGCCTCAGCCAGCAGCGTGGCCGCCTCGTCGGTGTCGGCGGCGCCGCCGTAGAGGTCGAGCTGGTGGGTGCTGGCCGGGTCGCCGACCCGGACGACGATGTCGAAGGCGCCGTCCGGGCCGAGCCCGCTGCGCGCGGTGCCGACGGCGACGACGGCGGCCTGGCCGGTGAGCGCCTGGAGGCACAGGGCCTCGACGACGGGCCGGATGACCCGGCCGGTCTTGCCGGATCCGGGCGGGCCGACGGCGAGCAGCGAGGTGCCGAGCACGGTCGGGTCGAGGGCGACGGCCTCGCCCCGGTACTCGTAGGGGTTGCGGTCTTCGTCGGGGGCGTGGCCGATGCGCACCTGCCGGGTGAGCAGGTCGTGTTCCGCGGTCCTGGCGGGCAGGTCGCGGGCGCCCGATGGGTGGGTGAAGGCGGCGGCGCCCTCGGCGGCCGCGGTGTCGTCGAAGGCGGGCAGCGCGGTGGGGCGGGCGCGCACCAGGCGCCAGGCGTACTCGATGCGGGCGTAGTCGAGGTCGCTCATGACGCCGCCCCTGGCCTCGGCCGCGAGCCGCTCGGCGGCCCGGGTGGCGCCCGCGGCGCGCAGTTCCGTGAAGTCGGCCAGCCTGGCGAGTTCGGCGCGCTCCCCCGGGGTCGTGCCGGCGCCCGGGCGCAGCCGGAGGGCGAGGGGGAAGTGGCGCCGGACGGCGCGCCAGCCGCCGAGCCAGGCGGCCAGCGCGAGCAGCAGCGCGGCGTAGAGCGCGTAGTAGAGGTTGTAGCTGACGGTGTAGGCGGTGGTGTCGCCGTCCTGCCACCAGGAGTCGGGGACGACGGTGTAGAGCGGTTCGAGCCAGAACTCCCAGACGCCGCGGAAGCTGAGCCGCCAGGCCGCGTAGCAGGCGAGCAGCGCGGCGGTGGCCCGCAGCGCCGCGCCGCGCGGCAGCGGGGGGATGTCGGGGCGGCCGGTCAGCAGCCGCAGCACGGCCGGCCGCCAACGGCGCCAGAGGTCGGGGCCGTTGCCCACCCGGCCGAAGGCGTAGACCAGGAGGACGACGAACAGCAGCTCGTAGAGGTAGAGGACGGTGATGCCGCCGGTGGACGCGCCCCAGGAGTCGAGGCCGAGCCATTCCAGGGGCCACAGCACGAAGCCGAGGTAGCCGTTGGCGTAGAGCGACCAGACGATCCAGCCGGCGATCGCGGCGAGCGCGGCGGTGCCGTGCAGCTCGCGGTCGCCGAGCCGGTCCGGGTCCTCAGGGGGCTTGGGGACGTGGCCCGTGCGCCAGACGCCGGGGCCGGCCGCCGGCCGTGGCGAGCGCAGCCAGCGGACCAGCGGCGGCCCGGCGTCCTCGGGTGGCCCCGGCGGCATCGGGGGCGCGCCCCTGGGGCGTGGGACCGCCTGGGCGTTCTCACGTGCGGTGCGCGCGTCGGGCGCGCCTTCGGTGCTCATCGGGTGCCAAGCCCCCTGACCAGGCCATCGGGTGACTGTCGCTCGCCGCTCGGGCTGTCGCGCGGGTGCCACGGGTGTGCGCGGCTCAATCTAATGCCGAAATCTAATGCCGAACGCACCGGAACACGCAGCGCCAGGGCCCGTCCCGTGGCTTTGTGCCGAGGGCGAACCGTCAGGGCCAGGGGTCGAGTTGGGGCAGCTCCCCGGTCTCGGGGCGCGGGGGCGCGGCCGGGGCGCGGCCGGCGAGCCAGGCGGTGAGGTCGGTCAGCGGGCCGCGCACGACCACGTCCTGGGGGCCGGTGCCGAACTCACGCCGCTCGGGGCCGTCGGTGGCGACCAGCACGAGCCGGGTGTCGGCCGGTACGCGCGGGGCGAGGAAGTCGAGGGTGTGGCCGCAGAACGCGCGGGACCAGTCGGCGGGGGTGGCGCCGAGCAGGGCGTCCGCGGTGTGGATCTCGGCCTCCCGCCACCAGGCGAGCAGCGCGCCGCGCAGCGGGCCCTGGCGGTAGCGGACGGGCCGGTCCCACTCGTCGGGGCCGACGGCCGCCCAGGTCGCCCGCACCCGGTCGAGGGCGGCGGTCAGAGCGGCGCGCAGCGCGGCGGCGTCCCGCCGGGCGCCCGCCTCGATGCCGGCGTCCCTGGCAGGGCGGCCGCCGTCGTAGACGTCGACCAGTTCGCCGCGCGACGCGAACTCGGCCTGCCTGGCCAGGGCCAGGCCGACGCCCTCCAGGTGGGAGAGCACGTGGGCCCGGCTCCAGCCGGGCAGCGCGCTCGGTTCGCGCGCCGCGGCGTCGGTGAGCCCGGGCAGCAGCGCGCGCAGCCGGTCCTGGGCGGCGAACACGGCGTCGCGCACGCGGTCTTCGGTGGCGGGTGGGCTCAGGGCCACAGCGTCTCCCTGGTCCAGCCGTCGGCGGTACGGAGGTAGGCGAGCCGGGTGTGCTCGCGGTCGCGGTCGCCCTGCCAGAACTCGACCCGGTCGGCGAGCAGCGTGTAGAGCGTCCACTCCGGGGGCACGGCGTCCGGCTCCCGGGCGAGGCGGGCGCGGGAGGCGGCGAGCGCGGCGGCGCGCTCCGCGGGGTCGGTCAGCGGGCCGCTCTGCCGGCCGAGCAGGGCCTCGGCGCGGGCGCCGGGGCCGCGGGCCAGGAAGTCGGCGGCGCTGTCCTCGCGGCTCTCGGGCACCACCGGTCCCGTGATCCTGATCTGGCGGGCCTGCGGCTGCCAGTAGAAGGTGAGGGCGGCCCGCGGCCGGTGGGTGAGCTGACGGCCCTTGGGGCTGGTCCGGTGGGCGGCGAACTGCCAGCCGCCGACCTCGGTGAGCACGTTCTTGAGGATGAGCACCCGCGCCTGCGGGGCGCCGTGCTCGTCGACGGTGGAGAGCGTCATCGCGTGGGGCTCGGGGACCTTGGCGTCGACGGCGGCCAGCAGCCAGTCGGTGAACAGGTCGGCGGGCGCCGCGGGGGCGGCGTCCGGATCGAACGAGGGCAGCTCGCCGGCGAACACCTCCAGGCCCCGCAGCAGTTGACGCAGCTCGGACATGCCCCTCCGCTCCGGTGGCGTCGCGCGCCCCACCCCTCGACCTAACGGTTGATTGCGACTTTACCATTAGGAAACTCGGGCAACCCACCCCCGACTCCGCGCCAGTTCGTCCAGCCGCGTCCCCCGATCACTCCGTGGCGGAGCATGCGGGGACAGCGGGGGCGGCCCTAGCCTGCGAGGAGTGACCGGAGACACAGCCCCTTCGCGACAAGGAGTCCCCTCATGAGCGCCTCGACGGAAACCTCCGGCGGCCCCTCCCTCGCCCAGCGGCGCAAGCTCGTCACCGAGATCCCGGGCCCCAGGTCACGGGAGCTGATGGCCCGCAAGCAGGCCGCCGTGGCCGACGGGCTCCCCATCGTGATGCCGGTGTTCGCGCGACGCGCGGGCGGCGGCATCGTCGAGGACGTGGACGGCAACGCGCTGATCGACTTCGGTTCCGGCATCGCCGTCACCTCCGTCGGCAACAGCGCCGAGGCCGTCGTCCGGCGGGCGAGCGCGCAGCTCAGCCAGTTCACCCACACCTGCGCGATGGTCACCCCCTACGAGAGCTACGTGGAGGTCTGCGAGGAGTTGGCCAGGCTCACCCCCGGCGACCACGCCAAGAAGTCGATCCTGCTCAACTCAGGCGCCGAGGCCGTGGAGAACGCCGTGAAGATCGCCCGGTACCACACCGGGCGGCAGGCCGTGGTGGTCTTCGACCACGGCTACCACGGCCGCACCAACCTCACCATGGCCCTGACCGCCAAGAACATGCCCTACAAGCACCGCTTCGGCCCGTTCGCGCCGGAGATCTACCGGATGCCGATGGCCTACCCCTACCGCTGGCCCACCGGGCCTGAGCGCTGTGCCGAGGAGGCGGCGGCGCAGGTCATCGACCAGATCAGCAAGCAGATCGGGCCGGAGAACACGGCGGCCATCGTCGTCGAGCCGGTGCTCGGCGAGGGCGGGTTCATCGTGCCGGCGCGCGGCTTCCTGCCCAGGATCGCGGAGTTCGCCAGGGAGCACGGCATCGTCTTCGTGGCCGACGAGATCCAGTCGGGGTTCTGCCGCACCGGACAGTGGTTCGCCAGCGAGCACGAGGGCCTGGTGCCCGACCTGATCACCACCGCCAAGGGCATCGCCGGCGGCCTGCCGCTCGCGGCGGTCACCGGCCGCGCCGAGATCATGGACGCCGCGCACGTCGGTGGCCTCGGCGGCACCTACGGCGGCAACCCGGTGGCCTGTGCCGCCGCGCTCGGCGCCATCGAGACCATGCGGGAGCTCGACCTGCCGGCCAGGGCCCGCCGGATCGAGGAGGTCATGAAGCCCAGGCTGCTGGAGATGGCGGCCAAGCACCCGGCGATCGGCGAGGTGCGCGGCCGGGGCGCGATGCTGGCGATCGAGCTGGTGCGGCCCGGCACCAAGGACCCCGACCCGGCGGCCACCGCGGCGCTGGCCAAGGCGTGCCACGGCGAGGGGCTACTGGTGCTGACCACCGGCACCTACGGCAACGTGCTGCGCTTCCTGCCGCCGCTGGTCATCGGCGAGGAGCTACTCAGGGAGGGGCTCGACGTCCTCGAGGGTGCCTTCGACGTGCTCGAGGGCGCGGTCGACGGCCTGTAGTGCACGACGCGGGGCGGGCGGCACGGCGAGAGCGGTGCGGCCTGTGAGCGGGCTGGCACCGGATGGAGAAGCTGCGGGGATGTGATGCGGATCCGGCGGCGCCACGTCCGGTACCGGTCGTCCTGTCGTACGGTCGGACCGGTAGCGAGAGCAGCCAGACTCCCGCGACTCCTTTCGGACCGGTACCGCCCGCCCCACACCCCCCGGGGCGTGCGGCCGTCCGGGTTTGGGAGTGGCCGGCACCGCCCCGGAGTTCTCCCCCCTCGCTCCGGGGTGGCTGGGCCGCCCGCACCCCGCTCACATCGCCTTCCCGCCCGCCAGCGTCGCGGCCGCCTCGTGCATCGCCAGCTCGAGCACCGCGGGATCCGTGAGCACGCCGGAGCCGTCCGGCTGGACGAGCCAGCGCACGCCGCCCGCGGCCCTTACCGGATGCGGCACCACTATCCAGCTACCCCGGCCGGCGCCCCGCACACCGGTGCCCACCCAACGGCCGGCCGTGCCCGGCGGGACGAAGAAGCCGACCCTGGCGTCCCCCCGGTCCGCGAGCACGGGACCCGGCCGGTCGAGCACCCGGGTGAGCACCGCCAGCGTCGGACACCCCAACTCGCCCTTCACCACCAGCACGTCCCACACCCGCCCGGCCGGGAGCAGGGCCACCGCCATCGGGTGGCGCTCCCACTCCCAGCGGCAGGTCTCCGGCTCCGGGGCCGCTGACGCCAGCCACTCCACGGCCGTGCGCGCGCCCCCACTGTCGCCCTTCACACGAACCTCCTCACCCCCGCGAGCCCCCGGCGGGCCCGGTCGGGTCATGAGGTAGGAGTGCCTGCACCCCGAACTCTTACGCCGCTTCGCCGGATTCCCCCGTGTCACGCGTCACACACCGCTCGTCACGCCTCGACGCCACCGCCCCCGGGAGCCTCGTCCTCGAGACCGGAACCGTCGTCGCCGGTGCCGAGATCGAACTCCCAGAAGCCGTAGTCGTAGGCGCCGCCCGGCGCGTAGTCCAGGGCGAGCGGGCCGCGCTCCCCCGCCCCGGCCACCGCGCCGTCGATCCGGAAGGAGATCGAGCCCGACTCGCCGGGCGCCAACCGGTCGGGGCGCTCGGTCAACAGCACGACGCCGGCGCGCCGGTCGCCGAGCCAGGCCCGCGCCGCCCCCTCGGCCAGGTCCACGGTGCGCTCGCCCTCGTTGGTGACGCGGATGACGAGTTGGTGGCCGAGGTCGGCCTCGCTCGGCCCGGATATGGTGACGGCGAGGCCGTCAGCGAACTCCACCTCCTGGTCGGGACCGGCCACGAAGTCGGCCCCCGCCGCCGAGCGCACCTCGGTCGGCCCGCTCGTGCTCCAGCCGACCAACAGCACGACCAACACGGCCGATATCGCGGTGCCCGCCACCCCCGTCCACAACCCACCGTGCGCGAACACCCGGTTGGTGGCGTGCCCCCGACGCACGTTCGCCAGGCCGACGAGGCCCAGGATCACGGCCAGCACGCCGAGCGGCAGCGTCAGCGGACTGAGGAAGAACGTCCAGCAGGTCAGCACCGAGAGCAGGCCGAGCACCAACGCGGCGTTGCCCGCACCGTTCCTCGGCGGTGGCGGCAGGACCGGCCAACCCGGCGCCCCGTACCACGGCCACGGCGCCACGGAAGCCACGCCCCCGGCCGGTGGCCGCAACGGATCGGGCTGCTGTTCAGCAGTCACAGGACCTCCACATCCTCGCGGGCACCACCCTACGGTCCGCCACCGACAGCGCCGCCGGCCAGGATGTCGGACCCGCCGCATACGATGACCTCGCACCGAGACCCCGGAGGGCACCTTGTCCGAGCCGACCGCCGCGACCGACCTGACCACGTTCATCGCCGGCCTGCCCAAGGCCGAGCTCCACGTCCACCACGTCGGCTCGGCCTCCCCCAGGATCGTCGCCGAGCTGGCGGCCAGGCACCCGGACTCACCGGTCCCCAAGGACCCCCACGAGCTCGAACGCTACTTCACCTTCCGGGACTTCGCGCACTTCATAGAGATCTACATCTCGGTTGTGGAGCTGATAAGGGACGCCGAGGACGTCCGGCTGCTCACCCACGAGATCGCCCGCGACATGGCCCGGCAGAACATCCGTTACGCCGAGCTCACCGTCACCCCGCACTCCTCCGTGCGGCGCGGCATCCCGGACGTCGCCTTCATGGAGGCGATAGAGGACGCCAGGACCAGCGCGGAGCGCGAGTTCGGCGTCACGCTGCGCTGGTGCTTCGACATCCCGGGCGAGCTCGGCCTGCCGGCCGCCGAGGACACCGCGCGGATGGCGTGCGAGCTGCGCCCCGAGGGACTGGTCTCGTTCGGGCTCGGCGGCCCCGAGATCGGCTGGCCGCGGCCGCAGTTCAAGCCCTACTTCGACCGGGCCATCGCGGCCGGGCTGCACAGCGTGCCGCACGCCGGCGAGTCCACGGGCCCCGAGACCGTCTGGGACGCGCTCACCGAGCTGCGCGCCGAGCGCATCGGGCACGGCATCAACGCCGCCCGCGACCCCCGGCTGCTGGCCCACCTCGCCGAGCGCCAGATCCCGTTGGAGATCTGCCCCACCTCCAACGTCGCCACCAGGTCCGTCCCCTCGCTCGCCGAGCACCCGCTGCCCGAGCTCGTGGCGGCCGGCGTGCTGGTCACCGTGAACAGCGACGACCCGCCGATGTTCGGCACCGCCCTCAACACCGAGTACGAGGTCGCCGCGCGGCTGCTCGGCCTCGACGCGGCCGGGGTCGCCCAGCTCGCGAAGAACGCGGTGCACGCCTCGTTCCTCGACCCGGTGGGCAAGGCCAGGCTGGCCGCCGAGATCGACGGATACCTCGCCGCGTGGCCCGGGTGACCGGCCGCGGCGCCGTCGCCGTCGCCCACCGGGGCGACCCGTACCGGGCCAGGGAGAACACGCTGCCCTCCTTCCGCTCCGCGATCGCCGCCGGCGCGGACGCGGTGGAGCTCGACGTGCGCGCCACGGCGGACGGCGTGCTGGTGGTGGTGCACGACCCGACGCTCAGGCGGCTGTGGGGGCACGACCGGCCGGTGGCGGCGCTGACGGCGGCCGAGATCGCGGAGCTCACCGGCGGCGGGGTGCCGACGCTGGCCGCGGCGCTCGCGGTCACCGCGCCGGTGCGGACCCTGATCGACCTCCCGGAGCGCTCGGCCGCCACCGCGCGCACCACCCTGGCGGCGGTCCGCGCCGCCGGTGCGGCCGACCGCGTCTACTACTGCGGCGACCCGGCCGCGCTGCGGGCGGTCCGCGAGGCCGACCCGGCGGCCGAGATCGCCCTCACCTGGCACCGCGCGACGCGCCCACCCACCACGCTCCTCGACGAGGTGCGCCCGCGCTGGCTGAACTACCGCTTCGGACTGGTCACCGAGGCGACGGTCGAGTGGGCCGGGGCCCGGGGCTGCCGGGTCGCCGCCTGGACGCCGGACACCCGGCGCACGATGCGGCGCCTGCTGGCGCTCGGCGTCGAGTCCCTGACGACCAACCGCGTCGCGACACTCCGCCGCCTGCTGGACCGGCCGTAGGGGTTTTCTCCCCACC
>NZ_SMKC01000247.1 GCF_004348315.1 Streptomyces sp. 8K308 | reverse complement strand
ACGGTGGCGACGTCGCCCGGCCGGTCGAAGCGCACGCTGGAGACGGTGCGTTTGGCCCGGCTGATTCTCTGTGCCATGGTCGCCTCGGGCACCAGGTAGGCCGCGGCGATCTGGCGGGTGGTCAGCCAGCCGACGGCGCGCAGCGTGAGCGCGACCGCCGATGCCGGGGTCAATGACGGGTGGGCGCACAGGAAGTAGAGCTGGAGCGTGTCGTCCACCGCGGACGCGGGATTGGGTGCCGGCTCCTCCTCGACGCGGTCCTCACGCCGGCGGCGGGCGACGTCGGCGCGGGTCGCGTCGAGAAACTTGCGCCAGGCCACGGTAACCAGCCAGCCCTTGGCGTCCCGCGGCTGGTTGTCCGCCCAGACCCGGAGCGCCTCGACCAGCGCGTCCTGCACGGCGTCCTCGGCCGCCGCGAAGTCGGCTCCGCGGCGGACGAGGACGGTGATGACGCTCGGCGTGAGGCTCCTGAGCAGGACCTCGTCCATCGGTGAGGTCACTCCGTGATGGTGGGCGCCGCGCCGTAGAACGGGCGCAGCTCGAGCCACTCGTGGATCGGCTTGCCGCCCGCCCCGGGGGCGGCCGACAGCTCCCCGGCCAGTTCGACGGCGCGCTCGTAGCTGTCGACGTCGATGATCATCCAGCCGGCGATGAGGTCCTTGGTCTCCGCGAACGGTCCGTCGGTGACCGGCGGGCGCCCCTCGCCGTCGTAGCGGACCCATGTTCCCTCGGGGGCGAGGGCTTGACCGTCGACGAACTCGCCGGTCTGCTCCAGCCGGGCCGCGAAGTCGTTCATGTACCGCACGTGCGCCGAGATCTCCTCTGGGCTCCACTGGTCCATCGGCACGTCGTTGACCGGAGCCGGGGCGCCGCGGTAGTGCTTCAGCAGCAGGTACTTGGCCATCGTGGTTCTCCTTGGTGATCGTGCGACCCATTGTGGTCGCGTTCACCCCGGGGACGGAGCCGGGCGCGGATTCTCGACATCGCCGTCCGGATTTTTTTCCGGGCTCTCGTGGATGGGCCTGGGCGGGCCGGAGCAGGCCCCTGTTCCCGCTGTGCGGAGGTTGCGAGGATCTCCCTGATGACGTACCGGGCGTTGGCTGAGATGACCGGGTTGGTGTCGCGGTAGTACGGCAGTTGGATGACCGCCATGGACAGCGCCCAGCCCCGGCCGCGGGCCCAGGTCGCGTCGTCGACGTCCACCGCGTCGCGGTAGGCCGGCCGCGCCGAGGCGGGGAGCAGGTTCCACGCCGGGATGAGGTCGGTGGCCGGTTCGCCCATGCCCACGGTGCCGAAGTCGATGATCGCCGAGACGCGGTCTCCGGCGAGCAGCAGATTGCTCGGCATCAGGTCGGAGTGCGTCCAGCAGGCCGGGCCGGTCCACGGCGGCACCGCGAGCGCCTCCTCCCAGGCCGCGGTGATCTCGTCGGCGTCGAAGGGCTCGTCGGTGCGGCGCAGCGCCTCGATCGCCGTCCGTGTCTCCTGGTCCTCGGTGATCAGCGGCTTCCCACGGTGCGCGGGCGGACCGCCGGGGAGATCGATCTGGCGGATGGCGATCGCGAACTCCGCGAGCCCCTTGGCCACGAGCCGGGGCTCGGACAGGTCGCCCTCGACCGGATTGCGGCCCTCGATCCACCGGTGCACCGCCCAGGGCAGGGGGTAGCCCTCCCCCGGGGCACCGGTCGCCACCACCTCCGGGATCGGCAGCGGCAGCAGCGGCGCCAGCTGGGGGAGCAGCCGCGCCTCCATGGCGACGGCCTCGGCGCCGCCGGGGTGCAGCGGCAGCCGGACGGTCAGGTCCGCGCCGAGCCGGTAGATCGCGTTGACCGTGCCTCCGGACGCGAGCCGGCTGATGGGAAGCTCCGCCCACCGGGGGAACTGGGCGCGCAGCAGCCGCCGGACCAGGTCGGCGTCGGTCTCGGCCTCGTTCGGGTGCATCGTGCCCATGTACCTCACCAGAGCTTTCGGTTCCTGCCGGGGGCGTCGGCCGACCGGCACCGGTACGCCCGCGGGGATCGACCGCGGGGCCCGTCCGTGGCGTCGGCGCCAGGGCGGGTCAGGTCGTGCCGCGGACGTTCAGGCGCGGCGTCAGGACGGCGGGTGGCGGCAGCTCGCCGGCGAGGAGCTGGTCGACCTGGTGGACGGCCAGTTCGCCCAACCGCCGCTTGTCGAGGTGGAGGGTGGTCAGCGGCGGGTCGAGCAGATCGGTGATGCTCAGCCCGTCGTACCCGACAAGCGCGCAGTCGTCCGGCACTCGGACACCGAGGCGGCGGGCGGCCTGGAGGGCGCCGATCCCGACGAGGTCGTTGAAGGCGAACACGGCGGTGACGTCCGGGTGCGCGGCGTGCAGCGCCTCGAACGCGGCGGCGCCGCCGTCCAGGGTCTGCTCGCCCACGACTCTCCAGCTGTCGTCGACGGGCAGGGCGTGTTCCGCGGCGACCTCGGCGAAGACGCGGCGCCTGACGAACGGGTCGCAGACCGGCGTGCAGTCGATTATGCCGATCCGGCGGTGCCCCCGGTCGATGAGGTGCCGCATCCCGGCCCTGATCCCGGCCGCGGTGTCGACCTCGACCAGTGCGTGGGTGGACGAGGCCATCCCGCGGTCGACGATGACCAGCGGCACCGAGCCCACGTGCGGTTCGAGTTCCGCGTCGGGGTGGCTGAGGTAGCTGACGAGTGCGTCGACCTGCCGGCCGAGCGAGCGGAGCAGGGTCAGCTCCCGGGACGGGGTGTTCTCGGTGCTGGCCACGAGCACCTGCCAGCCGCGCTGGTCCGCGGCCGCGAACACCCCGGCCATGAACTCGGGGAAGTACGGGTTGACCACGTCGGGGACGATGAGCCCCACGGTCACGACCTCCGGCCGGACCAGCCCCCGGGCGAACCGGCTGGGCCGGTACCGCAGCCGTCGGGCGACGTCGAGCACCCGGCGCTGGGTCTCCGGGTCGATCTCGCCCTTGCTGTTGATGGCCCGCGAGACGGTCTGGTGGGACACGCCGGCGGCCTCGGCCACGTCGCGGAGTGTGACGCGCTTGCCCGTGCCCGTGCCCGGGGAGCGCCGTCCCCGCTCCTCTTCCGTTTTCCGCTGTCCAGCCACGTCGCCTACTCACCCCGTGCCATGTGCCTCGCGTCCCAAGTCAATCAGGTTCACCGGTGGTCCGTGCCGCGCCCGGCGGCCCGCCCATGGATCGCGGATCGCCCGAGACCGGGCATTGACGGGACCGATTCGGTGAGCCAGAATCCGTTACCGCTCACGTTAACGGTAACGGGAGCTCGTCGCGCACCGCCAGGGCACGAGCCGCGGCTCCCGTTTCCGGGGCAGAGCCGAGACCTAGGAGAGAGATGTCTTCTCGCACCACAACGGCCACCGACTACGTCGAGGACGTCTCGCCGGGCACCGGGGTGCTGCCGCCCCGCGCCTGGTACGCGGACTCGGACGCCAGGACGCTGTCCCTGAACGGGAGCTGGCGCTTCCGTCTGTCACCGGCGGCCGACACTGAGGACGACTCGTTCGCCGAGCCGGGATACGACGCGGGGAGCTGGGCCGAGGTGACCGTGCCAGGACACTGGGTCCTGCAGGGCCACGGCTCCCCCGTCTACACCAACCGCCTGTACCCCTTCCCGGTCGACCCACCGCGCGTCCCGACGGAGAATCCGACCGGTGATCACCTGCGCGTCTTCGACCTGCCGGCCGACTGGCCATCGGGCGGCCAGGTGGTGCTCCGCTTCGACGGCGTCGAGTCCTGCGCCCGGGTGTGGCTGAACGGCACGGAGCTCGGCGAGTTCAAGGGCTCGCGGCTCCCGCACGAACTCGCGGTCGGGCAGCTGCTCAGGCCGAGTGGCAACGTGCTCGCGGTCCGAGTTCACCAGTGGTCGGCCGGCTCCTACCTGGAGGACCAGGACCAGTGGTGGCTGCCGGGCATCTTCCGTGACGTCACGCTGTTGCACCGCCCGGCCGGCAGCGTCCGCGACTTCTTCGTGCACGCCTCGTACGACCACCTCACCGGCGCGGGCACCCTGAGGGTCGACTCGGACGTGGCCGGCCGGATCACCGTGCCCGCGCTGGCGGTCGACGTCGCCACCGGCGAGTCCGTGACCGTCCCCGTCGAGCCGTGGACCGCCGAGACGCCCAAGCTGTACGACGGCGTGCTGGCCACCGAGGGCGAGCGCGTGCCGCTCCGGATCGGCTTCCGCACGGTCGCCCTCGAGGACGGCCTGATCAAGGTCAACGGAAGGCCCGTCCTCTTCAAGGGCGTCAACCGGCACGAGTGGCACCCGGAGCGGGGCCGCGCCCTGGACCCGGAGACCATGCGCGAGGACGTGCTGCTGATGAAGCGGCACAACATCAACGCCGTCCGGGCCTCGCACTACCCACCGCACCCGGCCTTCCTCGACCTGTGCGACGAGTTCGGACTGTGGGTGATCGACGAGTGCGACCTGGAGACCCACGGCTTCGAGGACCAGTCCTGGCGCGACAACCCCGTCGACGACGACCGCTGGACCCCGGCCCTGCTCGACCGCGCGACCCGCATGGTCGAGCGCGACAAGAACCACCCGTCGGTCGTCCTGTGGTCCCTCGGCAACGAGGCCGGCACCGGGCGCGGTCTGACGGCCATGTCCGAGTGGATCCACGGCCGGGACCCGTCGCGGCTCGTCCACTACGAGGGCGACCGCGACTGCCGTGACACGGACGTGTACTCCCGGATGTACGCCTCCCAGGCCGAGGTCGAGCGCATCGGCCAGGAACTGGACGGCGGCACGCACAAGCGCCGCCGACTCCCCTTCATCCTCTGTGAGTACGCGCACGCCATGGGCAACGGCCCCGGCGGGCTCGCCGACTACCAGCGGCTCTTCGAGACGTACGAGCGACTCCAGGGCGGCTTCGTCTGGGAGTGGATCGACCACGGGATCGAGCACCCCGAGCTCGGCTACGCCTACGGCGGTGACTTCGGCGAGGAACTGCACGACGGGAACTTCGTCTGCGACGGGCTGCTGTTCCCTGACCGCACACCCTCGCCTGGGCTGCTCGAGTACCGGAAGGTGATCGAACCGGTCCGCATCGAGGGCGACAGCACGAACGGCACGGTGCGGGTCACCAACCGGCACGACTTCGCCGACCTGTCCGCGCTCGCCTTCGAGTGGTCGTACCAGGTGGAAGGCGAGACCGTCGAGGCCGGCATCCTGTCGGTGCCGCCGCTCGCACCGGGCGAGTCCGCCGACGTGCGGCTGCCCGAGCCGCCGGCCGCCCCGTGCGGCGGCGAGACGCGGTGGACGATACGGGCACTGCTCGCGGCGGACACCGCGTGGGCGCCGAGGGGCCACCCCGTGGCGTGGGGCCAACTCCCCGTCACCGCACGGCAGGTGCCCTCCGTCACCGCCTCCGGCAGGCCGGCACTCGGCGAGCGGCGGATCACCCTCGGACCTGCCGCCTTCGACCCCCGCACCGGCGCCCTGACGTCGATCGGCGGGGTGGCGGTCGACGGGCCGCGCCTGGACGTCTTCCGGGCGACCACCGACAACGACGACGGCACCTCCTGGGAGGACGGCGTGTGCTTCGGCGCGCTGTGGCGCACGTTCGGCCTGCACCGGATGCGGCACCGCCTCGACTCCGTCGAGCTGGGCGACGACGCGCTGACCGTGCGGACCAGGGTGGCGCCCGCCGCCCGGGAGGCGGGCCTCGCCACCGTCTACCGGTGGACCTCCGACGGCACCCGGCTGAAGCTGACCGTCTCCGTGACGCCCGAGGGCGACTGGCCGGTACCGCTGCCCCGGCTCGGCATCCGGTTCGGGCTCCCGGGCTCCACTGACCGCGTCCGGTGGTTCGGCGGCGGTCCAGGTGAGGCGTACCCGGACACCAGGTCGGCCGCCATGCTGGGCCGTTGGGAGTCCACGGTCGACGAGCTGCAGACGCCGTACGTCCGCCCGCAGGAGAACGGCGCCCGCGCCGACGTCCGCTGGGTCGAGATCGGCGGCCTCAGGATCGAGGGCGACCCGGAGTTCTGGTTCAGCGCGCGGCGCTGGACCAACGAGCAGCTGGACGCCGCCGCGCACCGCACCGACCTCACGCCCGGCGACCGGGTGTGGGTCAACCTCGACCACGGCCAGCACGGCATCGGCTCGCAGTCCTGCGGCCCCGGCCCGCTGCCGCGGTACCACCTGCCGGCCAGGGCCGCGGAGTTCTCCTTCCACTTCCTGGACACCATGTGACAGACACGGTCGTGAAGTCGCCGGCCGACGGCCGGCTCTTCACCCGTCCGGCCGCGGCCGCGTCCTGCGTCGGATTCGTCCTCATCGGCATGCTCCAGGCCCTCTACGGCCCGGCGGTCCCCGGCCTGCGGGAGGAGTACGGGCTGACCCCGTCCGGCGCGGGCCTGGGCCTGAGCCTGCACTTCGCGGGCGGGCTCGCGGGGGTCCTCGCCTTCAACGCCATCCACGCCCGGATCAGCAACCGGGCGCTGGTCGTCGCGAGCTACGGCCTGATGGCGGCCGGCGGCGCGGGCTTCGCGCTCGCCCCCAACTGGCCCGTGGCACTGGCCGCCGCCTTCCTCGGCGGCCTCGGCTTCGGCGGCATCGACTACGGCCTCAACCAACTCTTCGCGGTCGGCTTCGGCGAGAGGTCCACCGCCATGCTGAACGTGCTCAACGCCCACTTCGGCATCGGAGCGGTGCTCGGGCCGGCCGTCGTGGCCTGGCTGGGCCCCGACGACTACGCGTACGCCTTCGCCGGCTGCGCGGTGCTGGCGGCGGCGCTCACCCTGACCACGAACGGCATCCGCACGAGGACGGCGGCCGGCGCCCCGTCCGAAGCCGCGCCGTCCGAAGCCGAGCCGTCCGTGAAGCTGGGCGTGTCCCGCGTCCTCGTCGGCTTCGTCGCCCTCTACATCCTGAACGTCGCCGTCGAGGCGGGTGCGGGCGGCTGGGAACCCACCCACCTGGAAACCATCGGCTACGGCGCCACCGTGGCCGCCTCGGCGACATCCGTGTACTGGCTGATGATGACGGCGGGCCGCTTCCTCGTCGTCCCGATCACGCTGAGGTACTCCCCGGAACGCATCCTCACCGTGTGCGCGGCCGGCATGACCGTCTGCCTGCTGCTCACGCTCTTCAAGGGCGCGGCGCCCCTGGCCTACGCCGGTCTCGGACTGTTCATCGCGCCCGTCTTCCCCACCGGCCTGCCCTGGCTCAACAGGGCCCTCCCACAGTCCAGACGCGCCGGCGCCTGGGTCATCGCGGCCTCGATGCTCGGCGGTGTGGCGGCGCCGCCCCTGCTCGGCCTGGGCATCGAGGTGTCGGGGATCCATGCCGTGCCCTGGCTGCTCACCGCACTGTCCGCCGCCTCCCTGGTCGCGACGGTCCGGCTGATCCGCCTGACGAGGACATCCGGGTCCTGGCGGTCAGGGGCGGCGTGACGGCCATGGGAAACGGAGCCGGCGGAGGACGGCTGGAGGGCGCCTCGCGATGGACGTGGCCCGCGCCCCGGGTGGTGCCGGCGAAGGTATTCGAAAGGATGTGCGGGCCTGGCTAGATCGTTAGACTTCCGGCATGTCCGCAGCCGATGATCGCCAGGGCGAGCCGCTGACCATCGCGCAGCTCGCGAAGCGCGCCGGGGTCTCGGTGGCCACGGTCTCCAAGGTCGTCAACGGGCGGGCCGACGTGGCCCCGGCGACCCGTGCGCTGGTCGAGGACCTCATTCGCCGGCACGGTTACCGGCGGCAGAAGGTGGCGGGGCCGGCCGCCCTGCTCGAACTCGTCCTCCACGAGGTGCGCGGGCCCTATCCGACCGAGATCTACCGCGGCGTCCAGCGGGTGGCCGCGGAGCACCAACTGGCCGTGGTGGTCTCGGAGCTCGGGGGCAGTCACACTCCGGAGCGCGGCTGGGTCGAGGGGGTGCTGGCCCGCCGCCCGACCGGCGTGGTCTCGGTGTTCTCGGGGCCGACCGGTGAGCAGGCCGAGCGGCTGCGCACCCGGGGCATACCGTTCGTGCTCGTGGACCCGACCGGGGAGCCTGGGCACGGTGTGCCGTCGGTGGGTGCGAGCAACTGGAGCGGCGGGCTGTCCGCCACTCGGCACCTGCTGGAGCTCGGGCATCGGCGCGTCGCCGTCATCGCCGGCCCCGAACACCTCCTGGCCGCCCGGGCCCGGCTCGACGGTTACCGGGCCGCCCTCGACCTGGCCGGCATCCCCCTCGACCCGACGCTGGTCCGCGTCGGCGAATTCCACATCCTGGACGGCCTGAAGCACACCCGCGATTTGCTGCGCCTGCCGGAGCCGCCGACGGCCGTCTTCGCGAGCACCGACGGCCAGGCGCTCGGCGTCTACCGGGCGGCGGCCGAGGCCGGGTTGCGCGTTCCCGAGGATCTGAGCGTCGTCGGCTTCGACGACCTCTTCCCGAGCCAGTGGCTCACCCCGCCGCTCACCACCGTCCGCCAGCCGCTCGCCGACATGGCCGCCACCGCCGCCACCATGGCGATCACGCTGGCCCGGGGCCGGCCGTTGGATCGCAGGCGCGCCGAGCTCGCCACCGAGCTCGTGGTCCGCGACAGCACCGCTCCTTTCCGCGGCTGAACGCCGAATCCTGTCGAGAGGCGGCGTTCCGCGCGCTGCCTGTCATCCTTGCTGTCTGATGCATCGACTCGGCGTTCGGTGATTCGAACGTCGAGGATCGCTGGTGGACGGCTCCCTGCCCTCCGCCGACCGTCGCACCGTGGCGCCACGCACCATCGCGTCACGCACCGCTCCATCCCGTTCCGGTGAGGCTGCGCCCAGGCGGCCGAGAAGGTGAGGCGTCCGAGCACCGCCCGCCACCGTGTGGTGAGCCCTCGGCCGACACCCTGGTATCCCATGGCTGCCGCGCTCGGGGCGCGCCGCACGCCCATCTGTGGGCTCCACCGGCTGCTGCCCGGTGGGACCGGGACCGGTTCCGCTCCCCGCCAACTCCTCAGAAAGGATGGCCAGATGGATCAACCGATACGGGCGGGCACGTATGCGGCCGCCAAGGCGGCGACCGGTCCTTCGCCCGTATCTGGGCCAACGAGCTCAAGAGCCGCGGCATCCGGGTCAACGCGATCTCGCCGGGCACCATCGACACCCCCGCGCTCGACGCCGTGGCCGCGGGAGGCGGGCCCCTCACCAAGGCGTGGTTCGCCGCGGGCGTCCCACTGGGCCGGATCGGGCGCCCGGAGGAGGTCGCCGACGTGGTGGCCTTCCTCGCTTCCGAGCAGAGCAGCTTCGTCCTCGGCGCCAACCTGTACGTCGACGGCGGCGAGAACCAGCTCTGACCCACGGGGCGACATCCGTTGGCGACGCGAGGCCGGAGAGGGTCACAGCCGGGTGGCCGTGCGGATCAGTCCGGCGAGGGCGGCGGAGCGGCTGTGCGCGGGCCAGGCGATGTGGGTGACGACGGGAGGCGCGTCGGTCAGGGGGACGGCGGCGTGCCCGGCCCACAGCCAGGCGCGGGCGGAGTCGGGAAAGATGGCCACGGTGCGGCCGAGGGCGATCAGCTGGGCCAGCTGCGTCTGGTCGTGGATCTCGGGGCCCGGGCCGGACGGGTAGGTGCCGTGGCGGGACCAGCGGGCCAGCGGGAGGTCGGGGACGTCGCTGACGTCGGCCACGGACAGGGTCCTGCGCGCGGCAAGCGGGTGCCGGCGGGCAGGATGGCGATCTGTCCCTCGGTCAGCAGCTCCTCGCTGTCGAACCCGGCGAGGGAGTTGAACGGCTTGTGCATGAGCGCCACGTCGGCGCGGCCGTCGCGCAGCATCTGCTCCTGCTCACACGTGCCGCTCGGCAGCACCTCGATGTCGACGGCGTCGGGCTCGGCCGCGTAGGCGTCGAGGAGCTTCCGCAGCAACTCGTGGGACGCGGCGGCCTTCACCGCAAGCACCAGGCGGTTGCGGGGGCCGCCAGGCCGGTCGGCGCCACCGGCGCGCCGGGTGCGGCGAGCGGCGGCGACGGTCGCGTCGAGGGCCGCACGGCCCTCGTGTAGCAGTACCTCTCCGGCGTCGGTCAGGGAGACGCCGCGGCGGTTGCGTTCGAGCAGGGAGACGCCGAGGCGCCGCTCGAACTGCTGGATCGCCCGGGACAGCGGTGGCTGGGCCATGCCGAGGCGTTCGGCGGCGCGGCCGAAGTGCAGTTCCTCCGCGACGGCCATGAAGTACCTCAGCTCGCGGGTCTCCAAGGCGTCCATGGCCACAGCCCTCTCAGTGATACCTACCGGGTATGACAGGGCACTGTATCGGTGTTGGATGCGCCGCTCGTCCGCGGGCGAGTATCAGCGACATGAGCGAAACGAAGGTCGCGCTGGTGACCGGCGCGAACAAGGGGATCGGGTACGAGATCGCGAGGGGACTCGGCGTCCTCGGGTACCGCGTGGGCGTGGGGGCCCGCAACGGGTTACGGCGCGAGTCCGCCGTCGAGAAGCTGCGGGCCGCCGGGGTGGACGCGTTCGGGGTGCCCCTGGACGTGACCGGCGACCAGAGCGTCACCGAAGCCGCGGAACTGGTCGAGCGGCAGGCCGGGCGCCTGGACGCACTGGTCAACAACGCCGGCATCTCAGGGGAGACGGGGCCGGGGTGGGTGCAGGACCCGACCACGCTCGACCTCGACGAGGTCCGGGCGGTCGTGAGACCAACGTCATCGGCGTCATCCGGGTGACCAACGCGATGCTGCCGCTGCTGCGGCGCTCGACGTCGCCGCGCGTCGTCAACGTCTCAAGCAGCGTCGCCTCCCTGACCCGGCAGGCGAGCTCCGACGTCAAGGCCGGCCCGATCATGGCGGCCTACTCGCCGTCGAAGTCGTACCTCAACGCCGTCACCGTGCAGTACGCCCGACGTCTCGCGGGTACGAACATCCTGATCAACGCCGCCTGCCCGGGCCTGGTCGCGACCGACTTCACCGGCTTCCACGGACCCCGTACTCCTGGGCAGGGCGCGGCCACGGTGATCCGGCTCGCCACGCTGCCGGCCGGCGGCCCGACCGGTTCGTTCTTCGACGACGACGGCCTCATCCCCTGGTGACCCCGAACCCCGAAC
>NZ_SMKC01000246.1 GCF_004348315.1 Streptomyces sp. 8K308 | reverse complement strand
GATCGCTACCGGTCGTCGCTGAGGTCCACGAGCTTCTCGAAGAAGAACTCGTGCTTGAGGAAGGACGTGTCGTACTCGTGGCCTGGGTGGGGCGGGATGAGCTGGGCGGCCTGGAAGAGGCGCCAGCCGTCGTGCAGCGCCGCCACGCCCGTGGCGTAGGGGGGCTCCTCGCTGTCGCCCGTGGTCGGGGACGTGCGGCCGGTGCCGTCGTAGCGCGCCCAGCCGACGACGGGGGAGTCAAGCGCTGAGGTCGACAGGTACAGCACCAGGACCTGCTGGCGGACGGTCGCGACGGGAGTGGGGATCGCGGCGCTCATCGGGCGGCCTCTTGCGGTCGGTTGGAGACGCGGGTCACCCAGTGTTCGAGGTCGAAGTCCGCGTCGCCGGTCAGGGCCCGCCACATCAGGACCCGGTTGTAGCGCTCAAGGCGTCCGGTCGCCTGTTCGTACCAGGGGAAGTGGGTGTCCAGTTCCCGCGTCACCTGCGGATCCGTCAGGTCCGAGGTGTCCCACAGCAGTCGCTGCCGCACGGTCGGGTTGAAGCGGATCTTGAACATGTAGCGCGGGGTGTCGCTGTCGTTGCGCCGGCCGCCGTGCCACAGGCCGTGGTGCAGGAACACCACGGTGCCCCCCGGGCACACCAGTCGGCTCTGACCGCGCAGGTTCTGGTACCGGCCGGTGTCGCTCTCGTTGGTCCGCCGCAGGTGGCTGCCGGGGACGCTGAGCGTGCCGCCCATCTCCAGCGTCACCTCGGCCGGGTAGTACATGAGCTGCACGTCGAACGCGTCCGGCCGCACGTCGATGATCGCGTCGGCGTGCAGCGGCTGCGCCTGTCCCTCGTGCGGCTCGCGGACGTGCACCGCGTGGTGATCGATGTTTGGGACAGGACCAACGAGGCTGTGCAACGCGCCCGCCACCCACGGCAGTTCGATGAGCCGCCGGACGAAGGATCCCTCGGGATACGCCTGGTCCACCGGCGTGCCGTAGGGCACGGGCGGGATGCCGGCCGGCAGCACGTCCAGCGCCTCGGCGTTCAGCTCCGCCGGAACCACCGCGTCCAGCCGCAACGAACCGTGCGACACGAAACGCGCCATCTGCACCGAGGTGAGCAGATGATCCGTGATTGTCGTTCTCGTCATGCGTAGCACGCTAGGCGCTGATCAGGTCCCGCGCGTGGGTCCGGCTCACCCACAACTGGTAGTTTCTCACCATGCTGGAGACCGTGGTGTGCCTGGACGAGCCGCCCGTCGTGACGAGTGTCGGCGTCGCGGTCCACGGCCTCGCCGGAGACACCGACGTCTTCCGCCTGCCCGACCTGTGGCAGCTGCACCTCTATCAGTACGCCGCCGACCTGACCGTCGACGGCACCCACCACGCCATCCGCCCCGGCCGCGTCAGCCTCGTTCCCCCGGCCACCACCGTCCGCTACCGCTACCGGGGCCGCTCCGAGCACCTGTACGCCCACCTGTCGCTGCCCACCACCGGTCAGCCCCACACGGTGCCGGTCATGCAGGACGCCGGTCCCGAACTACCCGTGCTCTCCGCCCAGATGCTGCAGGCCCTCGCCGCCTGGCCCAGCACCCCCGTCCGGGCCGCCGCCGAGATCTGGGCCACGCTGTGGCGCGTCGCCCACCTCAACCCGCCCGGCCCGCAGGGGCGCCGCGACGGCCAGCACCCCGCCGTCAACGCCGCGCTCGCCCACATCGAGGCCCACCTCGCCGACCCTCTCACCGTCCCCGGCATCGCCCGCGCCGCCCGGGTCTCCCACAACCACCTCACCCGCCTCTTCCGCGCCCACACCGGCACCACCGTCATCGCCTACGTCCGCCAGCGCCGCATCGCCCGCGCCCGCCACCTGCTGCGTGAATCCACCCTCTCCATCTCGGCGATCGCCACCCAGGTCGGCATCCCCGACCTCCAGGCGTTCAACAAGGCCTGCCGCCGGGAGCTGGGCGCCTCGCCGCGCGCGGTCCGCCACGGGGGCGACGGGCGCCGCTGATCGGCTGGTTCGTCGTCGAGGCGGTCGCAGGGGACGGTGCCCTCCCTGGCGAGGTCGGAATGATGCCGGCGGCGCCCGGGTCCGAACCGGATACCCCCAGGGCCCGGCCGGGACCCGGGGGGATGGTGCGCTCAGCCGGCGACCTGTTCGGAGACGGTGAGGCGGAGGAGCACGGCGGACGGGGCCGCGGGGAGCGTGAGGGTGAGTTCGGCGGTGCGGGGGTTCCAGTCGGCGACGGCCCGGCTCGCGGCGGGGTAGAGCCGGTCGACGCGGGCCGCCGTGCCGCGTAGGTGGGGCAGCCCCAGGGTGGTGGTCGGTTCGGACCCGGGTCGCCGCCAGGCGGTGAGGTACGTGGTGGCGGGGGTGCGCAGGGCCAGGGCGAGCCACGGATCGTCCCAGGCCGGGAGGCCGAGCGGCCAGGCCGGTACGGCGGTGGGCAGGTCAGGGCGGATGGCCTTGTACACGGCCACGGCCTCGTGCACCAGGGCGCGGGCCTCGGGCGTGAGGTCGGGGAGGAGGCCGGAGAGGTGGATGCGGCCAAGGAGCGCGTTGGCCATGGTGAAGGCCACCTCGTCCAGCGAGTCTTCGGGGCGTGGGTAGGCCCACACGGCGCTCTGCTCGGGGGTGGCGGCGGTCGGCGCTGAGGCGGCGATGGGCGCGTACAGCTCGAGGTCCTGCTGGTCGCTGGTGGACTGCAGCTGTAGCCGGGAGAGCAGGGCGTAGTCCCACCGCATGCCGCCGGACGCGCAGTTCTCCACCACGAGGTGGGGGTGCCGGTCCAGGACGCCGGTCAGCCAGTCCAGGTGCGCGCGGTTGTGGGCGAGCAGCCCGGCGGCCGGGGTCTCGCCAGGGCGGCTGCTGGTACCGGTGCCGGGGTTGATGTTGTGGTCGAGCTTGAGGTATCCGACGCCCCACTCACCGACCAGACGGTCCACCACCTCGTCCAGGTGGGCGCGGGCGGCGGGGTGGCGCAGGTCCAGGTGGTACCGGCCGACCTCGGTGACGCGTACGCCGTCGCGGTGGAAGAACGCCTCGGCGGGCAAGGTGTCCGCGACGGGGCTGCGTACGCCGACCACCTCCGGCTCCAGCCACAGGCCGGGGGTCATGCCGCGATCCCGGATGCGGTCCAGCACCTCGTGGATGCCACGCGGTCCGGGGAAGCGGGAGACCGACGGCTGCCAGGCGCCGACGCTGGCCCACCAGCCGCCGTCCTCGTCGTCGTACCAGCCGGCGTCGATGACGAAGTACTCCGCGCCCGCGTCGGCCGCCGCGTCGATCAGCGGCAGCAGCTTGGCGGTGGTGGGGTCCCCCATCAGGCAGTTCATGTAGTCGTTGAAGATGACGGGCAGCTGGTGGTGGTCGGGGTGCGGGCGGCGCAGGGCGCGGCGGTAGCGGGTGAGCGCGGCGAACGCGGCGTCCGGGCCGCCGTCGGCGGCGAAGGCCAGTGCGACGGGCACGGTGCGGAAGGTATCGCCGGGCGCCAGCCGATGACGCCAGCCGTGGTGGGCGTCACTGGGACCGGACAGCGCCGCGTACGCGGTGTCCTCGCGGTCGCCGCACTCCCACCGCCAGCCGCCCCCGTTGTGCTCGATCTGCCACAGCCAGGTGCGACCGGACCCACGGTCGGTCAGGCCACCCATCGGCAGGTGCCCGCAGCTGGACCACACGCCCTGCCCGGCCACGGTGAAGCCTCCCTTGCCGTTGCCGTAACGGACGCGGCCACTCACCGCCGGGGAGGTCCTGCGCAGCGGGCCGCGCTGCCAACGGCACTCGGCGAGCCAGTCGTTCTCCGCCCACAGCAGGTCAGCGGCGTCCAGGGCGGCCGGGCCGTGGGGGGTGAGGCAGCTCACCATGAGGGAGGTGACCGACTCCAGATGCAGCGTGACGTCGCCCTCGTTGCGCAGGGCCACCTCGGACCGCAGCACGGGCACACCGTCGGGCGACCGGTATGTCACCTCCGCGGCCAGTCCGCTTTCCGGATCGCGGAGTTCGACGGTGAGCACCTGCCAGTCACCCTCGCGCGTCGCGCGGTGCGCCCGGTAGCGCAGCCGCTCGCCGAGCGAGGTGTCGATGAGGCGGTTGGCCGACCAGAAGCGGCCATGGCCCGCGGCCATGACCTCCACCAGGGGCATAGGCGCACCGGGGGACTGCTCTCCGCCAGCCCCGCCGGCCCCGCCGGGCGAGCCGATGCGGGCCAGACGGACGGTGTCGTCCCGGCCGTGAGTGAACTCGAGGCCGAGAGCGTCATGGCCCCAGGCGAAGGTCTGGCGTTCGTTGGTCACGATGAGGCTCCTCGGGGGCGGGAACTGAGGGACGCGGCACCATCGACGGGCTGGTTCGGTACAGGTAGGTCACGTGGCGCGCCACGCGGGCGGGCGGCGGCCGGCCCGACGACGACGGAAGGCGGTGTCGAAGCGCTTGAATGCTTCGGTGAGGCTAGTGACACGCTTTACGCCAAGGCAAGAGAGAGAATAGGGAGAAACAGTGCCTTGTTCACGAATTGATGCGCCCGCCGGCCAGCTTCCGGCATCGAAGCGCTTCGACTCTCTGCCGTAACGCCCCGCGCGGCCTGGGCCGTCCCCTGGCCGGCCCGGCCTCGCGGCCGCCGGGTGACCGGTTCGGCACCAGGTCGAGCCGCCCGCGCGCTCGGGTGACGGCGTCGTTGCTAGTGTCCCGTGCGGCAGGCGTGTTGACGGCTACGCGTGGGCGATGCGGCGGAAGGCTGAAGGGGCATGGACGAGTTGGCGGACGAGTAGTGGTGTGTCCCCGTTGGGCTTGGCTGCCTTTACCGTGATTCCCCGCTGTTCCCCGCTCGTACTGGTGCGCTTGGGGTGCGGCCGTTGAGACAAGGCGCCAAGTCAGTGCTCGCGGCGGCCACACTCGAATGGGCAGAGGGCAGAACCCGGAACGGGCTCGAACGGTGCCTGCCCGAGTTCTATGCACGCGCGGCCCGATGTATCGGCGGTCAGCGCATTGATCCGGACGTGCTGTACAGGTTGCTTGAGTGGGGTGTGCAGTTCGGCGTCGACCGGCGTCCGGAACGGTGCGCCTTCAAGGACGGCGATGGCGATCAGACTGCTGTCGTCCTGGAGCTCCGCCTCCTCAATGGTCAGCCGCCAGTGGAGCTCTGCCTCTGCCAGGAGTTGCTTGCCGTGGACCCCATGGGCGAGAAGAGCACTGCGGCGACCGCGGATGTGCCGGGCTATGGCACAGCAGAGCGGGACGTTGGCGCCATAGGGAGTGTCCACTCTGTTGTGGCCGGCGGTCGGGAAGTAGTCCAGCGCGTTGGATAGGAGCCCCAGGGCTGCGTCCTTGATGCGCGGCCGCTGGCCGTGCTCGACGAGGTCAAGCAGAATCGGGGTGGCAGTGTAGGCCGCTGGGATTACCAAGGCGGCGTGGCCGCAGACGAAGCCGCTGTCGGCGAGAAGGGATGCCGCGTCGCCTGTCTCGTTGGCGGTGGTGGACACGGTCAGCAGCCGTAGTGCGTGTGCGACGCGCTCTGGATCACCGCACCGATGCCACGTCGGATTGGGTATCGCCGACCAGTCCACGGCGTCTATGGCATCAAGGGACACGTCTGCATTCTGCCGCGCCGGCGTGGCGTACTCACGCGATTCTGGTGCTGTCGGCTGAGCCCTGAGCTTGGGAATCACCGCGCCAAATGGGCTGGGCGCGCCCCTTGACCTGCGCTAACGCCGCCTTGCCGGAGTGCTCCGCGTGTGCCGCGGTGCCCGCTGTCGACCGCGCTTCACCGCCCCATCGGGCACGGCACGGGCACGGTCGAAGTAGGTGCCGGGAACGGAGCGTGATGACGCCGATCCAAGTCGGGTTAACATGTGCGTTAACACCCCGGTCGTGGCTCAATGGGAAGTAGTACTTTCGCGGAGGTCGCGGCGAGGTTTGAGAGGCTGGCCGAGGACGACTGGGAGAGCGCCGAGCAGGTAGAGGACGCCATTGATCTGCTGGCCGAGACAGGGCCGACGCTGGGTCGGCCACTGGTGGACCGGATCAAGGGTGCCGAGAACCACCACCTGAAGGAACTGAGACCAGGGTCGTCCGGTGGTAGCGAGATCCGCATTCTTTTCGCCTTCGACCCCGTGCGCCGGGCGGTGCTGCTGGTGGCGGGCGACAAGGCCGGCAACTGGCGGGGCTGGTACGAGGCCAATATCCCCGCCGCTGAAGAGCGTTACCGGGAACACATAGCCGATCTTGAGGGCAGGGAGTACCAATGAGCGCGGTCGGCTGGGAGGAGACGAGGCGCAGGGCGCGTGAGCGCCGTGAAGCCGCTGGTCTGCCCGTGCGGTCGTCGGCGGAGAAGCGGGAGGCGATGGACCGGCTTGTCGCCGAGGTGCGCGCCCACCGCCTCGCGGAGATCCGACAGGAACAGGCACTGACCCAGCGCGCCGTCGCCGCGGCCATGGGGGTCTCCGCTCCGCGGGTGTCGGCGATCGAGCATGGGGACATCGACCGCGCCGAGTTGGCGACGCTCCGGTCTTACGTAGAAGCTCTCGGCGGACGGTTGCGCGTGGTCGCGGACTTCGGCGACGCGGAGTTCACGGTCGCCTGAACACCGCGCCGCAGCACGCAACGAGCTCGGACACACAACGGCCCAGGCTGGGGGAGCGATCCCCTGGCCTGGGCTTTAACTGATCGTTTCAGAATGAGGTTCTGAGGCGGCGGAGGCATATGAGGCTGCAGCCCAGTTCGAGCAGGCCCTGGTGGATGTCGGCGCGTCGCTCGTAGCGGATGCGGAGCCGTTTGAACTGGTGCAGCCAGGCGAAGGTGCGCTCTACGACCCAGCGGGCCTTGCCCAGTCCGGAGCCGTGGGCGACGCCGCGTCGGGCGATCAGTGGTTTGATGCCGCGCTTCCACAGCAGGCGGCGGTACTTGTCGAAGTCGTAGCCCCGGTCGGCGTACAAGCGCCGCGGCTTGCGGCGGGGGCGTCCACGCAGGCCTCGGATCAGCGGGATGGCGTCCAGCAGGGGCAGGAGCTGGGTGACGTCGTGCCGGTTGCCGCCGGTGAGCGTGACGCCGAGCGAAATCCCGTGGCGGGCGACGATCAGGTGGTGCTTGGACCCGGGCCGGGCGCGGTCGACGGGCGAGGGGCCGACGCGATCCCCCCTTTGAGGGCCCGCACGTGCGACCCGTCCACGGAGCAGTCGTCCAGGTCCAGTAGGTCGGCGCGGCGAAGTTCGGTCAGCAGGGTGGCGTGCAGGAGTGGCCAGACGCCGGCCTCGGTCCAGTCCCGCAGCCGGCGCCATGCCGTCACCCCGGAGCAGCCCACGGTCTCGGCCGGGACGTCGCGCCACGCGACACCGGTCCGCAGGACGTACATGATGCCGGCGAGCGCCGCCCGGTCCGGAACGCGCAGTCGCCCGGGATGACGCCGGCGCCGTTCGGGAGCGGGTGCAACAGCGGGGCCACCCGCTCCCACAGGTCGTCCGGAACAAGATCAGCACGCACTTCGGACACCCTGCCGACCAAGATCACCGAACGCAAGACCTGAGGCTCAACTCATTCTGAAACGATCAGTTACCCGCGCCGAAGTCCCGGTAGCCGTACTCGTCGCGGATCTCCCACGCGTGCTCGTACGCCGTCTGTGAGCGCGCCCCGTACCCGGCGAAGTGCTCGTCATCGGTGCCGAGCTGCTCGGCGACGAACCGCACCACGGAGGCCGGGACCGCCGTGGGGTCCTCAGTCAGGACGTGCCGAGCATCCGCACAGTGCCCCACTGCACCGCCCACCCCAACCGGGTTGCCAGACGGCGCTTGGCCCGTGCTAACTCCAGGGCTTTGGTGTCCAGGCGGAAGAACTGTTCCAGCTCGCCAGGCGACGGTTCTGTGGCGAACCGCCCGTAGCGGCCCTCTTGCTCAGCAGACAAGTACTCGACAGGCATGCCGGGGAACGTACGGCCCGCTGACCAGGCAAATCAGGAACGTCACCGAACCGGGAATCAAGATCGCCCTGCTACCGCTAATTCCCGTTCCGATACTCCCCGAGGGCCGACCCGCAATGTCGGCTTGGCCAAGACCCACCTCGCGCAGGTCCTCACGGCGGCCGACACCAACCCGATCCGCCTGGAAATGCCTGGTGGAATGACACCCCGCTCGCCCGCACACGCACCTCGCGGCTGGCCGCCCTCGACCTCGCAGCTGACATCAATTGAGCAACAGGGTCCTGGAGATCTTCCACAACCGGCAACGCAGACCCTCCGCCCTCGAGATGCCGACTCCCGTCGAGTACGAACTGCGCACAACCCCCTGTAGTAAAACCACGTAAAACCAAGTGACTCGGCTCCACCGAACCCGGGGCACCCTCGGACTCCACGAACCCCGGGATCAGCTCAATCCAACATCGCACTGGAGAAGGCGGTGGAGACCGGGCGGGAGCTGCCGGGGCACGGTCACTGCATAAGGTGTGCGACAACCCCGAGCGCGGACACCGGTGTTGCTGACAGCCTCGTGAAGGCAACCCCACGGCCGGGCGCCCACGCCCACAGCATGGTGCTTGCCGATGTGGGCGCCCAGAGTTGTCCCCCTGTATCGGCGTCCTGCACCGGCGTCAGGCCACGTGCGCTCCCAGTCCGGTCAGGCCCGGTGCCACGTCCGGTCGCAGCACGAGGTTGTGGTCGTAGTCTCCGCCGTTCTGCGTTCGGTACGCGATCGGCTCGGTCGTCGGGATCGCGAGCAGGCGCTCGCACAGTTCCTTGGCCACTGCCTCGCCTTCCTCGGGCGTGAACCGGTCGGCACCCGAGACCAGCACCGGGGGCAGCACCTGCGCACCCGCGTAGAACAGGGTGCCGTGCTGCAAGGGGAACAGCAGTTCGTCGACGGCTCCGTGGATGCCCCGCTTGCTGTAGAACCAAGCCGGCCCACCCATGGTCACAACCGCCATCGCGCGCTTACCCGCGAGGAACCCGTCTCCGTAGCCGATCCACTCGCCTTTCGGGCCGCGCAACCCATACGCGAAGCCCTGGTGCCAGACCCGGTCGAACCAGCCCTTGAGGATGGCGGGCATTCCGAACCACCACATCGGGAACTGGACGACGAGTGTGTCTGCCCGGTTGATCTTCTCCTGCTCGGCTCGGATATCGGCGCTCAGCCCGCCGCTGTTATACGCCTGCTTCGCGGCGGCAGCGACCTGGAACCGCTGCGCGGGGTGGTGGGCGTAGCCGGCGGCATCAACGACGGGATTCCAGCCCATCGCGTACAGGTCCGACACCTCGACCTGGTGACCTCCGGCGCGGAACGCACGCTGCCCCTCCGTGGCGAGGTAGCCGTTGAGCGAGCGGGGTTCGGGGTGGGCAAGAACCCAAAGAATATTCATGACATCGATGGTGATCGTGCGGCATTGCCACGACGACTGGCCTGATAGACAACATGTGCGAAGATCGGGCCATGGCTGTGTTTGCTGGTGACGGGCGCCACTACGTGGCGGTCCTGGTCCGCGACAAGGTGCTGTCATTCGAGCTCAGCATCGTTCACCGGATCTTCGGCCAGGCGCGCTCGGCCGCCGGTGCCGCGCTCTACGAGGTCGTGACCTGCGCACCCGAGCCCGGGGACATACACACGGACGCCGACTTCGCCGTCGGCGTCGCTCGCGGCCCCGAGGCGCTGGCCGAGGCCGACACCGTCATCGTTCCAGGATCCGAAGTTGACTTCGAGCCCCGGAGCGGGCCGCTCGAACCCTCGCTCACCGCCGCGCTGGCACGGATTCAACCCGGCACACGGATCGCCTCAATCTGCACAGGATCGTTCGTGCTGGCCGCGGCGGGCCTGCTCACCGGACGGCGAGCGACCACGCACTGGCGCTCATCCACCCGGTTCCGGGAGCGATTCCCGGACGTCGTATTCGACCCAGACGTCCTCTACACCGACGACGATGGTGTCCTCACGTCCGCCGGAGGGGCGTCGGGCATTGACCTGTGCCTGCATATGATTCGCACCGACTACGGCGCAGCAGTCGCCAACGACGTGGCGCGCGGCTCCGTCGTCCCGCCACACCGCGAGGGCGGGCAAGCGCAGTACGTGCAGCGACCGATGCCGGACCCGAGTATCTCCTCGACCAGCAAGGCACGCCGATGGGCACTCGCAAACCTGCACCAGCCCATCACGCTCCGGGAACTGGCAGCCCAGGAATCGACAAGCACGCGAACCTTCACCCGACGCTTCCGTGACGAGATCGGCACCTCGCCGGGACGGTGGCTCATCCAGCAGCGCATCGAACGAGCCTGCTCCCTCCTGGAACGCACCGACTTGCCCATCAACGAGGTCGCCGTCACCGCAGGCTTCGGCACCGCCGGCTCAATGCGGTTGCATCTACAAGCCGAACTAGGGGTCTCACCCAGCGCCTACCGCGCCACATTCCGCGGCCGCGTCCGAACGACCGACTCTTCGCAACGCTGAGGTTTTCTCAGCGAAATGATCTTCGTGAAGATCCGGCGGGAGTTGTCCGGCGGCGGGTAGACACGAAGCCCCTGGTAGGACGGTTCTCACCACAAGACCATCCGCATGAACCAGCGGCTCCGCGATGGTGACCTATCTATGCTCCACGCACGACATCCCACACCATATCGTCGAGTGCCTCGCCCGCCTGCTCGCCGCGCACCGCCGCCGGATCGGAACCCCGCGCGGCTCCCGGGCGCTGGGCCTGTTCCGTCAAGCTGCGCTGGTACTGCGCTGGTTCCGCGAGCGCGGCAAAGTCGGGGTGAGCCGCTGACAGCGCCGCGTCAGCCCCTCGACCCGCTCGGCGCCTTCGCGCAGGAAGAGTTTCGCAGTACAGCCGCCGGACCATCAAGTCGATCTGCAGCGCGTCCCGCCGACTGCCTCGTCGGCGACATTCCGCTGGCAGTGGCTGTGCACCCAGTCGGCCTCCTGCCCGCATCTCGTGCAGGAGGCCGGGCCACGGTCTGTAAAACGAACGGCTCTGGCCCGTGTTCGGTGGTGACGAAGGGTGACGGGTGTCGTTGACTCCATGTGCGGGATGTCAACGAGCTTGTGGGTGTGGTGTTCTCGGGGTTGTCGGCGCTGGTCGTCGAGGGGGTGGCGG
>NZ_SMKC01000245.1 GCF_004348315.1 Streptomyces sp. 8K308 | reverse complement strand
CCCCGCCACCCTTCGGGCAGCCGGCCGGCGGCCGCGTCCGCCGCTGGATCGAGATCAACGGCACCCGGCACCAGATCGCCCGACCCACCCTGGTCATCGGCCGCAGCACCGAGGCCGACGTGCGGGTGGACGACCCGGGCGTCTCCCGCAGGCACTGCGAGATCCAGGCCACCGAGCCGGCCACCGTGCGTGACCTCGGTTCCACCAACGGCATCGTGGTGGACGGGCAGCACACCAAACGCGCTACGCTCCGCGACGGTTCACGCATCGTCGTGGGCAGCACCACAGTCATCTACCGGCAAGCCGAAGGGTAAAGCGGGGGGCAATGTCAGAGCTGACCCTGACGGTCATGAGGCTGGGCTTCCTGGCCGTCCTGTGGCTGTTCGTCATCGTGGCCGTCCAGGTGATCCGCAGCGACCTCTTCGGCACCCGCGTCACCCAGCGGCCGGTCGCCCGCCGCCCGGAGCCGCAGCCGGCCCAGGCCCCGCCACAGAGCCGGCGCGGGGCCCCGCCGCCGCGCGGCGGCCGGCAGCGCCGCGGCGCCCCCACCAAGCTGGTCGTCACCGAGGGATCCCTCGCCGGCACCACTGTCGCCCTCCAGGGGCAGACCATTACGCTCGGCCGGGCACATGACTCGACCATCGTGCTGGACGACGACTACGCGTCGGGCCGGCACGCCAGGATCTACCCCGACCGGGACGGCCAGTGGATCGTGGAGGACCTCGGCTCGACCAACGGCACCTACCTGGACCGAGGTCGGCTGACCACGCCGGTGCCGATCCCGCTCGGCGCGCCGATCCGGATCGGCAAGACGGTCATCGAGCTGCGGAAGTAGGCCGACACATGACGACCGGAGGGTGGGCGAGGCGCGCATGAGCCTGTCACTGAGATTCGCCGCCGGATCCCATGTCGGGATGATCCGCGACCACAACGAGGACTCCGGCTACGCCGGCCCCCGGCTGTTGGCGATCGCCGACGGCATGGGCGGCCAGGCCGCGGGCGAGGTCGCGAGCTCCGAGGTGATCTCGACCCTGGTCCAGCTCGACGACGACATCCCGGGCTCCGACATCCTCACCTCCCTCGACGCCTCCGTGCAGCGCGCCAACAGCCAGCTGCGCGCCATGGTCCATGAGGACCCGAGGCTTGACGGCATGGGCACCACGCTCACCGCCCTGCTCTGGACGGGTCAACGCCTCGGCGTCGTGCACGTCGGCGACTCACGCGCCTACCTGCTGCGGGACGGCGAGCTCACCCAGATCACCCAGGACCACACCTGGGTGCAGCGCCTGGTGGACGAGGGCCGGATCACCGAGGAGGAGGCCACCACCCACCCGCAGCGCTCGCTGCTGATGCGCGCCCTCGGCAGCGCCGACCACATCGAGGCCGACCTTTCCATCCGCGAGGTCCGGCCTGGCGACCGCTACCTGGTCTGTTCCGACGGCCTCTCCGGCGTCGTCAGCGCCGACACCCTGCGCGACACGCTCGGCACCTTCCACCCGCCGCACGACACCGTGCGCGAGCTGATCGAGCTCGCGCTGCGCGGCGGCGGCCCTGACAATGTGACCTGCATCGTCGCCGACGTCCTCGACGTCGACGTCCAGGTCGGCGACACGCTCGCCCGCCAGCTCTACGACGCCCCGCAGATCGTGGGCGCCGTCGCCGAGGTCCAGGCCCAGTCCACCGGCGAGACCCCGCGCACCCCGGCCGCCCGCGCCGCCGAGCTCGGCCGCCCGCCGGCCCCGCCCGCCGTGCCGGGACCACCCACCGGCGTCTTCGGCGCGTTCACCGACGAGGAGTACCTGCCGTCCAAGCGCGGCCGGGCCTGGAAGCGGTCGGCCCTGATCGTGCTGGCCCTCGCCGTGGTCGGCGGCGGTCTCTACGCCGGCTACCGCTGGACCCAGACCCAGTACTACATCGCTGCCAACGGCGACCACGTCGCCCTCTACCAGGGCATCAGCCAGCAGCTCGGGCCGCTCAGCCTGAGCAGCGTCGAGGAAGACTACCCCGACATCCGTCTCGACCTGCTGCCGACCTACAAGCGCGAGCAGGTCGAGGGCACCATCTCGGCCGACAGCCTCGGCGCCGCAGAGACGCGCATCACGGAGCTGTCCGACCAGGCCGAGGCCTGCCGGCTGCTCGGCGAGCAGCGCGAGGCCGAACAGCAGCAGGACGACGCGAGCAGCGGCGACGACGGGAAGACCGACCCCGATGGGCAGGCGCCCGCCCCCGAGACCCCGACCATGACCGAGGAGCAGCAAGAGCTCGCCAGGCAGTGCACCACCTAGCCCGGGCACCACACAGCCGGCTTCCACGGCGTCAAGCGACGGTCAGACGAGCAGAGACGACACGACGATGAGCAGCACTAGCAACACCACAGTCTCCACCGCCGGCCCACCGAGCCGGCGGAACACCGAGTTGGCGATGCTCGTGTTCGCGGTGGTCATCCCGGTCCTGGCCTACGCCAACGTCGGGCTCGCCAAGGACGAGTCGCTGCCGGCCGGCATGCTGGGCTACGGGCTCGGCCTCGGCCTGATGGCGGGCGTCGCACACCTCGTGGTGCGCCGCTGGGCGCCGTACGCCGACCCGCTGATGCTGCCGATCGCCACCCTGCTCAACGGCCTCGGCCTGGTGCTGATCTGGCGCCTCGACCAGGAGCCGACGCTCACCACCGACGCGCTCGGCGGCCCGATGGCCTCGGGCCAGCTGATGTGGTCCACGGTGGGCCTCGCCCTCTTCCTCGGCGTACTGATCCTGCTCAAGGACCACCGGATCCTCCAGCGCTACACCTACATCTCGATGGTGGTGGCGCTGCTGCTGCTGATCTCGCCGATGATCCCGGGGATCGGCGCCACCGTGAACGGCGCCCGGATCTGGGTCAGGCTGCCCGGCCTCGGCTCACTCCAGCCGGGCGAGTTCGCCAAGATCGTGATCGTCGTCTTCTTCGCCGGCTACCTCATGGTCAAGCGGGACGCGCTGGCGCTCGCCAGCCGCCGGGTCATGGGGATCTACCTGCCGCGCGGCCGGGACCTCGGCCCGATCCTGGTGGTCTGGGCGATCAGCCTGATGATCCTGATCTTCGAGACCGACCTCGGCACCTCGCTGCTGTTCTTCGGCGCCTTCGTGGTCATGCTCTACGTGGCCACCGAGCGCACCAGCTGGATCCTCTTCGGCCTGCTGCTCTCCGCCAGCGGCGCGGTCTTCGTGGCCTCCACCAACGCGCACGTCGGCGACCGCGTCGACAACTGGCTCGACCCGCTGGCCCTCGGCGCCAACGGCGGCGTCACCGAGACCGCCCAGGTCATGTACGCCTTCGGCTCTGGGGGCCTGTTCGGCTCCGGCCTCGGCCAGGGCTTCTCCCGACTGATCGGCGGCATCGCGGCCAAGAGCGACTACATCCTGGCGACGGTCGGCGAGGAGCTCGGCCTGGCCGGGATGATGGCCGTGATCCTGCTCTACGCGCTGCTGATCGAGCGCGGCATGCGAACCGCGCTGGCCGCCCGCGACCCGTTCGGCAAGCTGCTGGCCATGGGCCTGTCCGGCGCCTTCGCGCTGCAGGTCTTCGTGGTGGCGGGCGGCGTCACCGGCGTGATTCCGCTCACCGGTATGACCATGCCGTTCCTGGCCCAGGGCGGTTCCTCGGTCATCGCCAACTGGGCGCTTATCGCCCTCCTACTGCGGATCAGCGACACTGCCAGGAAGCCCGCGCCCGCCCCGGCGCCCTCCCTCGACGCGGAACAGACTCAGGTGGTTCGAGCATGAACAAGCCCATGCGCCGGGTGGCGGTCTTCTGCGGCCTGCTCATCCTCGCCCTGCTCGTCCGGGTGAACTGGGTGCAGTTCGTCCAGGCCGACGAGCTCTCGAGCGACGAGAACAACCGTCGGGTCAGGATCGAGCAGTTCGCGCACCCGCGCGGCAACATCATCGTCGACGGCGAGCCGATCACCGGCTCCGTCGAGACCGACGACATCGACTTCCGCTACGCGCGCACCTACACGGACGGCCCGATGTGGGCGCCGGTCACCGGCTACGCCTCCCAGGCCTTCGGCAGCTCCTTCCTCGAGGGCGTGGAGGACGGCATCCTCTCCGGCAGCGACGACCGGCTGTTCTTCAACAACACGATCGACATGTTCACCGGCGAGGACCAGCGCGGCGGCAACGTGGTCACCACGCTCAACTCCGCCGCCCAGCGCGCCGCCTACGAGGGTCTGATGAACGCCGGTCAGGGCGACGAGGCGGCCAAGGGCGCGGTGGTCGCGATCGACCCGCGCACCGGCGCGATCCTCGCCGCGGCCTCCACCCCCTCCTACGACCCCTCCTCCTTCGCCGGCACCAGCCAGGACGACGCGGAGGCGTGGTCGGCCCTCCAGGAGGAGAACGACCCGGACAACCCGATGCTCAACCGGGCGCTGCGGGCCACCTACCCGCCCGGCTCCACCTTCAAGGTGGTCACCGCGGCCGCGGCCCTGGAGAACGGCCTGGTCGACGACATCGACGACGAGTCCCAGACCGAGTACGAGAACCCGTTCCCGCTGCCCGAGAGCACCCACGAGCTGGAGAGCCAGGCGGGGGCGGCCTGCGACAACGTCAGCCTGCGCGAGGCGATGGTGCTCTCCTGCAACAACGTCTTCGCCGGCCTCAGCGACGACATCGGCAACGAGGAGATGATCAGCGCCGCCGAGGACTTCGGCTTCAACGAGGAGCACTTCGTCCCGGTCCGCGCCGACGCCAGCGTCTACCCCGAGGACAACGCCCCGCAGAACGCACAGGCCGGCATCGGCCAGGCGTCCAACCGGGCGACCCCGCTCCAGATGGCTATGGTGGCCGCCGCCGTCGCCAACAACGGCACGCTGATGGAGCCGTACATGGTGGAGAGCCTCGAGGCCCCCAACCTCAGCACCGTCGAGCAGCACGAGCCGAGGGAGCTGAGCCAGCCGCTCTCCTCGGAGAACGCGCAGCTGCTCCAGGAGGCCATGGAGTCCGTGGTCAGCGAGGGCTCCTCGCGGGAGGCGGCCTCGATCGACGGCGCCCGGGTCGGCGGCAAGACCGGCACCGCGCAGAACGGCGAGGGCAACGCGAACAACCCGTTCGCCTGGTTCATCTCCTACGCCATCGTGGACGACGAGTCGCCCGTCGCCGTGGCCGTCGTGGTGGAGGACGCCGAGGCCGCCCGTGACCAGATCTCCGGCTCCGAGCTGGCCGCGCCCATCGCGGGCGACGTGATGCGCGCCGTGCTCGACAGCCAGAACTAGTCCATCCGTGCCCACCGGCGAAGCCGTGCGCCCTCCTCGATGAACGTCCGCTCGGAAACCGAACAGGCCCTGGCACACGTCCTACCCTTGACCGGCCGTGTGTGTTCGGTCGCGGTGCTCTGCGATACCGGTTGCGTATCGGCCGAGCACCGCCGTCCGGCGGGCCCATCCCGGCGGGTACCGTAAGCGAGGGTTGACCACCGGAGTACGGCAGGCTCCGGAAGCCGGCCCGGGACCGAACGGAGAGGGCAGGAATCATGGAAGAGCCGCGTCGCCTCGGCGGGCGGTACGAACTGGGCCAGGTGCTGGGCCGCGGCGGCATGGCCGAGGTCTACCTCGCCCACGACACGCGCCTCGGCCGCACCGTGGCCGTCAAGACGCTCCGTGCCGACCTCGCCCGCGATCCCACGTTCCAGGCCCGCTTCCGCCGCGAGGCCCAGTCGGCCGCCTCGCTGAACCACCCGGCCATCGTCGCCGTCTACGACACCGGCGAGGACTACGTCGACGGCATCTCCATCCCCTACATCGTGATGGAGTACGTCGACGGCTCAACGCTGCGTGAGCTGCTGCACTCGGGCCGCAAGCTGCTGCCCGAGCGGGCGCTCGAGATGACGATCGGGGTGCTGCAGGCCCTCGAGTACTCCCACCGCAACGGCATCGTCCACCGGGACATCAAGCCGGCGAACGTCATGTTGACCCGCTCAGGCCAGGTCAAGGTGATGGACTTCGGCATCGCCCGCGCGATGGGCGACGCCGGCATGACGATGACGCAGACGGCCGCGGTCATCGGCACCGCCCAGTACCTCTCCCCCGAGCAGGCCAAGGGCGAGACGGTCGACGCCCGCTCCGACCTGTACTCCACCGGCTGCCTGCTCTACGAGCTGCTCGCGGTGCGCCCCCCGTTCATCGGCGACTCCCCGGTGGCCGTGGCCTACCAGCACGTCCGCGAGGAGCCGCAGCCGCCCAGCGCCTTCGACCCGGAGATCAGCCCCGACACCGACGCCATCGTCCTGAAGGCGCTGGTCAAGGACCCGGACTACCGCTACCAGAGCGCGGACGAGATGCGGGCCGACATCGAGGCCACGCTCGACGGCCGCCCGATCGCGGCCGGCGCCGCCCTGGCGGCCGCCCCCTACGGCTACGACGACCGGCCCACCACCGCGCTGCGCACCGCCGACCCGGCGACCGCGATGATGCCACCGACCAGCGACCCCGGGTACAACGGCTACAACAACGGCGGCTACGACGAGTACGGGGGCCGCGCCGACCGGCGGCAGCGCCGGCGCAACACCTCCACGATCCTGCTGGTGCTCGCCGGGATACTGGTGCTGATCGGCGCCGTCTTCATCGGCCGCGCCCTGTTCGCCAGCGATCCGCCGCCCAGCTCGGCCACCGTGCCCGACGTGGCCGGGTCTTCGGTCGATGATGCCACGAGAGACCTGCAGAACGCGGGCCGCTACGAGGCCGTCGAGGGCGACAGCCAGCCGTGCGAGGAGGACGAGGGCCTGGTCTGCGAGACCAACCCGCCGGCCGGCACCGAGCTCGAGGAGGGCTCCCGGGTCACGTTGATCATCTCTGAGGGCCCGGAGGCCGTCGAGGTGCCCGACGTGGTCGGCGACGACTTCGCGGACGCCGAGGCAGAGCTGAGGGAGGCCGGCTTCGAGGTCGAGCGCGAGGAGGACGAGACCACCGAGGAGGACCCCGGCACCGTGCTTGAGCAGGACCCGGCCGGCGAGCAGGAGGCCGAGCCGGGCTCCACGGTCACCCTCACGGTGGCGGTCGAGCCGGAGGGCGTCGAGGTGCCGGACGTGGTCGGCAGGAGCTTCGACGAGGCCAGCCAGATCCTCGCCCAGATCGGCCTGACCGCGACGAGGGTCGAGCAGCCGGACGACAGCCGCCCCGAGAACCAGGTGATCTCGCAGGACCCGGGCCGTGGCGAGCGGGTCGCCGAGGGCGGCGTGGTGCAGCTGATCGTGGCCGTGCCGTCCGCCACGCAGCCCCCGCAGGTCCAGGTGCCCGACGTGCAGGGCCGGCCGCTTCCGGAGGCCAGGCAGATCCTCACGGAGGCGGGCTTCCAGGTCCAGGTCGCGGGACCCGACACGGACACCGCGACCGTGGCCACCACGACCCCCGGCCCCGGGGAGCAGGCCGAGCAGGGGGCGACCATCACGGTCAACACCTTCGACCTGGGCAACGGGAACCAGGGCGCCGACGGCGGAGGCGGAGGCGGCGACGACGGAGGCGGAGGCACCATCTTCGGCCAGGGCTGACCCCTCCCACCGACGCGAGGCCCGCGGTGCCCTGACCCTCCCGGGTCAGGGCACCGCGGGCCCACGCTTTGCGCGGCTCCGGCACCGCCGGCCTGCCGGCCGCGAGAGGCCGAGGGCCGAGGGCCGAACCGCCTACGTCCCTCCGGCAACGAGCCGGCACAGGCCCATCTCCCACGCTGCCGGACCCGCCGGCCGCCAGGCCGTGGACACTCGGCGTTCGGGCCGCCGACACCCCTCCGGCAGCGAGCCGGCGCAGGCCACGTCCCACGCCGCAGCGCCCGCCGGCCGGCCGGCCGAACAGGCCGTGGACGCCCGGCGGCCGGGGTGCCGGTCAGACTCCGGCCACAGACGTCGCGCGCCGCCCTCGGCCTAGGCCGGCCGATCAGGCCTCCGCCTCCGGCAGGCCCCTTCAGCCCGCGTCCGCCTCCGGCAGAACCTCCGTCCCGGGGGTCGGTTCGGCCAGCCAGTCGGGGTCGTTCTGGCCGTGCCACCACTTCCACGCGGCGAACGCGGCGCCGGCCACCAGGCCGACCGTCCCGAGACGCCTGACCACCATCGCCGCCGCGTGGTAGCGCCGCCGTCGCCGCAGCGCGGAGCGCACGTCGCCCGGGGTGACCTCGCCGCGCAGGACCGCCAGCGCCGCCTGCGACCTGGCGGCCGCCTGCCGACCGGCGGGCCCGGCCGAGGCCATCGCGCGGCCCATCCGGGGCGCGACCTGGGTGGTGTACTGGTTCCGCGCCTGGTCGGCGACCCACCGGGCGCGTGGACCGACGGCGGCGCCGGCCTGCTGGGCGTACCGGGACGCGTTGCGCTTGGCAACCGCCGCGTACGGCGTCATCAGGTCGGCCGCATGCCGGACGCCGGACCTCCCGTTGTGGCTCACGTTTTCTCCTCCTTGCTCAGCAGCGCTCTCTTGACGATCCTCGTATGCGTTTGTCCTCTTGTGCGGAAATCATTCCTGTTGTCGGGCGATCCGGCACGCCTAACGGCCATCCGGGGGCACGGCGTGTCGCCCGGACATGGCAGGATCGGGCAACGTCACTGACGTAGACGGAAGGTAAATCGTGGCTGAGCAGCTGTACGCCACTCTGAAGACCAACCTCGGATCGATCGAGGTCCTGCTCTTCCCGAACCACGCGCCCAAGACGGTCAAGAACTTCGTCGAGCTGGCCAACGGCGAGCGCGAGTGGGTCAACCCGGAGACGGGTGCCAGGACCACCGACAGGCTCTACGACGGCACCGTCTTCCACCGCGTCATCAGCGGCTTCATGATCCAGGGCGGCGACCCGCTGGGCAACGGCACGGGCGGCCCCGGCTACAAGTTCGGGGACGAGATCCACCCCGACCTCGCCTTCACCCGCCCCTACCTGCTGGCCATGGCCAACGCCGGCCCCGGCACCAACGGCTCGCAGTTCTTCATCACCGTGGCCCCGACCACCTGGCTGACCGGCAAGCACACCATCTTCGGCGAGGTCACCAGCGACGCCGGCAAGAAGATCGTGGACGCGATCGCCAACACCGACACCAACCCGCGCACCGACCGGCCGCTGCAGGACGTGGTCATCGAGTCGGTCACCATCGAGAGCCGGCCGGCCTGAGCTGGCCCCTGAACTGGCGCGGAAAAGCGACACCCGGGAACCATTCCGGCCCCCTGTCCGTAGGATCAGGGGGCCGGATCCATGTCCGTGCCCGGAAGCGCGAGCCGGCAGGAGCGAAGGGACACCATGGCGCAGCCGTACGGACAGCCGCCTCAGCCCACCGGTCTGCCGCGCTGTTACCGGCACGGCGACCGGGAGACGGGCATCCGCTGCACCCGCTGCGAGCGGCCGATCTGCCCCTCGTGCATGATCTCGGCGGCCGTGGGCTACCAGTGCCCCGACTGCGTGCACGGTGCCCAGTCCGCGGTCCGCGCCGCCCGCCCGCGCACGCTGGCCGGCGGTACCGTGGCCGCCGACCCCCGCCTGGTCACCAAGATCCTGCTGGGGATCAACCTGGCGGTCTTCGCGGCCGTGCTGGTCGGCGGCGACCGGTTGGTCGAGGACCTGGGCATGCTGGGTCACGCGAGAGACCCGGACACCTCCACCTGGGTCGGCGTGGCCGACGGGCAGTGGTACCGGATGCTCACGGCCGCGTTCCTGCACCAGCAGATCTGGCACATCGCGTTCAACATGATGGGCCTGTGGTTCCTCGGGCCGCCCCTGGAGGCCGCGCTCGGCCGGGTGCGCTTCGTCGCGCTCTACCTGGTCTCGGCGCTGGCCGGGTCCACGCTCTTCTACGTGGTGGCCCCGCAGAACCAGCTCTCGCTCGGCGCCTCGGGCGCCATCTTCGGCCTCTTCGGCGCGACCGCGGTGCTCGCCCGGCGGATGCGGTACGACATGCGGCCGATCCTTGGCCTGCTCGCGGTGAACCTGCTGATCACGTTCTGGTGGTCGGACATCGCCTGGGAGGCGCACATCGGCGGCCTCGTCGGCGGCGCCCTGGTGACCCTCGGCCTGGTGCACGCGCCGCGCGAGCGCCGCACCCTGGTTCAGGTCGGCACGTGCGTCCTGGTGATCGCGGTGATCGCGGTGGCCTGCGTGCTCAGGACGACCGAGCTGCTTGACGCATATCCCTGACGGATCGGGCAGAGTTATCCACAGGCGGGCCCGGATCGGGCGCGACCTGTGGACAACCGGCGTTTTCGCAGGCGAACGGGGGCGCGGAGGCCGTTCGGAAGTCGTATGAACGTTCCCGTGCGCACTCGGTTATCCACAGATCTTGTGATGTTCGGTGGATAACCCGCGACGTCCGGGGAAGCGATCGCCGCCCCGCTACTTCCACTGGGTGGAGACCACGAACCCCAGCGCGATGAACCCGAAACCGACCACGATGTTCCAGTTGCCGAGCGCCTCGATCGGCAGATCCGCCCGCGTGATGTAGTACAGCACGATCCAGGCCAGGCCGATCGCGAACATCGCCAACATCAACGGTGCGACCCAGCGGCGTCCGCCCATGTCGATCTTGGTCGCCTGCCGCTTCTCCGGCGGGGTGTACGTGTCGTCCTTCTTCTTCCGGATCCGGGACTTCGGCACGAGTGGCTCTCCTGTCGATCGCGCTCGGCGCGCGGCGCGTAACGGGGGGATCGTCAGTTAGCGTAGTGCGTCCAGGGCCGATTAAGGAGACCAGGGGTACGGTGAACGACTTTCGCCTTCGCCCGGCACGTCTTGGCACGGTCGCGGTCTTCGGGCTCGCCGGCCTCCTCTTCTGGCTCAGCTTCCAGGTCTCCCAGGGCAACAACATCCGCACCGACGACTCCCTGCTTCAGATGTCCGACCTCATCAGGGAGCGCGCCCGGCAGAACGAGGGCCTGGAGTCCGCCACCGCCGACCTGCGGGCCCAGGTCGAGGCGCTCGCCGGCCGCGACAGCACCGTCGACCCCGCCGACCGCCGGCGACTCGACGAGCTCACCGAGGAGGCCGGCCTCACCGAGCTGGCCGGGCAAGGCCTCACCGTCACCCTCACCGACGCCCCGCAGAACGCCACCCCGCTGGTC
>NZ_SMKC01000244.1 GCF_004348315.1 Streptomyces sp. 8K308 | reverse complement strand
ATAAGAGACAGGAGGGGCGGGGTGGCGGCAGGCCGCCAGGCCGGGATCGCTGTGGGCGAACGGCCCGCCCGCCAGGGAACAACCACGGCGCGGGCGGCATTGAGTCTGCATAGCTCAATTTGCCTGCCGAGGGAGAGATCATGAGTCTGTCGTTGGACAAGCTCACCCTGCCGGTGCTGCCGCTCGACGACGAGGTGGTGCTGCCGGGGATGGTGGTGCCGCTGGAGCTCAAGGATGCCGAGGTGCGTGGCGCGGTGGAGGCCGCGCAGGCCGCGGCGCCCAGCGGGGAGAAGCCGCGGGTGCTGCTCGTGCCGCGGGTCGACGGGACCTACGCCGGCGTCGGCGTGGTGGGCCGGGTGGAGCAGGTCGGGCGGCTCGCCGACGGCGACCCCGGCGCGCTGGTGCGCGGCCTGCGCCGGGTGCGGATCGGCTCCGGCACCACGGGGCCCGGCGTCGCGCTCTGGGTGGAGGGCACCGTGGTCGAGGAGGCCGCGCCGAGCCCGCTGCCCGGCAGCGTCGCCGAGCTGGCCAAGGAGTACAAGGCGCTGACCACCAGCTGGCTGCGCAAGCGCGGCGCCTGGCAGGTCGTGGACCGGGTGCAGGGGATCGAGGACATCGGCGCGCTCGCCGACAACGCCGGCTACTCCCCGTTCCTCAGCGTCCAGCAGCGGCGCACGCTGCTGGAGACCGTCGACCCGGTGGAGCGGCTGAAGCTCGCGACCAAGTGGCTCAGCGACCACCTGGCCGAGGAGGAGGTCGCCGAGTCCATCGCCAAGGACGTCCAGGACGGCGTCGACAAGCAGCAGCGCGAGTTCCTGTTGCGCCGCCAGCTGGAAGCCGTCCGCAAGGAGCTGGCCGAGCTCAACGGCGACGCCGCGGGCGAGGGCGACGACTACCGGGCCCGGGTGGAGGCCGCCGAGCTGCCGGAGAAGGTGCGGGAGGCCGCGCTCAAGGAGGTCGACAAGCTGGAGCGCGCCTCCGACGCCAGCCCGGAGGGCAGCTGGATCCGCACCTGGCTCGACACCGTGCTCGAGCTGCCGTGGAGCGTCCGCACCGAGGACGCCTACGACATAGCGGGCGCCAGGGCCGTGCTCGACGCGGACCACGCCGGGCTCGAGGACGTGAAGGAGCGCATCACCGAGTACCTGGCCGTCCGCAAGCGCCGCGGTGACCGCGGCCTCGGGGTGGTCGGCGGGCGGCGCGGCGGTGCCGTGCTGGCGCTGGTCGGCCCGCCCGGAGTCGGCAAGACCTCGCTCGGCGAGTCCGTGGCCCGCGCCATGGGCCGGAAGTTCGTCCGTGTCGCGCTGGGCGGCGTCCGGGACGAGGCGGAGATCAGGGGCCACCGGCGCACCTACGTCGGCGCGCTGCCCGGCCGGATCGTGCGCGCGATCAAGGAGGCCGGGTCGATGAACCCGGTGGTGCTGCTCGACGAGATCGACAAGGTCGGCAGCGACTACCGGGGCGACCCCTCGGCCGCGCTGCTCGAGGTGCTCGACCCGGCGCAGAACCACACCTTCAGGGACCACTACCTGGAGGTCGAGCTCGACCTGTCGGACGTGGTCTTCCTGGCCACGGCCAACGCCCTGGAGGCCATCCCGCAGCCGCTGCTCGACCGGATGGAACTGGTGCGGCTCGACGGCTACACGGAGGACGAGAAGGTCGTCATCGCCCGCGACCACCTGGTGCCGCGCCAGCTGGACCGGGCAGGTCTCGACGCTGACGAGGTGACCGTCGAGGACGGCGTGCTGCGCCGGCTGGCCGGCGAGTACACCAGGGAAGCGGGCGTCCGCGCCCTGGAGCGCACCGTCGCCCGGCTGCTGCGCAAGGTCGCGGCCCGCGCCGAGCTGGGCGAGGCCACGCTGCCGTTCACCGTTACCGAGGGCTCGCTGCGCGACCTGATCGGCCGCCCCCACCACGTGCCGGAGTCCGCCCAGGAGCCGGCCGAGCAGCGCACCGCCGTGCCCGGCGTGGCCACCGGCCTGGCCGTCACCGGCACCGGCGGCGACGTCCTCTACATCGAGGCGTCGCTCGCCGACCAGGAGACCGGTGGGTCGGGGCTCACCCTCACCGGACAGCTGGGCGACGTGATGAAGGAGTCGGGCCAGATCGCCCTCTCCTACCTGCGGTCGCGCGGCGCCGAGCTGGAGCTGCCGGTGGGTGACCTGCGGGAGCGCGGGATCCACCTGCACGTGCCGGCGGGCGCGGTGCCCAAGGACGGGCCGAGCGCGGGCATCACCATGACGACGGCGCTCGCCTCGCTGCTCAGCGGTCGCCGGGTGCGGCCCGACGTGGCGATGACCGGCGAGGTGTCGCTGACCGGGCGGGTGCTGCCGATCGGCGGCGTCAAGCAGAAGCTGCTCGCCGCCCACCGCGCCGGGATGACCACCGTGATCATCCCCAAGCGGAACGAGCCTGACCTGGACGACGTGCCGGCCGAGATCCGGGCGAAGCTGGACGTCCACCCGGTCACGGACGTCCGCCAGGTGCTCGAACTGGCGCTGGCCCCGGCCGAGTCACCCTCGGTGGCCGTCGCGGCCTGACAGCCCGCCGCGGGTCAGGCGGCCGGCCCCGCGCTCGCGGGACCGGCCGCCGCGCGCGTCGCCGAGGCGCGTAGTCTGCTGCGCCATGAGTCCTTCGATCGCCACCAACACCCCGGTCGACCTGGCCAGGCTGCTCGACTTCGTCCGCCCCCGCCACCGCGCGCTGCTGCTCACCCGCAGGACCGACGGCACCCCGCAGGCATCGCCGCTGACCTGCGGCGTCGACGACGCGGGCCGGCTGGTGATCGCCACCTACCCGGAGCGCGCCAAGGCGCGCAACGCCCGCCGCGACCCCGAGGTGAGCGTCGTCGTGCTCTCGGACGAGTGGGACGGCCCCTGGGTGCAGATCGACGGCACGGCCGAGGTGCTCGACGTGCCGGAGGCCGTCGAGCCGCTCGTCGAGTACTACCGCAACATCGCGGGCGACCACCCGGACTGGGCCGAGTACCGGGCCGCGATGGTCCGGCAGGGCAAGTCGCTGATCCGGATCACGCCGCGCCGCTGGGGCCCCATCGCCACCGGCGGCTTCCCCGCGCGCCTCGCCCCCTAGCCGGCCCTGCCCTGGCCACCCACGTCCATGTCCGATTCCCGCTAGCACGGGTCCTCGGCCCGCCGCACACTGGGGGCGTGATGGACGATGACAGCAGGTACGAGGCCATAAGGAGCCGTGACGAGCGCTTCGACGGAGTGTTCTTCACGGCCGTGCTGACGACCGGCATCTACTGCCGGCCGAGCTGCCCGGCGACCACGCCCAAGCGGGTCAACGTGCGCTTCTACCCCTCGGCGGCGGCCGCCCAGGCCGCCGGCTTCCGGGCCTGCCGGCGCTGCCGTCCCGACACGGTGCCCGGCTCGCCCGAGTGGAACGCCAGGGGTGACGCCGTCGGCCGCGCGATGCGCGCGATCGCCGACGGCGTGGTGGACCGCGAGGGCGTAGCGGGCCTGGCCGACCGGCTCGGCTACAGCGCGCGCCAGGTGCAACGGCAGCTCACCGCCGAGCTCGGCGCGGGCCCGATCGCCCTGGCCCGCGCCCAGCGCGCGCACGCCGCGCGAATCCTGCTCCAGACCACCGACCTGCCCATCACCGAGATTGCCTTCGCCGCCGGGTTCGCCAGCGTCCGGCAGTTCAACGACACCATCCGCACCGCCTACGACCGCACCCCGAGCGCGCTGCGCGCCGCCGAGCGCGGGGCGCCGGCGGCTCGCGGCGGCCCGGCGGGCGGCGTCCCGCTGCGGCTCGCCTACCGCGGCCCCTACGACGCCCGCGCGATCTTCGACTTCCTCGCGTTGCGCGCCATCGCGGGCATCGAGGAGGTCGGCGGGGCGCCGGGCGCCCGCACCTACCGCCGCACGCTCGACCTGCCGCATGGCAGCGGCATCGTCGAGGTCGACGAGTCCCCTGGACAGGCCGGCGCCCGCTGGCTGCCCTGCCGTGTGCACCTCACCGACCTGCGCGACCTGACGACCGCGGTGCAGCGGACCCGCCGTCTCTTCGACCTGGACGCCGACCCCTACGCCGTCGCCGAGCGGCTCGCCGCCGACCCGGTGCTCGGCACCCTGGCCCGCGCCCGTCCCGGGCTGCGCTCGCCGGGCGCCGCGGAACCCGAGGAGCTCGCGGTGCGCGCCGTGCTCGGCCAGCAGGTCACGGTCGCCTCGGCCCGGAACCTGGCCGGCACGCTGGTCGCCGCCTACGGCAAGCCGCTGCCGGCCGCGAGCGGGGGGCTCACCCACCTCTTCCCCGAGCCGGGCACCCTGGCCGACGCCCCGCTGACCGAGCTCGGCATGCCCGAGGCCCGCCGGGCCACCATCAGGGGGGTCGGCGCCGCGCTCGCCGACGGCACGCTCACGCTCTCGCCGGGCGCCGACCGCGACGCGGCCGAGCACGCCCTGCTGGCGCTGCGCGGCATCGGCCCCTGGACCGCGGGCTATGTGCGGATGCGCGCGCTCGGCGACCCGGACGTCTTCCTGCCGGGGGACGCCGGCGTCCGCCACGGCCTCGCCAGGATCGGCGCCGACCGCGACGCGACGGAGCACTGGCGCCCCTGGCGCTCCTACGCCGTGCACCACCTGTGGGCCGGGGAGCCCTCCTCGACCGACCGAAAGGACTGACCATGCGTTACACCGTTCACCCGAGCCCGCTCGGCGACCTGCTGATCGCCGGGCCGCGCCCCGGCGCCGTCGCCTCGGTCAGCGTGCCGGGGCAGCGGGGCGGCGCCACGGTGGCCGCCGACTGGCGGCGCGACGACGCCGGCTTCACCGCCGTGCGGGAGCAGTTCGACGCCTACTTCGCCGGCGAGTTGACCGAGTTCGACCTGGAACTCGCGCCCACCGGAACCGACTTCAGGCGCCGCGTCTGGGACGCGCTCGACCTCATCGGCTACGGGGAGACCGTCAGTTACACGCGGGTCGCGGAGCTCGCCGGGCTCTCGCCGCGCTCCGTCCGCGCCGTGGGCGGCGCGGTGGGCGCCAACCCGCTGATGGTGGTGCGCCCCTGCCACCGCGTCGTCGGCGCCGACGGCTCACTCACCGGATACGCCGGCGGCCTGGACCGTAAGGTCGCCCTCCTACGACTCGAGGGCGCGCTCACGGACCAGGCCGCCGCTGACTGAGCTCGGGCTCAGCCGAACTGGCGCTCTATGCGGGCCAGCTTCTCCTCCAGGGAGTCCAGCCTGGGCGCCGCGGTCGAGATCGGGTCGGCGTCGTCGGCCGGCGCGTGTAGCGCGCGGCGCTTGCTGGCGGCGCCGGACTCCAGCGCCGCCGGCTCGCCCGACTGCTGCGAGACCGCGACCTCCAACGCCTGCTGCTGGCCGCGACCCACCCGGCGCAGCGCCTTTATCCGCGCCCGCTCGAGCGCCCGCTGCTCGCGCTGCCGCTTGCGGGTCTCCTCCTTGTTCCTGCGGTCCTCGCGGACCTCCTCGACCGCCTCGTCCAACGTGCGCACGTTCTCGAGCAGCATCAGCGACCAGGCGCCGTAGGTCTCGCGGGGCGCCCGCAGCCAGCGGACGAAGCGGATCTGCGGCAACGGCCGCGGCACCAGACCCTGCTCGCGCAGCGCCGCGCGCCGCGTCTGCTTGAGCGCCCGGTCGAAGAGGACGGCCGCGGAGAGCGACATGCCGGCGAAGAACTGCGGGGCGCCGGCGTTGTCGATGCCGCGCGGCGCGTGGACCCAGTTGAACCAGGCGGCGGCGCCGGCGAACAGCCACACCAGCATCCGCGAACCCATCGACGAGTCGCCGTGGCTGGCCTCGCGGACCGCGACCACCGCGCAGAACATCGCCGCGCCGTCGAGGCCGAACGGCACCAGGTACTCCCAGCCGCCCGACAGGGCCAGGTTCTCCCGGCCGAAGCCGACCAGGCCCTGGAACGACAGGGCGGCCGCGACTCCGGCGCAGCAGAACAGCAACGTGTAGGAGGCGATGGCGTAGGCCCGCTCACGGCGCTTGCGTTGGGCTTCGAGACGCTCCCAGGAGTCACCCTGGTCCGCGTGCTCGCCGGACGGTTTCCTGCCCCTGGTCAGGAGGAACACCGCGAGGAGCGCGCCGGTGAGCAGAACGGCCGCCGCCACTACCCAGCCTGTCTCTATGTCCGTCAGTGTCATAGGGGTGCCCCTCGCCTGGGTGTGCTGATCGCGCCGTGCGTGTGGTGATTTCGTGGTGTCACTGTGAGTCGCTGCGGAGCATCCTGATGGTACCGGAGGCCCGGTCACCCCGATTTCGGGCAGTATCCCACCAACGAGTGGTAAACAAGGGAAACTTGCGCCGGCTGATACGCAATCTGTTACATGCCGTTACATGCCCGCGCTCAACCTCGTGACCCGCTCGGCGTCGCACGTGCGCGGGCAGGTGACGCAGGTGTCCTGTGGTCGCAGCGTGTAGAACATGCAGCAGCTCGCCCGGTCCCTGGTGGTCAGCTCCTCGCCGGCGGGACCCGTCAGCGAGCGGAACGAGGCGCCACCCGAATAGGGCGCGGTCGCGCCAGGCAGCAGCCGCCCGGCCTCTGCGATGGCCCGCTCCTCCTCGCCGAACAGGTGCCCGAGATACCACAGCGTCTCGACCAGCTCGTCCGTCGCCGTGCCCCACAGCGCCCGCTGCCGGCGCCGCATCCGCGGCCCGAAGGTGGTCAGGATCGGGCCCAGGTGCTCGGCCGCCGCCTCGCGTACCGCGGCGCGCAGCGCCTCCTCGTCCGGCACCACCCGGGCCGCCGGGTCACCGGCCGCCGGGTCGTCGGGCAGGCAGCTGAACGCGCCGGTGCGGACGGCGACCCGACCCTCGTCGCGCTGGAACGCCACGTCCTCGGGCGCCAGCCAGGGCACCCGGCGCAGCAGGAAGTACGGCACGGTGAACAGCGCCGCCGCCGGCCAGGCGTAGCGGTGCAGCGCGAAGGCGGCCACGACGTCGGGACGGGCGCGCCGCCCGTAGGTCTCCAGGGCCTGCTCGTCGTCGCGGGCCAGGAAGGCCTCGAAGGCCGCGCCGCCCGCGGCCAGCTCGCTGCCCAGCACCCAACCGGCGCCGCCGGTGGGCTCCTCCTCCACGATCCGGAAGGTGGGCATCGCCTCGCCGACGCGCGCGAAGGCCGGGGTGAGGGGCGTGGCGGCCGCCGCCTTCTGGTGCGCGGCGGGGGCGAGCGCGGGCACGGTCATGAAGCCACCGATCTCGATGGGGCAGGTAAGCCTTACCTTAGCTGATCCGCCCGACGGGCACTTTCGGGGTTTGCTCCGGCGCCAACTCGGCCTAGGGTCCTGTGAGGTGGGGACCGGCGGCAGGGAGCGGACGGAGCGGACGATGGAGCCCACTCGACTCGACCCCGGGTACGGGGACCCGAGCCACGCGACCGCCGAGCGCCCCGCGCCACGGACGGCTCGGCCGCCGCTGCCCGTCCGGCCACGCTCGCTGCCCGAGCGCCACTCGGTGCGCGCCCAGGTCCTGGCCGCGCTGCGGGACGCCCTCGCCACCGGCGAGCTGGAACCGGGGGAGACGTACTCGGCGCCGGCGCTCGCCGAGCGCTACGGCACCTCGCCCACGCCCGTGCGGGAGGCGATGCAGCGGCTGGTCAGCGAGGGCGCGGTGGAGACCGTGCCCAACCGCGGCTTCCGGGTCGCGGGACACAGCGCCAGGGACGCCGCCGAGCTGGCCGAGGTGCGGGCCGCGCTGGAAGTGCCGGCGATCCTGCGGCTGGCCAGGAGCGTGCCGCCGGAGCGGTGGGACGAGCTCAGCCCGCTGGCCGAGGCAACGGTGACCGCCGCCTCGGTCGGCGACCGCGCCGCCTACGCCGAGGCGGACCGCGGCTTCCACCGGGCGCTGCTGACGCTGACCGGCAACCGCCAACTGGTGATCGTCGCCGAGGACCTGCACCGCAAGTCCCAGACGCCGGCGGCCCAGGGCGCCCGCCCTGGCTCGGCCGAGCTCCTCGCCGACGCGCTGGAACACGCCGCGCTGCTGGACGCGCTGCGCGCCGGCGACCTGGTCACCGTGGAACGCGTCGCCACCCACCACCTCGACGCCGACCCCGACCGCCGCCCGGAACACGGCTACCGGTAGCACGCGTTGCCGCCTGCGGCGCGAGAGCCGGCGCGAGCCGGCGGCCGGCGTGGCCTGGCGTGGCCGCCAGGCCACGCGGCGCGGTGACGGCCGGACCGTCAGATCACCGACGCCTCCTCCGCCTTCCGGCTCGCCGGACCACCTGCTCCTCGGCGCCGTCAGGCTGCCGGTCCGTGCCGAGTCCGCTCAGTGCCGCCCGCCTGGGCGGCGGTGACGGCCTGCTGGGCCGCCGGGCTGGTGGCGCGGTCCTCGCCGAGCCGGCCGGGGCCGCAGTGACGGCCGGCCGCTTGCCGCGCCGGCAGGGGGTGGTCAGGGTTCGGGGATCGGGAGATGGGCGGCGAGCCAGCGGGGGACGCCGCCGAGGAGGCGGAAGAGGCGGGCGGCTTCCGCGCGCAGGCGCGCGGACTCGGGCTCGGGTTCGACCTCAGCCAGTGCCACCAGCGCCGGTGCTATCCCGACCAGGAAGCCGGTCTCCTCGCGCAGCCGCAGCGACTCCGCGAAGCCGTGCCTGGCCTCGGCCGCGTTCCCGTTCAGCAGGGCGAGCGCCGCCAGGTGGCGCCAGGTGTAGGAGGTGAGCAGCGCGTCGCCCCGGCTGAGCGCCTCGTTGTGGGCCCGCCGGTAGCCGGCCTCGGCCGCCTGGGGGTTGCCGCTGACGTGCTCCGCCATCAGGCCGCGCCGGAAGTCGAGCAGCGGCCGGCAGAGCGAGTCCGGCGCGAGCAGCGCCGCCGAGCGGCCGAGCGCGGCCCGGGCCTCGTCGGCCCGGTCCCGCACCCGCAGCAGCGTGGAGGCGTAGGCCAGGTAGCCGCGTTCACACGCCGCCGCGCCGCGCTCCTCGTCGTCGAGCGACAGCGACTCGGCGGCCCGCAGCGCCTCCTCGGCCCGCCCCCAGCCCTCCCCGGTGAACATGCAGCGCTCGACGAGGAGTTCGGCGCGGCGCAGGGCCGCCCGCGGCTCGGCCGCCGCGCGCGGCTCGACCAGTGCGGCCGCGTCCTCCCAACAGCCTCTCGACCGCAGCCGCCATACCGCACTGTCGAGTGGGTCACCGCCCGCCGTCCTGACGGAATGTGGTACGGCGGTCTCCGTCACATGGCCTCCCGTGGCGCTTCGTCGAGCCGATGGTGGTGCTGAGATGAATGCATCTCAGCACGAGGCGTGGCACCGGGCCAAGAGGGTTGCGTGAAAGAGTTCACAAGGAGAATCGGTTCTGCGGTGCCCGCGCGCCGCGCGGAGGTTCAGCTCGGCGGATCGAGACGCAGTGCCAGGAAGAAGTCGAGACGGTCCTCGAGCCGCGCGAGGTCGCGGCCCGTCAGGTGCTCGACGCGGCCGATCCGGTACCGCAGCGTGTTGACGTGCACGTGCAGGTCCGCCGCGCAGCGGGTCCAGGAGCCGTCCGCGGCCAGGAAGGCCCTGAGGGTCGGGACCAGCTCGGAGCGGTGCCGCCGGTCGTAGGCGCGCAGCGGTTCGAGCAGCCGGGCGGTGAACGCGCGCCGCACGTCGTCGGGGACGAACGGCAGCAGCAGCACGTGCGAGGCCAACTCCTCGTGGCCCGCGCCCGACACACGGCCGCCCCTGGCCGCCGCCACCCGGCGGGCGTGCCGCGCCTCCTCCAACGCGCCGCGCAGCGCGTCCGCCGACGGCACGGCGGCGCTCACCCCGAGGGTGAGCCGGCCGTCGGCGCCGAGCCCGGCCGAGAGTGGCGCCCGCACCGGGTCAAGGACGGCGGTCGCCGTCAACGGGTCGTCCCGCGCCGGCAGCGGCGTCAGTGCCACCGCCTCCCCGCCGCCGTGCGTCACGGCCGCGCCCGGCAGCAACTCCTCCAGCAGCGCCCGGCCGACCTGGCCGGCGTCGATGCCCGCGTCCGGCCACTCCACCCGGGCCGCCACCACCTGCCACTCGGGATCCGCGCCCCAGGAGCCGAGCAGCGGCGCCGCCACCCGCAGCCGGGCCGCCACCTCGGCCGGCGGCGCGCCCGTCGTGGTCAGCTCCACCACCTCGTGGGCCAGCCGCCGCTGGACCGTGCGCGTCGCCTCCTGGCGGTCCCGCTCGGTGGCGACCAACCGCGCGACGCCGTCAAGCAGGTCGAGCCGCTCGGCCGGCCAGTCGCCGGCATCGGCCCGCACCGCGAGCAGCCAGCCGGACAGCAGCGTCCGCCGTGGGTCGGTCTCGTCCTCGCCGACCGGGAACAGCGAGTAGACCTCGCCGCCCACCACGGCGCGCGACGGGCCGCGGTGGCCGGCGCTCGCTGCCGCGAGACGCCGCTCGGCCAGCGCGCCGCCGGCGCCGGCCGGCAGCGGCCGGCCGCCGGTCGCGGCGATCGGCCGGCCGGTCGCCGACAGCAGCCAGGCCCACAGGTCGAGGTCGGAGCCAAGCAGGTCGAGGACCGCGCCGGGGCCGCCGCCGGCCGGGCCCGCCGACATCAGTCGCCGGTGCCGGTCGACCACGGCCGCCAGGTCTCCGGCGCGCTCGCCCGACACCCGGCGCACCACGAACTCCGTGAGGTCCGCGAAGCTGAGCTCCTCGCCCACCGCGAACAGCGGCAGCCCGAGCCGCGCGCAGGCCGTGGTCAGGTCGTCGGGCACCGAGCCGAGCTCGGCCTCGCCGGCGGCGAGGCCCGCCGCCCCGGCGGCGGACAGGACGCGCACGAACGGCTCGGCGTCGCCCGGGCCGCGCCACCAGGCGAGGCCGGTCAGCACCAGCTCGCCGCCGCGCAGGTAGCGGCTCGGGTCGCGCAGGTCCGTCGTCATCACCCCGCGCACCGGCCGGTCGAGCTCGGCTTCGCCGGCCAGCAGCCGCAGCTCGAACGCGTCCGTCTCCAGCAGTGTGCGCAGTCGCATACGAGCCGTCCGATTTCCCCGGTGTTGCCCCGTGGCTGCCGTATCGTTGCCGACGCCCCTTCTTCGTATGAATCTACAGGAGTCGGTCGCCGAGACCGGTGGCGGCTTCGGCCCATCCGTGACTGCCCGCGACCGCCACCGGGCGGCTGTACTGGAAGGACTCCCGC
>NZ_SMKC01000243.1 GCF_004348315.1 Streptomyces sp. 8K308 | reverse complement strand
GGCGAAGATGTCGCTGCGTTGCTTGACGGACGAGAACAGGGCCCACGCCAGGGGGAACAGCCAGAACGCCGACGCCAGGACGAGTCCGGCGTAGAGCACGACGCGACCGGGGCGGGCCGGGCGCGAACGGTTGGCCCCTCGCCGGTTCCGTACCGACGTGGTGGGCGGGGCGGCGGTTGTGGTCATCGGTTCTCTCCCGCTCCGAACACTCGGATCGCGATCCGCCCCAGGAGAAAGACCGCGACGAACATGACCACGCCGGCGGCCGAGGCGTAGCCGAGCTCCTGACGCTGGAAGGCGGCGCGGTAGATGAACTGGGCCACGGACATGGTGGACTCGCCAGGACCGCCCTGGGTCAGCAGGAAGGGCTCCTCGAAGATCTGCGCGGTGGACACCAGGACGGTGACGCCGATGAACGCGGTCACCGGGCGCAGCTGCGGGAGGGTGACGCTCCAGAAGCCGCGGATCGGGCCCGCCCCGTCGATCTGGGCGGCCTCGTGCAGCTCGCGGGACACGTTCTGCAGGCCGGCGAGGAAGAACATGGTCAGGTAGCCGGTCCAGCGCCACAGCACGAGGATGATCACCACGACCTTCGCCCAGAGCGGTGAGGTCAGCCATTCGATGCCGGGACTGCCGAGGGTGGCCTGGGTGAGGCCGTTGACGAGGCCGAACTGCTGGTCGAAGAACAGGCCGAAGACCAGCGCGACGACGATCGGGGACACGACCACCGGCAGGAAGAAGACGGTGCGGAAGAAGTCCCGGAACCTGAGCCCGCGGGCGTCGAGCGCGAGGGCGATCATCAGCGACAGCGGCAGGACGACGCACATCGTGCCGACGGTGAACACGGTCGTGTTGGAGACGGCGGTGTAGAAGCTCGAGTCGTCGAACAGTCGGGCGTAGTTCTCGAGCCCCACCCATTCCGGGGTTCCGACGCCCGCCCAGCTGGTCATGGAAAGGAAGGCGCCGATGGTGACCGGGACGACCATGAAGAGCAGGAACAGGACGTAGAACGGGGAGATGAAGAGGTACGGCGCCCACGTCCGGGCGCGTGAGGCGCGTTGTCCGGCGGGGGGTGGGACCGCCGCCGGGGCGACCCTCGTGTCGGAGGTGTCGATCACGCTCATCAGGACCTCACCTGTCGGCGGTAGGAATCCGTGGCCTCTCTGATCACTTGGGCGGGGGTCAGATCGCCGTCGTAGAGGCCCAGCATCTGCGCGCCCATCGCCACCACCAGCGCCTCGTTGTTCTCCGACAGGAAGAACTCCGGCATGTCCTCGGCCGCTCGGGCGTACTCCGGGAAGGACTGCTGGCCGCCGAGGAACTCGTCGCGGTGGGACGTGAACTCGGGCGCGGTGTAGAGCGAACGAAGGGTGGGCAGGAACCCGCCGGTCTGGAAGCGGAGCAGTTGGCCCTCGGGGGTGAGGAAGACCCTGCGCAGCAGGTCGAGCGCGGCCTCGCGTCCTGGGTTCACCGCGGACACGGTGAAGCCCGTGCCGCCGAGGGCGGACGCGATGTGGCCGCCGCCGCTGAAGCGCGGCAGCGTCCGCAGCCGCCACTGCCCGGCCTGTTCCGGGGCGTTGGCCTCAAGGCCGTAGACCCGGTACCACGACGGCATGGTCACGGCGACGAGCAGTCCTGACTTGATGGCGGCGGCCGCCGCCGCGCCGTAGGGATCCCCGACGACCATGAACGAGCCGTTGGCGACGCCCCGTTGGATGATGTCCAGCGCCTCGGCGGACTCGTCGGTGTCGATGGTGAGGTTGCCCTCGGCGTCGAACGGGCTGCCGCCGCGCTGCACCAGCAGCTGCAGATAGGTGTTGTACAGCGAGGTGTTGTCGCCGTTGGAGACCATGCCGATCGACTTGCCGGTGGCCTGGTTGAGCCGGCCTCCGATCTCCAACATCTCGTCCCAGGTGGCCGCGTCCGTCGGAAGCCCGGCCTGGTCGAACTCGTCCGGCCGGTAGTAGAAGACCGAGATCGCCGTGTCGGAGTCCAGGCCGTACAGGCGTCCGTTCAGGCTGTAGGGCCCGCGGCGCAGCAGGTCGTCGCCGAACGGCTCGGCGATCTCCGAGAGGTCCAGGAACAGGGACTCGGCGAGGTCCCCCTTCATCACCCGGGGGAACTCGGAGATGATGATGCCGAGCAGGTCGGGCGGGGAGCCGTCGGCCATGAACTGGGTGATGGTGCGCGTCAGCAGGTCGGAGCCCGAGGCGGCGGTGACCTCGAGGGAGGGCGCGTACGCCGACCCGCGCATGATGCTCCGGTCGCTCAGGGCGGCCTGGAACGTCGCGGTGTAGCTCGGGTCGTGGGTCCACAGCCTGAGACCGACCGCGCCGTCCGTCACCGGCTCGGCGGGGGTCGCGGTCGCGCACCCGGTGGCCAGCGCCCCCATCCCGCCCAGCACGGCGAGGAATCGGCGTCGACTCAGCCCGCTCACGGCGCACCGATTTCGACGGTGGCGCGGTGGACGGGGACCAGCCTGGCTTCCTCAAGACGCAGGGTGACCTCGGTCGGGCGCAGGTGGTCGGGCACGTGGATCTTCGCGGTGGGATCGAACGGGAGCAGCCGCAGGATCAACTCGGCGCCATCCTCCAGGGCCGCTCGGTGCCGGGTGAGGTCGATCTCCCAGGGGGATCCGTTCCAGTACTGGTCGGCCACCAGGGTGCCGTCGATCTCGGCGCGGGCCGCGTCACCGACCCAGTCGAGCCGCAGCAGCAGTCGGTGGGCCGTGGTGAGGGCCGCACGGTCGAACTCGACGCGGTGGGCGGCGGCGAGGGCGTAGTCGTCGGCGGTGGGAGCGGCCGCGCGCTTCAGCGGACCGCCGATCCGCTGTGGCGCCGGCCCCTTGGCGGCGGCGAGTTCGACGAGCTCGACCTCCGGCACGACCGCGGGTGCGTCGATCTCGAAGCGGGCGAAGATCCCCCTCCCCCCGGTCGCTCGCAGCCCCAGCGGCGAGGGCGCCAGGGCGACGGTGCCGGTCGGTGCGGGATGGACGAGCAGCGTGCCGCCGGCGGGGCCGCTCTCGACGTGCAGTCGCTGCCCGTCGGGCACGACGTGGATGCCGTCTCCGACGAGCAGCCGGCGGGCTGCCCACAGCTCTCCGATCGTGGTGTGGCGGGCGGTGTGCTCGTCGAGGACCAGCAGTCGCAGCGCGTCCAGGCGGATGAGCGCGTCCGGTCCTGGGTGCGGCACCCGGATCCGGGTGCGGCCGGCGCCGAGGTCGTCCACGATGACGCCGGGCCCCTCGACCGATGCCGGGTCGACGCCGGTGAGAACCAGCTCGACCGGGATGCCGGCGGTGCGGCTCAGCACGACCAGGTCGTCGTCCAGGACCGTGACGAGTTGGGCCGTGGCCGACTCCAGGGTCGCCGCGCCGGGCAGCGGCCAGCGGAAGGGCCAGGCGAAGTAGGCGCCGGAGGGTATGTCGACGGGATCGACGGGCAGTTCGAGCGGTCCTTCAGGACCGTCGAGCCGGAACCGGACGGCGCTGTGCGCCGCCGGTGTCTCCCCGGCGGGCTGGTGCGTGTTGACGAACAGCATCCCTGACGTGCCGTCGGTGCGCACGGCCCAGCGCAGCGTCTCCCGGTCGTCGAGGTCCCGGGGGCCCTCGACCGGTTCGACGAGCCCCATCGGGGCCAGTCGCTCGCCCGCCGCCGCGAGCAGGTGGTGCTGCAGCCGGAGTAGCTCGTAGCTGGGGCGGACCTGACCGTACTCCCCGAGGGGCGCCTGGAAGTCGTAGCTGATGACCGGCAGGTCGTTGGGGTAGCCGGTGTCGATCGACTCCTGCATGGGGGTCGCGGCGTCGGTGACGTGGGAGCCGCCCTGGTACATGTAGTAGCCCTGCCAGGTCGATCCGGAACCGATCTTGGTGAGCGCCAACGCCGCCACGTCGTCCGGCGGGACGAGGGGGCGGCGGTGGTACGTCACCTGGACGCCGCCGCCGAGCTCACAGGTCGCGTACGGGTAGCGGTCGAGTTCCGGGCCCTTGCCCGCGCTGGGCAGGGGGCGCAAATCAGCACCCACGGTGTGGTCGTCGCGCAGGGGGGTGAAGAAGAAGTGCCGCCCGTTGTGCCGGGCCCATCCCGGGTGGGCGTCGTCCCACGGCGCCTCGGCATACCCCGCGTAGAGCGGCAGGAACTCGTCGGCGGGCAGGTCCGCGCCGCCCCAGGCCGTCGCGGTCCACAGCGCCGGGGTGATCCCCGCCTCCTGGGCCATCCGCTTGAGGGTGCGCAGGTGCTCGGGCTGGTCGTACAGCTCGTTCTCGACCTGGACGGCGACGATCGGCCCGCCCTGCGCGTGGTACAGCCCGTCGAGCTCGGCGCCGATCCGCGCGTAGTAGGGCCGGACGAGGTCGAGGTAGGCGGGCTCGTCGGTGCGGGTTCGGGTGCCCGAGTGCTGAACCCACTCCGGGAAGCCGCCGTAGCGGGCCTCGCCGTGCGACCAGGGGCCGATCCGCACCACGGCGTCCAGGCCACAGGCGGCGGCCAACTCGACGAAGGCCCGGACGTCGCGGTTGCCGTCGAACCGGAACTCACCCCGGCGTTCCTCGTGGTGGTGCCAGAACAGGTAGGTCGCGACGGTGTCGATCCCCCCGGCCCGCATGCTGAGCAGTCGCTCCGGCCAGTCGGCCCGGGGGTAGCGGGTGAAGTGCATCTCGCCCATCACCGGAAACCAGGGGCGCCCGCCACGCGACAGATGGGTGCTGGTCGCGACGATCCGATCTGCTTGCCCTTCGGGCTCGCCCATCCTGAGATGGCCGGCGAGCGGCTCCCTGGGTGGGCGCAGGGTCAACGTGTACACCATCGGTCTCCTTGCCTCGGCGCCGGGCCCTGGGTCGGGCCGTCCGGCCGGCCGGTGTCAACGATGAAGGCAAGTTAAATCATAATTTCTTAATAGAGAACCCCTTGCGCCAGCCCGCATCCCTCGACTAAGCAATAATTCATACTTTACTAAAACAGCTCGGTGTGGTGCGGCGCGGCTCCGCCCCAAGGGGCCACGGACGTCGGCCACACGCCCGGTCACACAGGAGAACCGCGTGCTCATCGGCGCCAGCTACTACCACGAGTACCAGCCCTACGAGCGACACGAGCGCGACCTCGACCCGATGGTCGCGGCGGGCTTCACCGTGATCCGGGTCGGCGAGTCGACAATGCAGCACGATCAGCGGGCCCGTACCGCTCCGGGCCGCGACCGGCACCGACCTCCCGGAACTGAGCCTGCCGGCGCCCGCGCCAATCCCGGCTGCACCCGCACGGAACTGGTCGACGAGCGGCTGACCGCAACTCCGACCCGGCGATGGAACAGACCGTCATCTACACCCTTCATCGGGGGAGCCCCGAACAGCGTCAAGATGTATTCATAATTAATGCCTACTGCTAGTCTGGGGGTACCAGGCCTTCACATCCGGAGCCCGCGCAGAACCCGAGGAGAGACCCGCCATGGCGTCGTACACCGGCAGAGGCGTCCACGGGCAGGTCGTCCACGTCCTCGGCCTGCGCATCGTCGGCGGTGAGGTGCCCGAGGGGGCCACCCTCGACATGCGCGCCCTCGGGGAGGAGCTCGACGTGAGCCTCACCGTGATGCGCGAGTCCATGAAGGTTCTCGCCGGCAAGGGGCTGATAGACGCGCGCCAGAAGCGCGGCACCTTCGTCAGGGAGCGCCGCGACTGGAACCTGCTCGACGCGGACATCATCCGTTGGCAGGTCGAGAGTGGCGCCGGACAGCGCCTCATGCGTGACCTCGCCGAGGTACGCGCGATCGTCGAGCCGGCCGCCGCCCACCGCGCGGCCCTCAACCGGACAGCGGACGACCTGCGAGCACTGGAGACCGCGCTCGACGCGATGGCCCGCGCCCACGCGCGTTCCTCCGCGGATGCCGCCGAGGCGGACGCCGCGTTCCACCGCGCGCTGCTCTCCGCCACCGGCAACGAGATGCTCGCGCGCATGGACCTCCTCCTCGAGCCCGGGCTGCGCGAACGCGACCGGGTCGTCCACTCCCACGATCAGGCCAACGACCCCGTCCCCAGCCACCGGGCCGTCCTCGACGCGATCCGCGACCAGGACCCCGCCCGCGCGGAGCTCGCCATGCTCGACCTCCTCGCCAAGGCCACCCACGACCTCGACAGGATCACCGGCGGAGCCGCCGTGCCCCACCGGCCCTGATCGCCCTCCCCTCGCCATACCCCACTGAGCTGCGCCCCTCCCACCGTGCCGCTGGCCGGCGGCCGCCAGTGGGGCGAGGCGATCAGCGGCGCCGGGGCGCCCTCTGGCCGCGTGATGATGACGTCCGGCTCGCGGTGGCCTGATACAGGTGTTTCCCGTGGATGTCGAAGGACCCAGGTCTCGCCGTGATCGCCTCGACGACCGCACACGGCCCGGGCGTGGTTCTCGTCGCGAAGCGAGGGCAGCGGGCCCAGGATGATCGTTCGCAGGCCGCCGCCCTCCACGTTGAGATCACCGTCCAGTTCGACGTCCTGGCCTCGAAGCCGCACGCTGGTCACGGTGACCGCTCCCCGGCGCCCCGCGTCGGCGAAGACGCCGGAGGCGCGGTCGACATGGTCCGCGGTCAGCAGCTCGTGCTCGATGCCCGCCCCTCGCAGCCGTGCGGAGAAGGCCACGGCGTCCGGCGTGGACGTCGCCTCGACCAGTACGGGGAAGCCGTGGGCCGCTTCGACAAGCTCCTCGGCGAAGCTCCAGGCCTGATCCGCCGTGTCGAAATCCGCGTCGTGATCCTCGGCGATCCGCGGGTGGTTCGGCCGGACCCGGACCACGTCCTTGCCGAGCGCCGCGAACTGGCTCCGGCTTGGCTCGTCACCGAGCGCACCGGATGATCCGGTCCACCACGAATCGCCGATCAGCTCCATGACGGTCAGCGCGTCGATCGTCCGGCCCGGCCGGCGCTCCTCGCCAGCCTCCTCGACCAGCAGAGTTCGCTGACTCGCCCGGTCGATGAGCGTGAGATCGACGTCCGGGAACACCCACCCGTCCGGCTGACGGTAGCCGTGCCGGCCACCGTTGCGGGTGTTCAGCTTGGCGATGTCGAAGGCGAGCTTCGAGCCGATCACGACCGCGGACATCGCGAAGACGCGCGCCATAACCTGCGGGTGCGTCGCTTCACGGAGGTGGGCGGCCTCCTTCTCGAAGCGGCCCAACAGGACTTCGGCATGGCGAGCGGAGACGGCGGCCTGCGCCTCGTCGGGGTAGGCCACGTAGACCCGTGCGCGGTCGACCATCGCCGACAGGCCCGCCACGACGACGTCGACGTCGACGTCATGGTCGCCCCGGCCTCCTCCGACGCTGTCTGCCACGATGTCCTGCTGACGTGGACCCGCGCGTGGGTGCCGCGCACAGCCGTGGCTTCAGTAGCCTGCTGTCAGTCGTGTGTCGGGGGGAGCTGAGCGTGGAGAACGTCCTGTCCGTGGCCATCGGGGCCGGCATCGGCCTCATAGGGGTCATGTTCGGCTCCTGGTTCACCACACGCCGGCAGGATCGCATGTGGCTGCGTGAACAGAAGCTGAAGGCCGGGGTCGCCTTCAACGCGGCCGTCGTTCAGCTCATCGACTACCTCCGCGAAACACGGCTGAGTGACGACGGCGCCGGCGGAAACGAGCTGGCGGGCCGGATGCAGGAAGCCCGGTCAGCCCTCTTCCTCCTGTGCGCCGACGACACCGTCGATCTCGCCAACGCTCTCGCGCGTCGGGTCTGGACCTCCCGGCCTTCCGAGGGCAGGGAGGACCGCAGGGCCGAGCACAGGGAGACGGTGGAGCTGCTTCGCCGCTTCACCCAGCAACTCCGGCAAGAGATCGCCAGGACGTAGCCTCGTTGGTGGCGAGGCCAGGCCGTTGCCCTCAGGCAGTTGACGGCCGTTCGACGGTGCGCCGCCGCCTTTACGTCTCCGGGTCAAAGGCCCGTGGCCTGCCGCCCCGGCTTCTCCGACGCAGCCGATGGTCGCGTTGGAACGCCAGCGGCCGACAGCGGCATGGCGGATCTTCGTGGTCGGTCCGCCGCGGGGTCATCGAGCGGGCACAGGATGTGTAGAGGGCTTGCGCAGGGCGGGGATGGGCGCCTGCTCGGGCGGCCGGTGCGGTGCCCTCACCGCCCGCAGCCCGACGGCAGGTTCCTGCGACCGGAGGCTCTGTGCCAGATCTCCCGCTTCCACGGCCGAGCCGGGTCGGTGACCGCGCCGGACGGCCCGGTGGATCCCTGAGACCACCCGAGTGTCGGTAAACGTCTGCCGACACTCGCCGACGCGATCACGAAGCCACGGGTGAGCGCTGTCGCAGGTCGCTCAGAGCCACCGGTTACGGCGGAGAGCCCGGTAGATGACGGTGCACGTGATCACGATGACGGCGAGGACGGCTGGGTAGCCGTAGCGCCAGGTCAGTTCGGGCATGTGGTCGAAGTTCATCCCGTAAACGCCGACGATCATGGTGGGGACGGCGATGAGCGCGGCCATGGCGCTGATGCGGCGCATGTCGGCGTTCTGCTGGAGGCTGAGCTGGGCGATGCTGGCGTTGAGCATGCCCGTGACGAGCTCGTCGAAGCCGCTGATCGTCTCGACGGCGCGCTGGTGGTGGTCGGCGACGTCGCGCAGGTAGGCGGTGACCCGGGTGGGGATGTCCGCGACCGTGCCGGAGGCCAGGCGCCGCAACGGGCCGGTGAGCGGGGCGACGGCTCGCCGGAATTCGAGAAGCTCGCGTTTGAGCTGGTAGATGCGGGCGGCATCGACGGACCGGTCGGGCGAGAACACCTCGGCCTCGAGGTTCTCGATGTCGTTCTGAAAGGCGTCGGCGACCTCCAGGTAGCGGTCGACGACCAGGTCGGCGACGGCATGCACGACCGTGGTGGGGCCGTGGCCCAGTCGGTCGGAGTCGGCCTCCAGCCGGCGGCGCACCCCGTCCAGGGGCGGGGCGCTGCCGTGGCGGACGGTGATGGCGAAGCCAGGGCCGGCGAAGAGCATGATCTCGCCGGTGTCGACGATCTCACTGGTGGCGATGACCTGCTCGTGGTCGACGTGAACGATCGTCTTGAGCACGAGGACGAGGACGTCGCCGTAGCACTCAAGCTTCGGCCGCTGGTGGGCATGGACGGCGTCCTCGACCGCCAGCGGGTGCAGGTTGAACGCGTCGGCGACCTGCTGGATCTGCTCGGCGGTCGGCTCGTACAGGCCGATCCACACGAACCGGCCCCCGCCTTCGCCTATCCGCTTCAGGATCCCGTCAAGACCCACCCGGCCTGGGGCCCGCTCGCCGTCCTCGTACAGGGCACAGTCGACCACCGCCGCCGGCAGTTCCCCACCGCGGTCAGCCGCGCCCTCGTCGCGCCCCGTCATGGACCAGCCCCCTCCCCACGGCTTTCCGACTCCGCCTGCCCCGAGCAGCGTACGCAGAGCCGGCTCCCGTCGTGATCTCGCCTCACCCGGCCGGGCCGGGGCCTTCCGGGGTCAGAGCCAGTCGCGGCGCTTGAAGACGACATAGAGGCTGGCGCACACCACGCCCATCAGCAGCAGGGCGAACGGATAGCCCAACAGCCAGTTCAGTTCGGGCATGTGGTCGAAGTTCATGCCGTAGATGGTGCCGACCAGGGTGGGGGCGAAGAGGATGGCGGCCCAGGAGGAGATCTTCTTGATCTCCTCGTTCTGCGCGTGGCTGGCCTCCGCCAGGGCCTTCATCTCCTCGTTCTGCTGCTGGGTGACCACAGTGGCGTTCACGGTGAGGATGTCCTGCAGGGCCTGCTTGAACCCCTCGACGCGTTCGGTGACGTGCGTGGCGTGGTCGGCGACGTCGCGCAGGTAGCGACGCAGTTCCTCGTCGATCTTGTACTTCTCGAACCCGGCCGAAAGACCGCCAACGATTCCCGCCAACGGGCGGGTGGCGCGCTGGAACTCCACCACCTCGCGGGACAGCTCGTAGATGCGGCGCGAGACCCCGGGGGCGTTGCTGAAGACCTCGGTCTCGATCTCGTCGATGTCGTTCTGCACGCCGGCGACGACCGGCGCGTAGCCGTCGACGACCGCGTCCATGATCGCGTACAGCACCGCCTCCGGCCCGCGCCCCAGGAGGTCGGGGGTGTCCTCCATCCGGGCGCGGACGACGGCCAGGTCAGGAGCGGCGCCGTGGCGGACGGTGATGACGAAGTCCGGGCCGACGAACACGTGCAGCTCGCCGAAGTCGACCTCCTCCGCGGCGTCCATGTACCGCGCCGCGCGCAACACGACGAACAGGGTGTCGCCGTAGCGCTCCAGCTTCGGCCGCTGATGCGCCTCCAGCGCGTCCTCGACCGCCAACGGGTGCAGGTCGAACTCCGCCGCGAGGGAGTGCAGCTCCGCCGGGTCCGGACGGTACAGGCCGATCCACGCCATACCGCCCGGGTGCCTGCGCAGCTCCCTGAAGGTCTCCACCAGCGAGGCGTGGGTGCTGCTGCGCCGGCCCTTCTTGTAGAGCGCCGCGGTGATCACACTGCTCTCACGCTCGCCCGGTGCCGGCGGTGGCTGAGGAGAGGATTGACCGTCCGTGGGAGACGTCGGGGCGGAACGCTTGGCGGGCTTGGAAGGGGTGAACGCGCGCAGGCCGCGCAGACGACGCTCAGACATGGGTGAGGGACCCTTCGGGGGCGGGGAGATCGGGAAAAGTGACGTGACACGCGGCATGCCGCTGGCGCCCCCTGGTCCCTGCTAGGCCCCGGTGTGGGCGGCACCGTGCGGCATGCGACTGGGAGGTTCACCGCTCATCGCGGACTCCACTACCTTTCGACGCAATGCGGACAGAGCCTCTGAGCAGCGTATACCCCCTGGCGTGAGGGCGAGACCGCCGCGGGTGACCCATGCGTCATCTGTACGGGTGAGCGTGCACGACACGACCGCCGATCCGGACGGCCTTCTGTGGAGGGTGGCGCACTGAGCTCCCGCGCCGGCCCAGTCCGCGGCGCGGTTGACGGTACCTCCGGCTGCATCGGCGAGCCCGTTCGGGCCGTCTCGGGCGCGACGGATCCCGTGGCCTCCGCGAGCGCCGGTTACCGTGGCGGTCAACCACTGGCGAAGCGACGGGGAGCGGCGATGCGGATCGCGGTGACAGGGGCGGCGGGCGGTCTGGGCGGGCG
>NZ_SMKC01000242.1 GCF_004348315.1 Streptomyces sp. 8K308 | reverse complement strand
GTCAACCCGGTGGGGCGCGGGGACCCGTTGGACACCGCGCACCAGCTCGTGGCGCGCGGCCTGTGCCGCCCGGCCGATGCCTACCGGGCGGTCAGCGGCCGGGCCAGGGCCGCGCTCGGGCTGCCCGAGGTGCGGATCGAGGCGGGATTTCCGGCCGAGCTGCTCGCGGTGCGGGGACGCACGGTGGCCGACGCGCTCTCCCTCGCGTACAGCAGGCTGGTGATCCACCGGGGCCGAATCGTGGCCAGGACCAGCGCCGTTCGTGAGTACTGCGGAGCGGCGGCGGCCGGTGGGCCCGAACTCCCGCGGCAGGCCACCGGATACTGATCGGCCACGGCTCCTTGTCATGGTCTTCGCAACAGGAGACACTTCGTGACGGTTCGTCGGACGTGGGATGTCGGACGAACCGAGCCGCATTCGTCGAGCGATGCCCGAGCCGGAAGGCAGGTCCTGGCATGGCGTTGACCCTTCGTCGCGCGGCGGTCGCCGTCGCGACCCTCGCTCTCACCCTCGTTCCCGTTCCCTCACTGGCCGCCGCCCCGACGGAGCCGGATCCGGCGGCCATCGAGCAGCAGGTGATCTTCCGCGCCGCCGAGGACGGCGGCTACGCCTGCTTCCGCATCCCCGCGATCGTGCGCACCAACGCCGGCACGCTGCTGGCGTTCGCCGAGGGGCGCACCAACGACTGTTCGGACGGCGGCGACATAGACATCGTCATCAAGCGGTCCACGGACGGTGGCCGCACGTGGAGCCCGTACCAGGTGATCGACGAGGGCGCGGGCGACACGCACGGCAACCCGGCGCCCGTCGTCGACACGAGGACCGGCCGGATCCTCCTGCCGTCCACCCGCAACGCCGGCGTGCCGGGCGGCGGCGACTGCCAGGTGCCGTGCGAGCGGATCCCGTACCTCTCCTACAGCGACGACGACGGCCTGACCTGGTCGGAGCCGCGCAGCCTGGCCGAGGAGCTGCGGCCCGCCGACTGGAACTCGTGGTACGCCACGGGCCCGGTGCACGGCGTCCAGCTGACCCGGGGCGAGCACGCCGGCCGGCTGGTCTTCACCGTCAACGCCGAGAGCTACGCGGACGGCCGCACCACGTACAACCACGCGGCGCTCGCCTACAGCGACGACGGCGGGGACAGCTGGACGCTCGGCGCGGTGGACAGCTACCCGGTGGGCGCCGACGGCACCTGGCGGCAGCGGCCATCCGAGGCGACGCTGGCCGAACTGCCCGACGGCACCCTCTACATCAACGGCCGCGAGCAGAGCGGCACCGACCTGGGGCACCGCACGCACGCCTGGAGCACGGACGGCGGCGAGAGCCTCACCGCGCCCTACCGGACCGTGCCCGATCTCTACGCGCCGCAGGTGCAGGGCTCGGTGCTGCCCTTCGGCGACGAGCGGCTGCTGCTCGCGGTGCCGTCCGATCCCGACCGGCGGCGCCGCATGATGGTCCGCTCGTCCTGGGACGGCGGCCGGACCTGGGAGAGCGTGGACCAGGGTGCGCTGGTGACCACCGACTGGTCGGGCTACTCGGACATGGTCAGGATCGACGCGGCGACGGTCGGCCTGATGTACGAGGCGGGTCCGGTGGACGCGCGGGACGAGATCAGGTTCGCGCGCTTCGGCGAGGACTTCCTCGGGCCACGGGACGACGCCGGGCCCACGACGCGGGACGCCGCGCGCGACGCCTCGCCCGCCGCGGTGCTCGGCGGCGCGGCGACGACGCGCGGGCGGTTCGGCCCCGGCCTGTCCTTCGACGGCGTGGACGACGCGGTGCGGCTGCCGTACCGGGATGAACTGCCGCTTGGCCACGGCGACTTCACGGTGAGCCTGTGGTTCAGGTACGAGGCGACGAGCGGACAGCACCCGTTCCTGTGGATGGGCGGGGTGGGCGCGAACAATCCACAGGTGTGGATCCGCGCCGAGCCCGCCAGCGGGCGGATCCGGGCGCTGATGACCGCCAGGGACGGCGGGTCGGCGCCCGCCTCGGCCTTGGTGGACGCGCCGGGCGCCTACAACGACGGCCGGTGGCACCACCTGGCGTTCACCCGCGCCGACGGCGGTCTCTCGCTGTCGGTGGACGGCGGCGCGCCGGTCGTCGCGGCCGACGTGGCGGGCAGCGTCAGCCGCAACTCTACGTTCGGCGTGCACCTGGGACAGCGCGCGGACAGCCTGCAGTGGATGTCGGGGTCGCTGGACGAGGTGCGGGTCTACGACAGGGCGCTGTCCGCCGGCGAGTTGACGTGGCTGCGGGCGCTCAACGTCGGTCCGCGTGGCGCCGTCGCGTCACTGCCGCTCGACCGCGTCAGGTAGCGGCGGCGGGCGACGGCATGGCGTACGGTCGCGGGTATGCGCACAGTCATCGCAGGTGGACACGGAAAGATCGCGCGGCGGCTGGAGAAGCTGCTGGTGGCACGGGGCGACGAAGCGGTGGGCCTGGTCAGGAACCCGGACCACGCGGCGGAGTTGCGGGCCCTCGGCGCCGAACCAGCGGTCTGCGACCTGGAGTCGGCGTCGGTCGCGGAGGTGGCACGCTCACTGGAGGGTGCGGACGCTGCGCTCTTCGCGGCGGGCGCGGGCCCAGGCAGCGGGGCGGCCCGCAAGGAGACGATGGACCGGGCCGGCGCCGTGCTGTTCGCGGACGCGGCCGAGTTGGCCGGGGTGCGGCGGTTCCTCGTGGTCTCGGCCATCCACGTGGACCGGGAGCCGCCGCCCGGCACCGACCCGGTGTTCGCGGCCTACCTGCGGGCCAAGGCGGCGGCGGACGCGGACATCAGCGCCCGCACCGGGCGCCTGGCGTGGACGATCCTGCGGCCCGGCGGGCTCACCGACGAGCCGGGCACCGGGCTGGTGACGCTCGCGGAGTCGGCGGAGCGCGGCTCCATCAGCCGGGACGACGTGGCGGCGGTGCTGCTCGCTCTGCTGGACACCCCGACCACGACGGGCCTCACGCTCGACCTGGTGAGCGGGCCGACGCCGATCGCCCAGGCGGTCTCGGACGCGGCCCGCGTCGCCCGCTGACCCCGGCGGGTGCCCCGCCGGGGAGGCCGCCGGGCAGGATTGTCGGCGGCAGGGGTTACGGTGAGTAACGACCAGTCGGTCACTGAAGGAGTGGGGGAAGGCCCATGGGTTCCTGGCACAGGGTGGCGCTCGGCGCCGCGGTCGTGATGTTGGTCGGCGCCACCAGCGCCGGCTGTGGTGGTTCGGCCGGCGGTTCGGAGCCGGAGCGCGTGACGTCCGTGCCGTTCGTGTCCGGCGAGGGCGGCTACGACACGTACCGGGTGCCGGCCGCCGTCACCACGCCCAACGGGGTGGTGCTGGCCTTCGCCGAGGGTCGGGTCGGCGGGGCCGGGGACAGCGGCGCGATCGACGTCGTCGTGCGCCGCTCGGAGGACGGCGGCCGCACCTGGGGGCCGCTCGACGTGGTGGCCCACGGGGACGGCGACACCCGGGGCAACCCGGCGCCCGTGATAGACCCGGAGACCGGCCGGCTCGTGCTGCTCACCTGCTACAACAGCGGCGAGGTCACCGAGGCCGAGATCATCCGCGGCGAGGTGACGCCCGAGCAGAGCCGCCGCGTCTTCGTGCAGTACAGCGAGGACGACGGCCGCTCCTTCACCGAGCCCCGGGAGATCACGGCGGACGTCAAGCCGGAGGACTGGCGCTGGTACGCCACGGGGCCGGGGCACGCGCTCGCGCTCACCGAGGGCCCGCACGCCGGGCGGCTCGTCGTCCCGGCGAACCACTCGGCCGCGCCGCCCGCCGGCTCGACCGACACGGGCGAGGAGCCCAAGTACTACGGCTCCCACGCGCTGATCAGCGACGACGGCGGGGAAAGCTGGCGCCTCGGCTACGTGGACGACAGCTACGACGGCGTCATCAACTCCAACGAGTCGACCGCCACCGAACTGCCGGGCGGCGAGATCTACTTCAGCGCCCGCGACCAGCACGGCAGCAGCACGGGCAACCGGGCCGACGCCGTGTCGGCGGACGGCGGCGAGTCGCTCGAGGGCGGCACCTTCGCCATCCAGGACAGCCTCAACGACGTGCCGGTGGTGCAGGGCAGCGTGCTGCGCCCGGCCGGTGACGAGTCGCCGCTGCTGTTCTCGGGGCCGTCCAACCCGACCGCCAGGGAGGCCATGACGGTCTGGCGCAGCGACGACGAGGGCCGGTCGTTCAGCCGGGTGATCACGCTCTCCGCGCTGCCGGCGGCCTACTCGGACCTGGTGGCGGTGGACGAGGCGGCGGCAAACGGGGAAAAAGTGGTCGGCGTGCTGTACGAGACGGGCGACGAGGGCCCCTACGAGCGGATCGAGTTCCGCTGGCTCGGGTCGTTGTAGGGGCGGGGGCGGTCAGCGGAGGCCGGCGGCGCGCAGCAGGTCGCCGACCCGCGCCTCCTCATCGGCGGAGAGCGGGATCTGCGGCTCGGCCGTCGTCGCGTGGTCGATGACGCCCCGCAGCCGCAGCGCCGTCTTGAACGCGCCGATGGCGGCCGAGCCACGGCCCATCCGGTCGGGTGGGGCGGCGCCCACCATGGCGAACAGGGCGAACAGCCGCTCCTGTTCGGCCCGCGCCAGGTCCCACTCGCCGGCCGTCGCGTGCCGCACGAGGCGCACATAGCCGTGCGGGTCGACGTTGCCGAGTCCGGGGACGACGCCGTGCGCGCCGATCAGCAGGGCGGTGTCGACGAGGAGTTCGGAGCCGGTGAGGACGCTGAAGTCGGCCGGGGCGCCGACCACGATCGCCCGCAGCGTGGCCTGGTCGCCGCTCGAGTCCTTGAGCCCGGCCAGCGTCCCGTCGGCGGCGAGGCCGAGCACCAGGTCGGCGTCGAGCTTGCTGTGCACGGAGGACGGCAGGTCGTAGGCGAACAGCGGGGCGCCGGTGTGCTTGGCGATCAACTGGAAGTGCCGGGCGATCTCCACCGGGTGGGTCCTGGCGTAGAACGGCGCGGTCGCCACCAGGGCGTCGGCGCCGGCGGCGAGCGCCGTCTCCGCGTGGGCCAGCACGCGGGGCGTGGTCATGTCGATGGCGCCGGCCAGCACGGGCAGCGCGCCGGCCACGTGCCTGGTCACCGTCTCGACCACGAGGCGGCGCTGGTGGTCGGTGAGATAGGCGGCCTCGGAGCTGGACCCGAGGACGAAGAGGCCGTCGACGCCGGCGCCGACCAGGTGGTCGACCAGCCGGGTGAGCGAGCGCGTGTCCACCGCGCCGGCCGGGGTGAGGGGGGTGCAGACGGGCGGGATCACTCCGGTGAGACGGCCGGCGGGCAGGGTCATGTGCGTTCCCTCATGTGCGTTTCGCTCAGGTTCTTTGCTCGGTGCGGTGCTCGGTGCGTGCCTGGGAGGTGGCGGCTCGGGCGCGGCGCGCCTGGTCGACGAGGTCGCCGGTGGACTCCGCGCCGGCCACCGGGTGGTGGCAGCGGTACCGATGGTCGCCCTCGTCGGACGCGAAGTCCGGCATCGACGCGGCGCACGCCTCGTCCGCCTTCCAGCAGCGGGTGCGGAACGGACAGCCGCTCGGCGGGTGCACGGCCGAGGGCACGGGACCGACCAGCGGGATCGGCTGGATCGGGTGCAGCAGCCCGGGCGTGGCCGAGAACAGCGCCCTGGTGTACGGGTGCCGCGCGTGCGCGGTGACGCGCGCCGCCGGCGACTCCTCGACGACGCGGCCGAGGTACATGGTGACGACGCGGTCGCTCATCCGGCGCACGGTCTGGATGTCGTGCGAGACGAAGACCAGGGCGAGGCCGAGCCGCTCCTTCAGGTCGAGGAGGAGGTTGAGTATCTGCGCGCGGACGGACACGTCAAGCGCGCTGGTGGGCTCGTCGGCGATCAGCAGCTCGGGTTCGAGGGCGAGCGCGCGGGCGATGGCCACCCGCTGCCGCTGGCCGCCGGAGAGCTGTCCCGGCAGCGCGTCGGCGAGCGATCGGGGGAGACCGACCAGGGCCATCAGCTCGCGGACCCGCTCGGCGCGCTGCGCGGGGGTGCCGCGGCCGTGCACGTCGAGCGGGTCGCGCAGCACCCGGCGGATCGGCAGCCGGCGGTTGAGCGCGGTGGCCGGGTCCTGGAAGACCATGCCGAGCCGGGTGCCGACGGTCACGCGGCGCTCGGCGGCCGGCATCGCCCACAGGTCGCGGCCGCGGTGCGCGACGGTGCCGCTCGTGGGGCGCTGCACGCCGATCAGCACGCGGGCCAGGGTGGACTTCCCGCACCCCGACTCGCCGACCACGCCGACGGTCTCGCCGGGCGCCACGGTCAGGCTGGCGCCGGTGAGCGCGTACACCTTGTCCCTCCTGAACAGGCCGCCGCTGCGCGCCGCGAAGACGACGTGGGCGTCGGTGACGGCCATCAGCGGCTCGCTCACGGGGCCACCTCGCTCTCTCGGCTCTCGCGGCTCTCTCGGATGGCTGGGTGGTGACACAGGACGAGGTGCCCGGGGCCCTCGGCCGGGCGCTCCGGCGGCACGGCGGCGCACTCCGCGTCGGCGAACGGACAGCGGTCGGCGAACCGGCAGCCGGGCGGGAAGTCGGCGGGCGAGGGAACGACGCCCGGGATCTGGGTCATGCGCTCGGCCGTGGCCTCCAGCGAGAGCACGGAGCCGAGCAGGCCGCGGGTGTAGTGGTGGGCCGGGGCCGCCACCAGGTCGGCGGTGACGCCGGTCTCCACGATGTGCCCGCCGTACATCACGGCGACGCGGTCGGTGACGTCGGCCACCAGCGCGAGGTCGTGGGAGACGAGGATCAGCGCGAACCCGAGCTCCTCACGGAGCCTGAGCAGCAGCTCGATGACCTGCGCCTGGACGGTGACGTCGAGCGCCGTGGTCGGCTCGTCGGCGACGATCAGCCGCGGGTCGCGGGAGAGCGCCATGGCGATGAGGACGCGCTGGCGCTGGCCGCCTGACAGCTCGTGCGGGTAGCTGCGGAGCACCCGCTCCGGGTCGAGGCCGACGAGTTCGAGCAGTTCGGCGGGGGTGCGGCGGCCGCCGCGGCGGACCAGCTGCCTGAGCTGGGCGCGGATGGGCATGGCGGGGTTGAGGGAGGAGAGGGCGTCCTGGTACACCATCGCCATCTCGTGGCCGAGCAGCCGCCGCCGCTCGCGGGCCTTCAGGCCGAGGAGTTCCCGGCCCTGGAACCGCACGCTGCCGCCGATCCTGGCCTCGCGGGGCTGGAGGCCCATGACGGTGAGCGCGGTGAGCGTCTTGCCGCAGCCGGACTCGCCGACCACGCCGAGCACCTCGCCGGGTCGTACCTCGAAGCTGACGCCGGCCACGATGTCGGTGTCGCCGAAGCCGACGACCAGCCGGTCGACGGCCAACACGGGCTCCCCCGCCCGCACGCCTTCATCCCGCCGCAACCTCCGCCCGGCCTCGGCCAGCACGTCGGAGAAGGGGAAGCCGTCCGCCGACCCCACGAGCACCTCGTCCGCCCGCGCCGCCGGCACGGCGGCGGCTCCGCCGCCAGGGCCGGCGGCCTCCGCGGACTCCTCGGACGGCGCCGGTCGGGCGGCCGGCAGGCCGGCTGCGGCGTCCGTCGGCGCCTCCGGCACCGCCTCGCCGTCACGCTGCCCCGCCGCGTCGGCGGCCAGGGCCGCGCCGGAACGGTCGGCGTCCCCGGACGACTGGCGCGGGCCCGCGTCAGCCTGGCCGGTGGCCTCCACGGACTCCTCGGACGGCACCGGCCTGGCGGCCGGCGGGCCGGCCGTGACCGCGTCCGGCACCCCCTCTCCCCCACCGGCGGCGGAGCCCCCGGCCCGGTCGGCGGCCCGGGTGCCGGCGGCGGTGCCGCCGGACGCGTCGCGCGGCGCCGCAGCGCCGGTCGGCTCTCCCGGCGCCTTCGGCGCCGTGCGCGCTGACGAGCCGGCCGCCAGGGCCATCGTGTCGGAGAGGGACTCGGAGAGGATGTTGAGGCTGAGGACCGTCACCAGCATCAGGAGGCCGGGGAAGACCGTGGCCCACCAGCCGCCGAGGAGCACCATGTTCTTGCCGTCGGCGATGACGCTGCCCCAGGACGGCTCCGGCGGCCGGACGCCGGCGCCGATGAAGGAGAGGGACGCCTCGAAGACGATCGCCTCGGCCACCATCACCGTGCAGAAGACCAGCACCGGCGCCGCGCAGTTGATCGCCACGTGCCGGATCAGGATGTGCGGCGTGCGGGCGCCGATGATCCGTTCCGCGACGACGTAGTCCTCGCCGTACTGGGCCATCACGTTGGCCCGCACCACCCGCGCCACCGGCGGGATGTTGAGGAAGGCGATGGCGCAGATCAGCACCGGGACGCCGCCGCCGAAGACGGCGATGAGGACCGCCGCGAGCGCGATGCCGGGGAAGGCCATGACCACGTCGAGGCCGCGCATCACCGCCTCGTCCACCGCGCGCCGCGAGGTGGCGGCGATCGCGCCGAGCACCGCGCCGGCCAGCAGCGCGAGCAGCGTCGCGCCGAGGCCGATGGCCAGCGACCAGCGGGCCCCGTGCATCAGCCGGCTGAGGATGTCGCGGCCGAGGCTGTCCTGGCCCATCCAGTGGTCGGCCGATGGGCCCTCCACGGTCGGCGCCTGCTCGTACGGATCGTGCGGCGCGAGCAGCGGGGCGATGAGCGCGGTGAGGACGACGACCGCGAGGACGCCGAGCGCGATCCGCGAGGGTATCGGGAACCTGCGCAGCCACCTCATGTCGCGCTCCTGAGCCGGGGGTTGACCAGCAGGTAGAGGATGTCGATCAGCAGGTTCACGACCACGAAGCCGACGGCGGTGGTCAGCACCACGCCCTGGACCACGGCCGGGTCGCCGTTGCGCACCGCGTCGATCATCAGCTTGCCCATCCCCGGAAGCGCGAAGATCGTCTCGATGACGACGGCGCCGCCCAGCACGTAGCCGACCCGCAGGCCGAGCACGGTCAGCGGGTTGATCAGCGCGTTCCGCAGGACGTTGCGCCCGACGACCACCACCGGCGGCAGGCCGCTGCCGACGGCGGTGCGCACGTAGTCCCTGTCCAACTCCTCGACCACGGCCGTCCGCACGATGCGGGTGAGCTGCGCGGCGACCGGCAGCGAGAGCGCGAGCGCCGGCAGGGTCATGGTCTCCAGCCAGCCGGTGAACGAGTCGTTGGGGTTGATGTAGCCGCCGGTCGGGAACCAGCCGTTGTCCACGGCCGCGTACTGGATGAGCAGCAGCGCCAGCCAGAACGCCGGGGCGGCGACGCCGGTCAGCGAGACGACGCGGATCAGCTGGTCGGGCAGCCGGTCGCGGTAGACGGCCGCGGTGACGCCGAAGACCAGCGCGAGGACGACGGCGAAGCCCAGGCCAAGGAAGGCCAGTTGCATGGTGAGCGGCAGCGCCGTCGTCACCTGGTCGATCACGGGCGCGCGGGTCAGCACGCTGATGCCCATGTCGCCCTGGAGCAGGTCGCCGACGAAGTCGACGTACCGCACCGGCAGCGGGTCGAGCAGCCCGTTCTCCTCACGGAACTGGTGCAGTTGCTCCTGGGTGGGGTTGGCGCCCATGAAGTAGGCGGAGGCCGGGTCGGCGTCGGAGAACCGCATGACCAGGAAGACGAAGAGGACGATGCCGAGCAGCAGCGGCACCAGCAGCAGCACCCGCCGCAGCACCATTCGGACGACGATGATCACGACGAGGCCCGTGCCCTTGCCTGGAGCAGGTTGATGCCGGGGTAGGGCTGCGCCCGGACGCCGACGATCCGGTCCGGGTCCCAGGCGGTGAGCAGCTCGTTGTGCACCACGGGGTAGAGGACGGCCTGTTCGGCGATGACGTCCAGGTACTCGTGGACGAGTTCGAGCTTGCGGTCCGGGTCCGGCTCCTCGGTGGCGCGGTCCATCATGGCGAACAGCTCGCCGGCCTCGTCGGTGGTGTCCCAGCCGGTGTAGGCCATCCAGGTGCCGCCCGCCGTGTAGTTGTAGCGGAGGATCAGGTCGGGGTCGAGGCCGAACTGGTTGGGGTTGGAGACGGCCGCGACCACCTGGTAGTCCTGGTTCTGGTCCATCTTGGCGAACAGCGCCGAGGTCTCCTGCGGTTCGAGCGTGGTGCGCACGCCGATCGCGTCCCAGCACTCCTTGATGGTGGGCAGGCAGTCGACGGCCCAGCTGACGTTCACCGACATCAGGGTGAGGCTCAGGTCGCCGACGCCGGCCTCGTCGAGGAGCTGGCGGGCGCGCTCGGGGTCGTACGTGTAGACGGTGGCGGCCGGGCGGTGCGCCGGGTGGTCCTCGTTGAGGAACGAGGTGGCCGGCCGGCCGTTGCCGCGGAGCGCGACGTCGACGATCTGCTCGGTGTCGATGGCGTAGAAGAGCGCCTGCCGCACCCGCACGTCGTCGAACGGCGGGTTGTTGGTGTTGAACATCAGGAACAGGTGGTTCATGCCGGCGCCGCCCGCCACCTCGAGGCCGTCGCCGCGCAGCTGCTCGATGTTGGCGTACGGGATGTTGTCGGCGATCTGGGCGTCGGCGCTGCCGCCGGATATCCGGGCGACGCGGGGCGCGGCGTCGATGACCGACAGCCAGTTCATGGTGCGGAAGGTGGGCGGCCGGGGGCCGTTGTAACCGTCGAACGCCTCGAAGACGGTGTTGGACTTGGGCGTGTGGGCGGCCTGCCGGTAGGGGCCGGAGCCGAGCGCGAAGCCGCCGGCCGCCTCGTCCCAGGCGCCCTCGCGGCTGAAGACGTGCCTCGGCATGATCTTGGCGATGGTGAGCCGGGGCGCCGCGTCGGGGAAGGGGAAGCGGAACTCCAGCTCGACGGAGCGCTCGTCGAGCGCCCTGACCTCGGCGAGCCAGGTGACGAAGAAGGAGCGGGTGAGGGTGTTCGCCTCGGCGTCCAGGATCCGCTCGAAGGTGAACACCACGTCCTCGGCGGTGACCGGCTCGCCGTCGTGCCAGACCGCGCCGTCCCGCAGGGTGAACTGCCAGGTGGTGGCGGTCTGGTCGATCGGCAGGGCGGTGGCGAGCGCCGGGTAGGGGGCCCGGGTGATGGGGTCGGTGTCGAGCAGCCCCTCGTAGATGTGGTTGTTCCCCGCCATGCCGAAGGCCGAGGCCGTCATGGTGGGGTCCCAGCTGCCGTCGTTGCCGTAGCCGATGACGGCGGTGATGTCGGTCATTC
>NZ_SMKC01000241.1 GCF_004348315.1 Streptomyces sp. 8K308 | reverse complement strand
CGCTGGAACAACCGCTGGAAGAGCGCCCTCAACGAGTTCGACCTCCTCTTCGACGGCCGACTGACCGCCGGACGAGTGTAGGCTGATCGGCATAATAAGAAATCTATAGACCAAACAGACGAATTACACCTGATTCCTGATAGACCCGCCGGCGCCCGTCGCCAGAGTCGGGCCGCTGCGGTGAGTTCAGTCGTCGTCTGTGGCGCCCGCTGGTAGTCGCCGGAGGATGGAGGCCAGCTCCCCTTGGTACGTGGACCCGAGGCCGGTGACTGTTCCGGTGAAGGGGCCGGGGCCATGTTTGAAGCGGCTGACGTAGTTTTCGGGTAGGAGCACCTGATCGCCGACGCAGAGTGGCGGTTGCCCGGTCCAACGGTAGGCGTAGCCGTTGACTTCGACGATTTGGTCGCCTCCGCCGTCCGTGACGGGCGTGGCCTCGTCGGCGTCCTCCTTTTCGAGTTCTTGGATACGGCGACGCAGGTGCTCGATGGTGCGCTCGGCACCTGCTCGTCCGATCTCCATGCCCTGTTCGAATCCGTTACGGCGGCCACGCCCATATGCCTCGGCCAACGCACGATCTTGATCGGTGGCATGGACGTGGCAGGCGACGTCGTGTCCGTGCAGAATCGCCCGGCATGGTGCCCCGGAGCGTGTGGGGCGGCCACACCGCCGCGCTTCGGATGCGTCTTCGCTCATGAGTGTCCCTCCCGGCGCGTCTCGGTCTCCCCACCGGGACGCCTGGCGCAGGGTATCGAAGATCTCACCGAGAGTGGAACAGGTGGGCGGCAGGGTTGGTGTCGGCATGCCCTTGCGGGGCAGTGGCTGAGTCTTGCCGCGCTGCCGAGTCTCGTGCGGAACGGCGGCCGTCCGCCGTTGCGGCGGACCTCAAGGAGGTTGGCCCGACCGCCGTTCCTTGCGAACCCACGGACGCAATCCCGAAGGAGAGGCACGTAGGAGGGGCAGCGTATCGGGATCTTGGGGACATCCAGAAATCGGTGTGTACGTGCGGTGGTTCTTGCGATCTGTGGTGAAGGAAAATTGTTAATGTTTTCCATGTCGGAAGCTTTGGTGGCTTCCGATGGCAATCGGGCGCCGAAGCGGTTTGGCCGCCGCTACCGCCCTGTGCGAATCCACTGAACACACAAGGAGTCGAAGCATGTACGGCTACGACGACAATGCGCCGGTCGTCCCGAGAATCCCCCGGCAGCGTCCCCCGTCTCCCCGCAGCTGAACTGGAAAGGCAGAAGAAATGACAGATCGCCTTCGCCTGTTCGTTCAGGAGTCAAACGGGCCGGTCAAGCAAGACGAAACCGACCGAGCGATCGAGGAGTTGACGGAACTGCTCCGTCAGATTGCCGAGTTGAGTGGGCACCCGGTCGGCGAACTCGCTCGGTCTGAGGTGTTCGACGTGCACACGCTCGCCTACGTCATCACCCTCCGCCGCACCTCGGCCCAGGTGCACGAGCGCGCCGCAGGACTGCTGCTCCGGTTGCTCCACCGCACGGAGAACCACCGCGAGCTGGCGCTACGGGCCCTCGGTCACCTCTACGAGGAGGCGATGCCCGAGCCGCCCGGTCTCCACATGGTGAGGAGCTGACGGCGGACCCATCATGCGCCCTGCGCTCGTCCCATTGCGACGGGTGCGGGGCGCATCGTCGTGAACCGGGGGAGTCGGCTTCCCATCCGGCGGCCGACACGGTTGCATGGGCCTGATGGCCGCGATGCGCAAGGAGGACGGATCTGCGGTGATTCCGGCTGGTCGCACGCCCGCGGACTCGGTCCGTGCCGCGCAGCTTCTCGGTGTCGCGCTCGGGACCTTCCGCAACCGCAAGGCGTGGCGGACGCTGCCGCCCACGCTCAGCAGGCCGGAAGCTCGTCAACGGATCTGGGACGAGGAACAACTCCTCGCCGCCATCGAGGGGCGGCCCATCCCGCCGCTCCCCACCGAGCCCCATCCCGAGGACCTGCTCGACCTCGAGGAGGCCCGCCTGACGATCCCTGAGGATCAGCGCCCAACGGCAGAGACCTGGGCGAGCTACATCTCCAAGGGCCTCGGCCCCCGCCCGGTGAAGGTCTTCGGTGTGCCCCACTTCCGCCGGGCAGCCATCCCGGCCTGGCTCGCCGCCCGACCAGGCCGCGGAGCAGGCGGCGGCCGACCGCGGGGTGCCGTCGACCGCGGGCCGCGCCGGCGGGACAACGATCCGCGCTACAAGGTGGCGCAGCAGCGCGTGGAGCAGGTGCGACGCCGGCTCGCGACGGAACAGGCGATCGGTGCGGGTGATATCGCCGAGGAGCTGTCGATCTCACGTCGGCATGCCGAGCGCCTCATCGCTCAGGCCCGGCAAGCTCGTTGACCGGATCTTCCTGGTCGACGAGGGGGCCGTCACCTGGCTGCGAAGGACTGCTCCGTACGGTGGAGGTGCTCGACCATCGTCAGGGCGGCCTGCTGGCTGGCGTCAGACAGGTGGAACGCGTGCCGTGTGATCTCGCGGACCATGTCAATCTTCAGAGCTGCCAGGAGTTCCGGGTCTCCGGCGATTTCGTCGAGCATCTTCCTCTGGTCTTCGTTCAGTAGCCGCAAACGTAGAGCCATTTCTCGAATCTCCTCGCCCCCGAAGCTCTCCAGTAGTTGGATCCTGCCGAGCAGTCCTTGCATAGTGGCCAGATCGGCGGTGCTGTCGTTCACCCCTTGGACTTTGATCGATCGCAGCAGCTCTAGTTCCGACTCCAATTGCTCGAAGTCAGCCTCGTCGTCGGCAAGGTAGGCGACCGGAACCTTGAAGTACTGTGCCAGGGCTCGTAGATGGTGCAGCTTCGGGTTTGTCGTTCTGCCGGTTACCAGCTCCCAGAAGTAGGGGCCGGAGATGGAGACGCCGGTAATGTCAGCGATCTGGCGCGCGGTAATCTCGTACGACGGCGGCAGCTCTCCTCGGGGGACCTTCATTTCGCGGAGTAGCTGCAACTTCTCCGCTAGGGTGCGCGGCCTTGTGCGTGTGCTTTCGCGCTCTTTCGCTGGCATGGGCACCGCTCCTTCCTCGCGCGAGGTATTCGGGGTCTGGGCGCAGCTTATCGCCGGTGTCAGGCCACCGCTGGCCAGCAGGTGTTACTCCTGGCTCGCAGTCGTTTGGCTTGGTATGTCGTCAGCCCCATCACGCCACGTCCGCCGCGCGCGTAGATAGGCCCAGACCGCGCCGATTGCCGCGATGGCCAGCGCCTGCAGCCCATCGCGGAGGCCTTCGGGGGTGTTGGCCGTCTTTCCCGCGGCGAGGATGCCGACGACGACAAGCACGTAGGGGAGCAGGAAGAGGATCGCTCGGCCAGCCCGAATGGGATTCGTGGGATTCTCCGTTGTCGTGCGAGAGGTGGGGGCGAATTCGGTTCCACCTTCAAGCGGTTGAGGGGTCAGGGGCGAGGCCGGGTGCCGTAGTTCACGCAGAAGAGGGATGGGCCCCTTTCGATGGCCGGGCGTCCCCTCAGATGGTGCTTGTGCCGCCGGCGCCTGGGAAGGCGGGCTCTGTCCAGCCGCGGTAGTTGAGGTGCCAGAGGCCGTCGGTGAGCCGGTGTCGAGGCACGATGGCGATGCGGCCCTCGCCCGGGTAGGTGTCGAGGATGTCGTTGGTGGCGACCTGGTCGTCGCCGAGGTAGAGCGCGACGTGTTGCGCATTCGAACCGTGCTTGCCGCCGTCGCCTTCGCCGCGGGCAAACGGGCTGGTACCGCATGTGCGACCGCTTCGTCGCCCAGGCCTACGGCTACCTCAACAGCGGCTCGCACACGGCCAACGCCCACTGGGACCGGCTGGTGGGGGCCGGACTGGCCCACCCCGGCGACCACGCACCGCCGCCCGGGGCCCTCCTCTTCTACGACACCGGGCAACCCGCCGGCGGGGCGAGGTCGTTCGCCGGGCCCCGCGGGAAACAGGGGCCCGGCCGTCGCCGCCAATCCCGCCTGCGTCGCCAGTGAGGCTCAGGAATGCGCGGGTGTGCCGCCCCGAGCTTCGACGACCGCTCCCGTGACGTAACCAGAGCGAGGGGATGCCAGAAAAGCGACCACCTCGGCGATCTCACGAGGATCAGCGGCGCGGCCGAGGGCTGTAGTCGTTCTGCCGAGCGTGTCGGCCAGGTCGGCTCCGCGTGCCTGCATACCTGGGGTACGGGTCGGGCCCGCGGCCACAGCATTGACGCGTATGCCCGAGGGGCCCAGTTCGTCGGCCCATACACGAGTCAGGTAGTCGAGGGCGACCTTCGAGGAAACGTAGACCCCACCACCGCGCACAGGAGTGGACACGGCACCGGTGGTGATGTTGATGACCACTCCGAAGCCACGCTTGGCCATCGTTGGCGCCAACGCAGCGACGAGCAGCATCGGTGCGCGGGTGTTGACAGCCATGTGGAGATCAAACGCTTCGGCAGTGGCTTCGAGCATCGGCCCGAACTGAAAGACGCCCGCGTTGTTCACCAGCACGTCGACCGGTCCGGCCGCCTCAGCCAACTTGTGTACGGCATCCGGGTCGGCCAGGTCCGCAGCGACGAACCGAGCGGTTCCGCCAGCCGCGCTAATCTCTTCCACCACCGAGGATCCCCGTTCGGCAGCGCGGCCATGCACGACGACGGCTGCTCCGAGTTCCGCGAGTGTGCTCGCGACAGCCCGGCCGATGCCGGCGGTGGCGCCGGTGATAAGGGCGGTCTTACCCTTCAACTCAAGGGACATGAATAACCTCCTGTGCTGCTGCGGATCGAGAAGTCGGCGGAATGGCTGGCGTGCGCTTGCCGCGCACCGCCTCGTCGGGGAGGGCATCGGCGGCCCTCGGGAAGAGAGCCAGCACCGCCGGCGGCAGAGCGAGGGCGACGGGCAGTCGGCACGGCAACACCTCTGAGAGGCGTGCTGCCGGCAGAGTTCGTTGCGCGGTCGCCTGCGGAACCGGGCGTGGGGCTCAGAGAGCGGACTTCAGCTGCTCGCGGTGGTCGATCAGCCAGTCCTCGAGCGTCCGAAGTCGTGGGTTGAGCGTCCGGACCAAGTCGAGATCGCGGTTGCCGACGAACGTCGCGGCGGCCTCGGTGAAAAACTGGAACATGTTGCCGAGCTCCTCGGCCTCCGGGAATCCGGCGTTGCGCATCTGGTCGTGGGTCATCGGCCGGTAGGCGACCGGCTCGCCGAGCACCTTGGCGAAAAGTTCGGCCAGTTGACCGCCGGTGGCGTGGATGCCGGCCAGCCCCACCGTGCGGCCGACGAACCGGGCTCCGGCCCGGAAGATGCCGTGAGCGGTACGACCGATGTCCTCGGCGGCCACGAGTGCCATAGTGCTGTCTCCCATTGGCAGGGAGAGCACCGCCTGACCGTCCGCCCCGCGACGCGGGCTCAGCCCGGCGAGGACAAACATCTCGTAAAAGAACGTTGTCTCCAGGAAGGTTGTCGGCACACCCAACGCGGTGAAGTGGGCGTTTGCTTCGTTCTTGGCGTCGAGGTGCGGCACCTTGTAGCCGTCTTCGAGGGTCGGGACATCGCTGCCGAGGAACGCGAAGTGCGGACGCGTGTCCTCAAGCGTCGACCACACGACGTGCTTGAGCCCGGCGGCCTTGGCCGCACGCGCCGCATTGCTGACCTGGTCCAGCTCCCTCCGTGCACGACTGCGAGCCGCTTCCTGCTCGGAAGTGAGCTGCTCACGGTAGTTGGTGACGACGAACGCGCCGTAAGCGCCGTTGAACGCGACACGCAGGCTCGCCTCGTCATCGAGATCCACCCGGACCACCTCGGCACCGCGCGCGGCGAACTCCTTGGCCTTCGCCGAGTCCGGATTTCGGGTGAGAGCCCGTGCGGTGAAGGGCCCGTTCCAGTCGTCCAGGACGGCGCGCACCAGGCCGCCTCCCTGCGAGCCGGTCGCCCCCACCACTGCGATGATCTTCTTATCGGTCATGGCGTGCTTGCCCTTCTCGAATTTTGGATTTACAGAAACGACAGACAGAGCAGCCCGACCTGGATATCAAGAATTTGGACGGGGCGGGCAACCACTCGATCGATGCTGGATCAATAGCCGACGGCGAGCCAAGCGCGACGAATTCGCGGGGTGTCGATCTCGTCGGCGAAAGCGATGGCATAGTCCTCCACTCCGAGCATGGAGTGCCCTTGTTCATCGGTGACCTGTGCAGTGGCGCTCGTACGGTAGGAACCCGTGCGCACGCCCGGTCGGTGAGGGCCGAAATCTGCCGCCGGGACGAGACAGAACCAATCGATACCCTCAGGCGCCGCATCGAGTACGCCCAGCGTTCGCGCGTGCACCTCGACACGCGGAAGCAGCCAGGCGGGGAATCCAGGGGTGTCGACCTGCCGCGGCCCGCCCTCGAACAGCGGGAGCACCGCCGAGCCGCCGACCACTCCGAGGCGCGCCCCGGTCTGCCCGGCGCGTCGGAGAAGAGCCGCCACGCCCGTATCGAGTCCGCCACCGTCGGCGATGGCCGGTAGCGCCGAAACAAGGACATCCGCACCGACGGCTACCTCCTCGAGGAAGGCGGGGTCATGCACGCTGCCGGCGCTTTGGGTGACTCCCTCCGGAATGCTGGTTTTGAGGCGCCGTGACACGGCGGTCACTTCATGTCCGCGCGCGGTGAACTCCCGCACCAAAGCGCTGCCGACGAAACCGGTGCCGCATACGACGATTCTCATTCTTGCCTCAACTCACCGCTCGGTAGTCGGTCAGAGATGTGACTACGGGCCGACATCCCACTCAATAAGGAGAATGGATCACGGAAACTTCACGGGAGCAGAACCTGCCTATGAACGTCGCCGCTCGAACAATGCGACTGAGGCATGCGGAATCCAGCGCACAGCTACATGTGTTCAGCACGGTTCCTCAGAGGGGCCGTGCTGAACTATCCTGCGATCAGCCCATAACGAGGTCAATAAGGCACATTCGCGTGCCCGGTTTCATGGAGGTAACCGTGAACGCCCGCCAAAGCCCCGCCGACACCGAGGTGTGCGACGTCCGTGAAGTACTGGATCTGGTGGCCGACAAGTGGTCCCTCTACGTCGTGTCCAACCTGAGCGACGGGCCTCGCCGCTTCAACGAACTCAAACGCGCTGTCCAGGGGGTCAGCCAGCGCATGCTGACCGTCACCCTGCGGCGCCTCGAACGAGACGGCATCCTCACCCGCACCGTCCACGAGGTCATGCCGCCCCACGTCACCTACCGGCTCACCCCCCTCGGCACCAGCCTGCTCCACGCAGCCGCTCCTCTCATAGCATGGAGCAGCGACCACCTCGCCGAGATCGCATCCGCCCGTGCGGAGCACGACCGAAGCCAAGGCCTCGAGTCGCCGACGGTTGGCGCTCGAAGCTGACACTCAACGCAGTCCCGGCAGCCCGGGTGGCCGACGTTGAGAAGTGCGCCGCTGGGAAGGAGCAGCACTAGCCTGCGCGTTTCACTTGGCAGGGCGTCCGAATCTTGATCAGAAAAACGAAAGTGCCTCCTGGGCTTACGGCTGAGTGGGGGTCGATGGCGAAGAGGTCGGGGTGGGCGGCTTCGACGTGGGGTGGCCGATGCCCTCGATGTGGGAGCCCTTGTCGGTGATGGTGGGGTCGGGCCAGTACCGGCCGTTGAAGTAGGCGGAGTGCTCAGGGTCGGGCACGCAGATCTTGAGGGCGCTGCCGGTGTAGCGGGCGTGGCGGGCGACGGCGGCGGCGGTGCCGCCGTGGGTTGGAACAACAAGAACGCCGCCGGCCAGCCCAAGACGGTCAACGTGGCGGCCGTCCGCGAGGGCGGCCGTGGGTTGGAACCCGAGGAGCGGCAGGCAGCTGCCCTGGGACGTAGCGTGGCGGCCGTCCTCCGGGACGGCCGAGGGTTGGAACATCACGCAGTTCTGGGCGGACGGCCACCCGGGCACCGGTGGCGGCCGTTCCACGGGACAGCCGAGGCTTGAACTTCGCTACTCGGGACGCGAGCGCGGGTAGGTGCCGCGGCAGCATGACTCCCACTGATACCGGGGCGCGGGCCATCGGTCACTCCCTGTCTCGTGCCACGACAACGGCCCTGTCGGGCGTGGTCGGCGATCCGCGGTGGTGCTTCCGGAATGGGGCCGGGATCTCCCGCACGGCGGCCGCTGCGCCCCAGTCGTCGTCGCCGTGGGCGATGGTGCTGAGCAGCTCACGGAGGTGCAGGAGAGGCATGCGCTCCTGCCAGCCGTCCAGCAGTGGCGCGTGGTCGGCGTAGACGGCGAAGAAGCGCTCGGATTCCGGTGGTCGGGGCGAGCACCAGAGCATGCTCAGGTCCACCTCGGGCCAGGTGTAGGAGACGGCGGGGTCGATCAGGACCGGGGCGCCGTCCTGATCGCTCAACGTTCTCCGCCCACAGGTCGCCGTGGGTCAGAGCAGGTGGCTGGGCCGGGACGATCTCGGGGAGGGCCGCGCACAGGGCTTCGAGTGCCTGGCGGTCCGTGGCGTCGAGGGCCGTCTCCACCAGGGGCTCGGTGATCCACCGAAGCAGTCGTCGTTCGGCGAAGAAGGCGTGGCCGTCTTGGTGCCAGGTGTTGTCCTGTCGCATACGGCCCAGCCAACCGTCGCGCTCCCAGCCGAACCGCTCCCCGACCGGGTCGGCGTGCAGGGCCGCGACGACGGCTCCCAGCCGCTCCCAGAAGGAATGCCCTTCCGGCCGGGGACGGTGTCGATGCAACACCAGGAGACGTGGCGAGACGTACAACACGTCTGGGGTTCTCACCCGACCCGTCTCCCGAAGACGGGCCAACCCGGCGGCCTCGACCTCGAACACGTCGGATTCCTTCTCACCGCCAAGGCACTTGGCGAAAATCCGGGTGTCGTCGCCGAGCGAGGCTATTCCCGCGATGGCGACGACGCCACCAGCGCAATCCTCCACTGAGCGAACGTCGAAACCCGCGGCTCGCAGGCGTCGCATGAGGACATCGGACTCGGGCATGTGAGATATCCAAACCGTCTGATCAGTGGACTGCCACCGGTCGTCACGAGGACGACTTCCCGACGATCGGTGTGTGCTGCTTCCGCCGCGCGGCGCGGGCCGCGTCGTAGGCGGCGAACCGCTCTCTGAGCGCCGGCCCGACCTCGGACCAGCCAGGAAAGCCGTGGTACTCCATGGGACACCGCACGAAGCGAAAGGCGGGATCCGCCACGTCTATGCGGCCACCGTGTCGGCGTAGGTGATCGAGGAACGCCCGCGACTCGGCGACGATCGACGGGTGGACAAGCTGCCACTCGCCCGAGGCATAGGCGGCGACTCCCTGGTGAGTCGACGCTCGACGGAGGCGGTCCACTTGAAGTGGTGCACCTGGGCGTAGATCTCGTGCACCGGCGCGCCGCTGCCGGTCCACGCGCGGTGCTGGCCGAGGTCGAGTTCCACGAAGCCTCGCGCGAGCGTCACCTTGGTGGGCCTGGCGCCCAGCAACGGCAGGGTCAGCATGCCGGCCAGCGGATATCTCCGCCACAGCGGAACGGCACCGAGTCCGCCCACCTCCGGGAGTTCGCCGTTCTCGGCCACCCGGTCGAGGAAGGCGCCCTCGACGAAGTCGTAGCCCTCCCGCTCGCAGTAGGCCAGGAAATCCGGCAGCGGTCGGTCGTAGACGTGGAACTCGTCGAGGTCGGCAACGACCCACCAGTCGTTGGGGTGCTCGGCCATGGTCTCGCGGAGCAGGGCACTGTTGAAGTCCTCGTGCCAGGGACCCTCCACGATGCGCGAGAAGTCGAGGCCGATGGCCCGTAGCCCCGGCGGCTGACTCCGCCAACGCCGGGTCGTCCCGGCGCTCCACGTGCCGGATCACATGAAAGTGCTCGATACCGAGAGTGCGGTAGTGGGTCACCGCGTGCAGCAGCAACGCCGTGTCGGCCCCGACGACCGAGACGAACCTGACGCTCACGCCTGCCTCCCCGCTCTGTCGCGGCGTGCGGTGCGCCACGACATTCCCGCTTCCCGTCCCCGTCCCGCTGTGCAGCTGCCGGGGCGGGCGTGTGCCGAGAAGCACGCGGTACCGGCAGGGGCTGCGGGCTGCCGCCTGCTGCGGGAAGAAGACGCTCGACGTGTGTGACGATCATCCGTCCCACCCGGGCGGTGTCACCGCGGTGCCCGATCCTGCTCAATAGTGGATTTAGCTTCGCTATAGTGGAGAACATGAGTGACGGCAGCACTTTCTCCAGCGGTCTGTCCATGCCGGAGCTGGGGGCCAGGATCCGGGGTGAGCGGCGGGCTCGGGGTATCAGTCTGGAGCGGTTCGCCGAGCTGAGCGGCGTGAGCCAGAGCATGGTGTCCGAGGTGGAACGCGGCGCGAAGACACCGAGTGTGTTGGTTCTCGACCGTTTGGCGACCGCGCTGGGGACCTCGATCGCTCGACTCCTGGACGAACCGGTGCGCCCCGGCGTCGTGGTTCTGGCCGGTGACCGGCAGCAAGTGGTACGGGATCCCGCCGGGTGGGAACGGCGGATTCTTTCCCCGGTCCTGCCGGACATCGAGTTCGAGTTCATGCGCACGACCCTGGAACCGGGCGTGGACGCGGGGGAGTTCTCCCCGCACGCGCCGGGATCGCACGAGTACGTGGCAGTGGAGCAGGGGCGTCTGCGCCTGACCATCGACGGTGTCCCCCACCGGCTCGTGGCCGGGGACGCGGCCTATTTCCCCGGCAACCGTCGGCACGCCTTCGCCAACGACTCCGCCGACGTGTGTGTGTACTACCTGGCTATGGCGCTGGCCACGGCGGCCGGCTCCCAGCTCCACCGCATGTCGGGAGGGCACGATGTGTGATCTGCGGAGAGCGGCCAAGGCGGCGGCGGACCTCGCGGCCGATCACCTGGCGGGAGTGGCCGGGGGGCCGGTCTGGCGGCCGGTGCCCGAGGCGGACCGCACGTGGCTCACCCGGCAGCCGCTGCCCGCCGACGGCCGCCCGCTGGCGGACCTGCTGGATGATGTGCGTGACCGCGTCCTGCCGTATCCGATGGGCAACGGGCATCCTCGGTTCTTCGGCTGGGTCAACTCGCCACCGTCGCCGGCCGGCGTCTTGATGGCCCCGCTGGCGGCCGCCATGAACCCCAGCTGCGCGGGCGGAGACCACGCTGGCGTTCTGCTGGAGCGCACCGCTGTGCGGTGGTTGGCGGAGCTGGTGGGATTCCCCCACCGCCCGGGGGCCGGGTTGCTGACCAGCGGAG
>NZ_SMKC01000240.1 GCF_004348315.1 Streptomyces sp. 8K308 | reverse complement strand
GTGGTGGCGTAGGTGAGGAAGGCCGACCAGGTGGCGGGGGAGGTGTGGAACCGGGGGCCGTCCGACTGCTTGGAGTCGCGGACGTGCACGGCGTCGGTGCCCGTCGCCACCTCGACGCAGGCGCCGCCCTCGTTGGTGCTGTAGCTGGACGTGCGCCACTCGACGGCGACCTCGACGCATGCGCCGCCTTCGTTGTCGCTGTAGCTGGACCTGTACCAGGCGAGCTCGGGTGTCTCGTTGCTCATAGTTCTCCCAGTAGCTTCTCGATCAGCTCCGTGGACTCCCGGAAGTTGAGAGCCTGTGCTCGGATACTTCCATATCGGGCCGCCATCAGACGCACCTGTTCCGCGTCGGTGATGAGGCGGTTCTGCCCGTGAGATTCGATGTGAGCGAGCTGGGACTTGCCCTTCGGGGTGAGCAGGATGAAGGGCCCGGTCAATCCCGGGTGTTCGGGTTGGGCGGTGGGCATGATCTGGAGCTCGGTGCCGGGGAGTTCCGCGGCGCGGAGAAGATTGAGCAACTGCCCGCGGTGCACCTCTCGGCTGCCGATCCAGCGGCGCAGCACCACTTCCTCGATCACGAAGCTGGTCTTCGGCGGCGGCCAACTGTGCAGGATCTTCTGGCGTTCGACGCGGTCCGCGACGTGGGTGTCGATGGTCTCCTTCGAGAATGGCGGTTGCCGGACCCCGTACAGTGCCCGCGCGTACTCCTCGGTCTGGAGTAGTCCCGGAATCACCATGGTGCTGTACTCGTGGATTTCCACGGCCGTGCCTTCGAGCCGGGCGAAGACGCGGAACCAGGCCGGATGTCGCGTCCGCGCCTTGCTGCGGGCCTTTTCCAGGTCGTCGATGACGGCGGTCAGCATGCCGCCGGCGCGGAAGAGCTTGTCGGCCGCCACCAGCATTTCCGGTGAGGCGACGCGGCGGCCGCTCTCGACCGAAGAGACCATGTCCACACCGTAGTTGAGGCGCTCGGCCGCCTCCGGCTGGCTGAGGCCGGCCCGTTCACGTGCCCGTTTGAACAGCTTGCCGACGGCGCGGATGAAGTCGCGGGCGCCGTCGTTGTCTTCGGGCAGTTCCGCCTCTGGATCCTGTGACTGCGACTGTGCTTGTGCTTGTGCCTCGGCCATGCCACCACATTTCTCCGCTGACAGGTGACGACCCGTGGTCGTACCCGGACCGTGCGTACCGGTTGTAGTGCTGGCCACGATAAGTGGGTATCAGGACCGTAGGGGCATGACAGCAGAAAATCCGCCGCAGCCGCGCACTTTCGTGCAGCAGTTTGCTCCCACGCGCCGGTCTGTGCGCCTCGCACATCGACTTGCAATTCATCAACTTGGTATGTGGGGTCATTCGCCCGAGAGCCCGCTTTGTGCCGTGGCCGGGGCGATGGTCGATGAGCTGGCCGCCTGTGCCGTTTTCTCCGGCCCTGGGGTGGGCCGCGGATTCCAGCTTCGGCTTCGGCAGCCGGGTCTTGTGGGGGCACTACGCATCGAAGTACGCGACGCACGCGGCGATTTCCGTCAACCGCCGTGGACGCGTGGTCGCGGCCCGCTTGTCGTTGCGACGCGGGCCAGTGTCTGGGGGTTCACGGATCAGCGCGGCGTCGGCAGGACGATTTGGGCTGAGTTGGAAGAGATTGAATAGACATGAGCGCGCAGCAGAACGCCGATGGAGACGGAACGACTGACGCACCACAACAGAGCCAGGCGCAGGGTCAGGAGCAGGGTCAGGACAGTCCGACGCTGCAACGCCTGCGGCAGCGCGTCCGCGAGGTCAACGCGCAGAGCGAGGCCAACGCCGTTCTGAAGGGCGGGTGGTGAGAGCAGGCGCTCGAACCGATCGCACAGGAGTACCGGCAAGCTCGAACGGGTGAATATGGGCTGATTGAGTGAGTTTGAGGGCGATCATCCGTCTAGTGTCCGTCTCGTGGATAGACGGAACATTCAGCGACACCGCTCGGCGGACGCGATCGACATCAACGACTTCGTCCACACGGCGACGGGCATGCGAGTTCGGCGGCTGACGCTGCCAGACGGTTCGCACTGGTTCCCCGCCGTGGACCTGGCCACTGGTCTGGGGTACGTGAACACTCGGCAGGCCGTCCTGCATCATGTCGCCAAAGAGCACACCGCCCTGTTGAGCGATCTTGCAAGCAGCGTCTATGGAGTAGGCACCTCACGCAACATCGCAGGTCACGGGCTCAAGAAGTCCATGCGCATGGTGAACTTGCAGGGCTTGGTCGCGCTCGTCAACGGGAGCACGAAGCCCGAGGCCCGCCCCTTCAAGACGTGGGTCAGCGAGATGGTCGTCACCGTTCAGCGTGAGGGTTCGTACTCGTTGGAGACGGTCGAGGCGCAGTCGGTCACGGCGTACCCGATGCCGCAGCAGGTCGCCGACGTCATCGTGCGGTTGTAGGAGTTGAACGTGCGCTCCGACAGACGGTTGGCCGAGGCGCAGGAGGAGGCGAACCGTGCGCGGTGGGAAGGTGTCGCCGCGCTCCAGACGATGGCGCGGTCCGTCGCGCGGCTGGCGGACTCGTTCGATCGCGTGCCTCGGCAGCGGGTTCCGTCCGACCAACCGTCCGCCTCCGCACAGGAGTTGTTGGAGTCGTGGCGGTCGCGGCTGACGGTCACGGAGGACGTCTGGGCTGTCGCCGTGCTGCTCGCGCCCGCGCTCGCCGAGAGTGGTGAGGCGCGGTACGGCGTCGAGGAGATCGCGGCCGGTACGGGGCTTGCCGAAGCGCGGGTGCACGACTGCCTGCGGTTCCTCATCAAGCGTCAGTGCGTCAGACAGATCGGCTCGATTCTCAACACCCGGGTGTACGGCCTGACTCAGGCCTGACGCTCGCTCGCGTACGTGGTGGATGTGATACGTACCGTGGCGATCAACAGATGAGAGTTGACCCCTGTGGTGCGCCAACACCCCGGGGCCCGGCGACAGGAAACACCCTCCCGACGCACAATCACCGTAGCCGCGCGAGCGGTTCGGGCCGACGCGCCAACGGGGGATCTGCCGTGCCTGCGCCGGCCTCGGCGACGGTGACCGGGCCGGGGAGTACGCGCACCAGGCCGAGGTCGCCATGCGCGGGTTGGCCAAGGTGCGCGCCGCGCTGCGCGGCGGCCCGGCTGTCAGTGGGGGGTGGCAGACTGCGCCGGCATGAGAGAGCAGGTGCGGTTGCGGGACGTCGAGGTGGCCGATCTGGAGGTGTTCCTCGCGCAGGAGCACGACCCGGAGGCCGTGCGCCGGTCGAGGTTCCAGCCTCGCGAGCGGGACCGGTTCATGACGCACTGGAAGGAGCGGATCCTCGGGGACCCCGACGTCCTCGTGCGGGCCGTCACCGTCGACGGCGAGCTGGCGGGGAGCCTGGTGGCGTGGACGGCGGACGACGGCCGGCGGTTCATCGGCTACTGGCTGGGCCGGGAGTTCTGGGGCCGGGGCATCGGCTCGCGGGCGCTGGCGCTCTTCCTCGAGGAGGAGACGGCGCGCCCGCTGTACGCCGATCCGTACGTGGGGAACTCGGCCTCGGTGCGGCTGCTCGAACGGCACGGCTTTCGCCGTGCCGGATCGGACTGGGACGGCGAGGACGAGCACGTGGTCCTGGTGCTCGACGGGGACCGCTGACCCGTCAGCCCAGCCTGCGGTGGACGCGCCAGAGGCCGAAGGCCGTCAGGAGGGCGCTGGCCGCGAGGTAGAGCGTCGTCTCCGCCCACTGGAACGGCCAGTAGCGTTCCGCGGGGTGGTACGAGACGTCGACGTGCAGGTCGAGTTCGCCGAGGCACACCGCGGTGTCGCCGAACCTGCCGCCGGCACCGGTCTCCGGCGGGCTGTCGAGGCAGTTGTTGAACGTGGCCTCGCTGAGCGACGCGCCGTCCGCGGTGCGCAGCGGGCTCGTGTGGCTGATCCAGGCGCCGGGGGCCTCGGGGAGTTCGAGGCCGCCGATGGTGGCGCCGCCGCTGATGGAGCCCAGGTTCCTGGCCTGGTTGATGGCCTCGGCGGTCATGGGCAGCGACGCGGTCTCCGGGGACATGAGGTGGGGACGCACGACGTTGGGCACCAGGAGTTGGAGCGCGAGGAAGGCCACCAGGGTGAGGGCCATCGCCGGCAGGGTGCGGCGGAGCAGGAGGCCGACGACGGTGCCCAGGACGACGGCCAGGGCGGCGTAGCCGAGCGGCACGATGTCGCGGGCGCCGAACTCCAGGGCGCCGAACCGGGTCCGGGCGACCTCGTCGAACGGGCCTGCCGCCCAGGTGAGCAGCGCGCTGGCCGCGCCGGTCACGGCCATGGCGGCCAGGCCGACGACCAGCAGCTTGGTCAGGAGCCAGCGGCGGCGGGTCACGCTCTGGTTCCACACCAGCCGGTGGGTGCCGCTCTCGATCTCCCGGGCGATGAGCGGCGCGCCCCAGAACGCGCCGATGACGGCGGGGACCAGCGCGAGCCCGGCGGCCAGGAACAGCAGGGTGTTCTGGTAGGCGCTCCGGAACTGGGCGGCGGCCTCGGCGCAGTCGGCTTCGGTCTCGCACCGGGACCGGTACGCGTCATGGGCGTCGCGGATGTCCAGGCCGAGATGGCCCAGGTAGGCGGCGGCCAGGGCCAGCGCGAGTGCGGCGACGAGCGCCTGGACGCGGAACTGCCGCCAGCTCAGCCAGATCATCGCCGGTCCCTTCCGGTGGGCGCGGTCGCGCGGGTCAGGTAGGCGAGGACGAGTTCCTCGATCGTGACGGGTCCGGCCGTGCCGGGTGGCGGCAGCGCCGCCGCGTCGCCGCGCACGAGGGCGGTGACGTGGGGTCCGCCATCCTCGTCGACCGTCCTGATGACGTCGACGCCGGCGGGCAGGCGGTCGAGTTCGCCGCGTGGCAGGACCAGGCGGTGGTGGGTGGCCAGCAGGTCGGGGATGTCGCCGGCGACCTGCACCCGGGAGTCGCACAGCACGACGAGGTGGTCGCAGGCCCGTTCGACGTCGCCGAGCAGGTGCGAGGAGAGCACTGCGCTGGCGCCGAGTTCGGTGACGAACTCCAGCAGGTTCTCCAGGAACCTGTCGCGCGCCAGCGGGTCGAGCGCGGCGGCCGGCTCGTCGAAGATCAGCAGCTCGGGGCGGGTCGCGGCGGCGATGGTCAGTGCCAGTTGGGCGCGCTGGCCGCCGGAGAGCCGGCCGGCCTTCTGGGTCGGGTTGAGACCGACCTGGGCGATCCGTCGTTCGGCCAGGGCCTGGTCCCACGTCGGGTTGAGCCGCGCGCCGAGGCGGAGGTGGTCGGCCACGCTGAACGACCCGTACACCGGGGTGTCCTGGGCCACGAAGCCCACCCTGGCCAGGTGCGCGGCGCTGGCGGCGGGTCGGGATCCCAGGACGTCGAGCCGGCCGGACGTCGGCTCGGTCAGTCCGCAGGCCAGGTGCAGCAGCGTCGACTTGCCGGCTCCGTTCGGGCCGACGAGGCCGATGACGCGGCCGGGTGGGATGGTGAGGTCGACGTCGCGCAGCGCCGTGCGGCGGCCGTACCTCTTGGTCAGGCCCTGGGCCTTGAGTACCGGTGGGGACTGCTCGTTGGGCATGGGCCCATCCTGGAAACCCGGGCCTTCGTCCGGCACCGGCCCAAAGCACGGTCCCGGCCCGCGGTGACCCGTCTTTCGGCCGGTTCGGCGGCCGGGCCGCCGCTATGCCGTGCTGGTCACCACGCGGTTCTCCCACGCCCAGGCGGCGATCCCGACGCGGTTGCGCACGCCGAGCTTGCCCTGGATCGCCGAGACATGGCCCTTGACCGTGCTGAGGGAGATGAACAGCTCGCCGGCGATCTCCTGGTTGGTGCGACCGTGCGCGATGGCGCGCGCGACCTGGAGTTCGCGTTCGGAGAGCGGGGACGGCTCCCCGCTCGCGGGGGCCGGCGCGGCGGCGGTCGCCAGGTGCCCAAGCAGCCGCACGGTGACGGACGGCGAGACCAGGGCCTCGCCGTTGGCGGCGGCCCGGACCGCCTCGACCAGCAGGGTGGGGCCGGCGTCCTTGAGGACGAAGCCCACGGCGCCGCCGCGCAGCGCGCCGTACACGTACTCGTCGAGGTCGAAGGTGGTGACGACGACGATCCGCAGCGGATCGCGCACGCCGGGGCCGGCGAGCGCCCGGGTGACGTCGATGCCGTCGAGCCGGGGCATCCTGACGTCCACCAGGCACACGTCGGGGCGCAGCCGGCGGGCGAGGGAGACGGCCTCGGCGCCGTCGGCGGCCTCCGCGACGACGCTGAAGTCGGGCTCGTCCTCCAGGATGAGCCGCAGGCCGCCGCGGATCATGGCCTGGTCGTCGGCGAGCAGGACCCTGATGGTCATCGGGGCTCCCGGGTGGGGACGGGCAGGGTGGCGTGCACCGACCAGCCGGCGCCTGGGCCCGGGGCCGGGCCGGCGGAGAGCGTGCCGCCGAGCGCTTCGACGCGCTCGCGCATGCCGACCAGACCGTACCCGCCGCGGTGGGTGGGCCGGGCTGGTCCGGGCGGGGCGTCGTCGACGACCTCGACGGTCACCCCGCGCGCGCTCTGGCTGATGGTGACCGCGACCGAGCCGGCGTGCGGCGCGTGGCGCAGCACGTTCGTCAGGGCCTCGCGGACGACGCGGTAGACGGTGCTGGTCACCTCCGGTGGCCACGCCGGCGCGCCGTCCTGGGCGTCGTCCGGGGCGTCGGGCATCCGCAGGGCGACCTGGGGACCCTGTCGGCCTTGCCGGTTGAAGCGCTCGACCAGCGCGTCGAGCCCCTCGGGGCCGGGCGAGGTGGAGGCCGGCAAGGTCCCTGGGGCATCCCGCAACAGCCCGACGACCCGGCGCATCGCGGTCAGGGCGTCGGCGGCGCAGGTTTCGATGTCGGCCAGGGAGTCGGCGACCTTGCCCGGGTCCTTGCGCCCGACGAGTTGGGCGGCCTGGGCCTGGATCAGCATGCCGGTGAGGTGGTGGGCCACCACGTCGTGCAGCTCGCGGGCCAGTTCGAGGCGTTCCTCCCGGCGCACGTTCTCGGTGGCGGTCCGTGCCCGGTCGTCGAGGAGCCGCAGCCAGAGTCCGGCGGCCACGGCGGCCAGCAGGGTGACGGCGGTCAGCCCCGTCACGCCCGTGATGCCGGACGTGGCGGGCCGGGCGGCGAGTTGGCCGCCGGCCACGACGGCGAGCCCGGCGGCCGCGATGGACCCGGCGGGTACGGGCGGCAGGGCCCGGGACGCGGAGCCGACCAGCACCGCCAGGGCGAGGGCGGTGGCGGGGCTGGGCTCCTGCGGCAGGTCGGCGACCCCGGACGCCGCGCCGGCGGCGGCCGCGACGGCCAGGCCGGCGACCGCCGACCAGGCCCGCCGCCTGCGGCGCCCCAGCGCGAGCAGGCACGCCGCCACCGCGAAGGCCGCGCCGGGGAGCCAGTACCAGCCGCCCCAGCTCTGCGCGATGGAGACGACCTGGACGAGGAGCGCGACGAGGAACAGCGCGCCGAACCCGGCGGTGAGGGCGAGCCTGACGCCACGGTCCAGCATGGTCACCCCGCTGAACCTACCGGCCCGTCGACTGGCGGGCGGCCCCGGTCGAGGACGCGCAGCCAGGCGCCGAGCCCCGGGGCGGCGATCCAGGCCAGGGTGGCGAGCACCAGGACCCCGCCGTCCCCGGAGAGCCAGGTACCCGCCAGCACCGCGAGGCTCGCCAGCCAGACGCCGCCGGCCCGCGCCGGCGGCAGGGCCCGGATCGCGGAGCCGACCAGCACCGCCAGGGCGAGGGCGGTGACCGGTCCGGGCTCCTGGGGGAGGTCGGTGGCCGCCGAGACGCCGACGCCGAAGGCGGCGACGGCCAGCCCCGCGCAGGCGGTCAGGGTCCGCTGCCGGCGGCGCAGCAGGGCGAGGGCGCCCACCACCACGCTGACGGCGCTCGTGAGCACCCAGGATGCCCCGCCCCAACTGTCCATCAGCAGCAGGACCGTGCCGACGATCCCCAGCGCGAACATGACGGCGAGCCCGACGTCGACCGCGTTACCTCTGTCCATGGTCGGAGAGGCTAGGAAACGCGGCCGGGGCGCGGACCCGGCCGAAAGTACCGTTGTGGCGGCGGAGCCGTACTTCAGCGGAGGCGGAGGACGTAGCCGATCTCGCTGACGTTCTTGGCCAGTTCGAAATTGACCCAGCCGGCGATGTCGACCAGGCGCATGCCCTCGCCCCAGGGGAGGGTCCTGGTGCGGTCGGTGGAGTCGAGGTCGGCGTCGGTGAGGGGCTGGAGCGCGGCGCGCCAGTCGTCCTTCAGGCCGCGCAGCCAGTCGGCGGCGGAGGCGGCGTCGCCGGGCCAGGCGATGGCCTCGCGCTCGGGCGCGCCGTCGCCGAAGCAGTGGCCGAGGGTGGTGGTCCACCAGTAGCCGATGTGCCAGGTCAGCCACCCGATGGAGGTGGCCGGCGCCGGCTCCGGCTCCGGCACCCGCCAGTCGGCGACCCACCTTCCGGCCTCGTCCTGCCGGACGGTCCAGCAGTTCGGGGTGGGCTCGAAGAGGCAGGCGTCGTCGTCGATCGCCGGGAGGTGGTACTCGAACAGGGACCAGACCATGTCGAGTTGGCCGGTCACGAGTTCAACGCGGGGAGTGGTCGTCACGACCGGCGAGCCTGACAGGCCGCCGCCGCGTCCCGCAAACGAATTCCACCGCCCCCGGTTCCGGCGCTGACCTGCGCCTTCGTGGTCCTGGCGCATGCTGGTGTCATCTGGTGGCGCGGATGGCGTCGTAAATGGCTCGTCATGGCGCCATCGATGTGCCATGATGGCGTCACGAGCTGGGGGTCATCGAAGGGGTCGGATCATGGAGACAGCACGGAGCCAGCAGCAGGCGGCGCCCGGCGCCTTCGTCGCGTTCGCCCGCTTCGTGCTCTGCGGCGGCGGGATAGGGCTCGCGTCCAGCTTCGCCGTGGCGGGGCTCGCCGCCTGGATGCCCTGGGCCCTGGCCAACGCCCTGATCACCGTGGCCTCCACGCTCCTGGCCACCGAGGCGCACGCGCGCTTCACCTTCGGCGCCGGCGGGCGCGCGACCCGGCGCCAGCACGCCCAGTCGGCCGGGTCCGCGGCGGCCGCGTACGCCGTGACCTGCGCGGCGATGGTCGTGCTGCACCAGCTGGTGGCGGCGCCCGGCGCGGTGCTCGAGCAGGTCGTCTACCTGTCCGCCTCCGCGCTCGCCGGCGTCGCCCGGTTCGTGGTGCTGCGCCTCGTCGTCTTCGGGCGGAACCGCTCGCGGGCCACGGCCGCCGCGCCGGACGCCGCCCGTCCCGTGCCCGCGACCGTGGCCCGCGCCGCGGCCCCGGCCGACCCCGCGGCGCTCTGCCGGGCCGCCTGAACGCGCCCTAGGGGCGGGCGCGGAGGCCCGAGAGGAGGCGGTCCAGGGCGCGCTCCGTCTGGGCGAGTGCCCGCGGGTCCTGTGCCTCGGCCAGCCAGAGGGCGGCCTCGTTCATGGCGCCGGAGAGCAGGCGGGTGAGGGGCGCCACCGGCTGGTCGGGGATGGTGCCGGCCGCGATGAGGCTGTCGAGGGCCTCGGCGAGGTGGCGGGCGGAGGACTCCTCGTCCATGGCGCGCCACTCGGCCCAGCCGAGGACGGTGGGGGCGTCCAGCAGGACGATGCGGCGGACGGTGGGGTCGGCCGCGGCGGAGAGGAAGGTCCGACAGCCGGCGCGCAGTTGCTCCCAGGGGTCGTCGTGGCTCTGGGCGGCGGCCGCGACGCGTTCGCCGAGCTCGGCCTGGACCTCGGCGACCACGGCGCGGAAGAGGCCGAGCTTGCTGTCGAAGTGGTGGTAGGCGGCGCCCTTGGTGACGCGCACCGCGTGGGCGACCTCGGCGAAGACGACGTCGTGGTAGCCGTCCTCGGCGAAGCGGCGGCGGGCCTCGTCCAGCAGGGCGCGGCGGGTCGCCGCCCGCTGCTCGGCTCTCGTCGGGGCCATCGCGGTACGTCCTCCCTCGCATTCACGTACCCGGGGTATGTTAGCGTGCGATTTCACATACCTGAGGTATGTGAAACAGGGGAACGAGGCAAGGGAGACCTGTCATGAGTGCCGAGCTGAGCGGCTTCTATCCGGTGATCGCCAGCCGCGACGTCGCCGCGTCACACCGCTTCTACGCCGACCACTTCGGCTTCGCGGCCACCTTCGAGGCCGACTGGTACGTGAGCCTCCACCGGCCGGACGCCCCGCGCTACGAGCTGGCGCTGCTCGACCACGCGCATCCGACGATCCCCGAGGGACACCGCACCGCCATCCGGGGCGGGCTGCTGCTGAACTTCGAGGTCGACGACGTCGACGCCGAACACCGGCGTCTGGTCGGCCGGGCGGGCCTGCCCGAGGTGCTGTCGTTGCGCACCGAGGAGTTCGGGCAGCGGCACTTCATCGTCGCGGCACCGGACGGCGTCCTGATCGACGTCATCACCGTCGTGCGGGCGACGGCCGAGTACGCCGAGCAGTACGCCCCAGGGCACGCGCCGGGAGCCAGGGCTAGCTAGCCGCTCAGGCGCCGCAGGCGGTCGGCGGCCTCGCTGAGGACGTCGTCGCGCTTGCAGAAGGCGAAGCGGACCTGGGTGCGGCCGGCCTCGGGGTCGTCGTAGAAGACGGAGTTGGGGACGGCGACGACGCCGCAGCGGGCGGGGAGGGCGCGGCAGAAGGCGTAGGCGTCCTTCTCGCCGAGGGCGGCGATGTCGGTGGTGATGAAGTACGTGCCGTCCGGCCGGTAGACCTCGAAGCCGGCCGCGCCGAGGCCGGCGGCCAGCAGGTCGCGCTTGCGGCGGAGGTCGGCGCGTAGCTCGTCGAAGTAGGCGTCGGGCAGGCGCAGCGCCTCGGCGATCGCGTACTGGAAGGGGCCCGAGCTGACGTAGGTGAGGAACTGCTTGGCGGTGCGGACGGCGGCGACCAGCGGGGCGTCGCCCATGGCCCAGCCGACCTTCCAGCCGGTGAGCGAGAACGTCTTGCCGCCGGAGGAGATGGAGACCGTGCGCTCCCGCATGCCGGGCAGGGCCGCGATGGGGTGGTGGGCGCCCTCGTAGACCAGGTGCTCGTAGACCTCGTCGGTGACCACCAGGAGGTCGCGCTCGACGGCGAGTTCGGCGATCGCCGCCAGCTCGTCGGGCGTGAGGACCATGCCGGTCGGGTTGTGCGGGGTGTTGAGCAGCAGCAGCCGGGTGCGGGGGGTGACCTTGGCGCGGAGCTCGTCCAGGTCGGGGCGGAAGGAGGGGGCGCGCAGGG
>NZ_SMKC01000023.1 GCF_004348315.1 Streptomyces sp. 8K308 | reverse complement strand
GGTCAGTGGCGGGGCGGCGTGCGGTGGCTGCGCGGGGCCGTAGCCCGGGGCCGCAGGCCGGTATCCCGGCGGCACCGGGTCGAATGTCGGCGGCCCGGGCGGCAGCATGCGGGATACGTGGGCGCTGGGCGGCGCGGCGAGCAGCGGCGCGGTGACGCGCTCCCGGATGGTGGCGGCCACCGGGGCGGGGAGCCAGCCCGTCGCGTCCGGGCCGGCCGTCGGCGGCAGGCCGTCGCCGGTCAGCCGCCGCAGGATCTCCGCGGTCGACGGCCGCTCCCGCGGCTCCTTGGCCAGGCACGGCTCGACGATCGCGGACCGCAACGGCTCGGGGACGCCCGCGAGGTCGGGCTCTTCGTAGACGGTCCTGAAGTTCACCGCCTGCGGGCCGCCTTCTCCGAAGGGCGGGCTGCCCGACGCGACGAATGCCAGCAGCACGCCCAGGGAGAAGACGTCGCAGGCCGGGCCCACCTCCCGTCCCGTCAGCTGCTCGGGCGCCATGAAACCGGCGGTGCCGACGATCACCCCGGTGCCGGTCAGGCGGCTGCTGTCGGTGACCACCGAGATGCCGAAGTCGATGACCCGGGGGCCGTCCGCGCCGAGCAGCACGTTCGACGGTTTCAGGTCGCGGTGGACCACCCCCGAGCCGTGGATGGCCTCCAGCGCCTCGGTGACGCCCAGGCCCAGCACCCGGGCCGCGTGCTGCGGCCAGGGGCCGTGCGCGGTGACCGCCTCGTCGAGGGCGACGCCCGGCACGTAGGCCGTGGCCAGCCATGGCGGGTCGCCATCGGGGTCGGCGTCCACCACGGCGGCGGTGAAGGTGCCGCCGACGCGCCGGGCGGTCGTCACCTCCCGCGCGAACCGCCGCCGAAACCCCGGGTCTTCGGCCAGTTCCGGCCTGACGACCTTGACCGCGACCCACCGGCCGCCCACAGACCGTGCCAGGTAGACCTGGCCCATGCCGCCGGCGCCGAGCCGGGCGACGACCCGGTACCGGGCGACCTCCCGTGGGTCTCTCGGCCCCAGTTCCCGCACCCCGAACCTCCCGGTAGCGTTCACAGGGCCGCGCCACGGCCATTCGGGTGGGAGATGATCGCACAGGCGGACGATCGAGTGGGTGGCCGGTTCGGTCTCAGGGCGACACCCGGTGTCCGCGACGCCGCCCGCGGCGGGCGCCGCCCCGGCCCGCCGGTCAATGGCCGTAGGACTCGAAGATGTCTTCGAGTTCTTCCATGTCCTGCATCCATTGGTCGTAGTCGAACTCGGCCATGCCGTCGGTCGGTTCCGGCTCGGTGGTGCGCTCCTCGCCGAAGGCCGTGGTCGGCTCGTAGGCCTCCGTGGTGCCGGACGCCCAGGTGAGGTACAGGACGTCGCCGTCCAGCAGGAGGGTGGCCTCGGTGTCCATCTCCTCCTCCGCGTCCTGCGTCGAGCAGTTGCCGACCCGCATGGCGCCCTCCTCGGTCACCGAGCCGTCGCAGGTGCCCTCGACCCCGCCCGGGAGGGTGTAGGTGTAGATCACGTAGCCGCCCATGAACAGCAGGGCTCGCCTCGTGTCCCCCTCGCCGGTCGCCCAGTCGCCGTCGAGCGCGGCCGGGTCCGGCACCTCGCCAGCCGGCACCACCTCGGCGCCGCCCTCCCCGGCCCCCTGGCCGCTCTCGGCCTCCCGCGACGCCGACGGCGACACAGCTCCTCCGGCATTCGTCTCGCCGCCATCGCCGCCGCCGCACCCGGCGACCGCGAGAGCCGTCAGCACAGGCAGGAAGAACCACTTACACGTTCGCATGAGTCCCCCGTTGGTATGGCATGTCCGTGGGCACCAAACCTTAATGGTTTCGGAGGAGTTGTGGAGCCGCAGGCATCGCCGTCCCCGACAGCGGACTGAGGGGCACGTGGCGCACGAAACGGCGCGGCGGCGGCTCCCACCCGCCACTCCAGCGGAGGACTCGACCTGCGCGTCGAACCGCCCACCACTGTCGCGAGGTGGTCACGCCACCGTCTTGGCCTGGAAGACGGAGCCTGCGTTGGACAGCTCACGGAAGCCCCGGACGCCGTGGTAGCGGCCGTAACCGTTGGAGTTCACCCCGCCGAAGGGCAGGTTCTCAGCCCGGTGCGGCGTGACCGTTGACGGTGACGCCACCGGAGGTGGTGTTGTCCAGGACGTGGTCGATGAACCGCTGGTCGGAGCAGTGGATGACGAAGCCCGGGGGGCCTGCCGAGCGATTCGGAGTGACCTCGGCCTGTTCCCGCGCGCCACCTGGCGCTGCCTGGTCGCCGGCGAGCTGCGCGCCTCGACGATCCGAACCACCGCCGGCTACACCGACCCGGCAGGGCACGCCGGCCTGCGCGAGGCCGTCGCCCGGTACGTCGGCGTCTCCCGGTCCGTCCGTGCCTCGGCCGAGGATGTGTTGATCCACTCAGGGTGCCCAGCAGGCGCTGACCTCATCAGCCTGATCGAGCCGGGCGACCTGGTCGCCGTCGAGGAGCCCGGCTCTCCGGCGGCGCGGTCGCTCTTCCGCTCGCTGGGCGCCAGGGTCGTGGCGGTCCCCGTGGACGACGAGGGCCTGCTCGTGGACGCGCTCCCGGCCCCCGCCTGGTGTACGACCCCTTCGCACCAATTCCCGCTGGGCATGCCGATCACCGGCCCGGCGCACAGCGCTGCTGGCGTGGGCCGCGCGTCGCGGCGCCCTGATCGAGGACGACTACGACAGCGAGTTCCGCTACGCCGACCGCCCGCTGGCCCCTTTGCAGAGCCTCGACCGCACCGGCCGGGTGCTCTACGTGGGTACCTTCTCCAATACGCTGCTGCCAATGCTGCGGCTCGGCTTCCTCATCGCACCGGCCTCGCTGCGGCCGGCTATGCGCGCGGCCAAGCAGCTCACCGACTGGCATGGCGAACACGTCGGGCAGGCGGCCCTCACTCGCTTCATCGACTCCGGCGAACTGTCGCGGCACGTCCGGCGGGCCATCACGATGGCGCCCTGCTGAAAGGGGTCCCGCGACTGCTGGTCAGGGGTGTCACGGCGTCGGAGCCGCCCCGGGTCGCTCCGCTCACCGCGCTGAGCCCGCGGCGGTTCGGCGATGTCAACGGCGATCGCCAAGAGGGACTGTCGAGTAAGGTCGTTGGGGGTTCTGGCAGGGCCTCCCAACGCAGGCGATCCGAGTCTACTGTGGAGCCATGGGGACGAAGGACGAGTTACGGGAGTTCCTGTTCTCCCGCCGGGCGAATGTCGCACCGCGCCGGTGTGTACCAGGCGGCGCGCCGCCCGGGCGGCGCGGACCTCGGTGTGGCGGGTGCTGGGCCGCATGAGCTTACCGGCGGTCGTGCACGACGCGAGGCAGGATGTCGTCGCGGCCAACCTCATGGGTTGGGCTCTGGACAGGCCGTTGTCCGACACCGGGAAAGTCGGAGCCGTCGCCTGCCTGCTGGTCAGGCGCGCGTCGCGCCCGCGGGGGGCACAGGGCCCGGGCCGCGCGGCCGCCGTCTCGTCGAGTGTGGAGAGCGCGGCGTGAACTTACGACGACTCCTGGTTGCCGCACTCCTGTCGGTCTGCACGCTCACGCTCACCGGATGCTCGACATCCACGAGCGACACCGACCGTGACCAGCAGCCCGCGCCTTCGACGCCCGCCGAGACCTCCGAGTCCGCGACCGCTGGATCCGGGGTCGGCGACCAGCCGACCGAGGCGCCCACGACCCCGGCCGAGGATTCGGCCCAACACCCGTCGCTCACGGACTACTTCGACGAGGTGCCCGATGCCTCACCGATCCAGCTCGGAAGAGTCCGCGAGCAGACAGCGGCCTACACCTCCTACGACGTCAGCTACCGCAGTGACGGGCTCCGCATCACCGGCGTGCTCAACATTCCCACCGGTAGCGGCCCGTTCCCCGCAGTCGTGCTCGCCCATGGGTGGATCGACCGCGACGCCTACGTCACCGGGCAGGGCATGACCCGCGAGCGCGGTCACCTGTCCGAGAACGGATACGTCGCGCTGCACGTCGACTACCGCGCACACGCCGGTTCAGACGACGATCCTGAGCTGTTGGGCCAGCTGTACCGCGGGTACGCCGTCGACGTACTCGGCGGCGTCTCCGCGCTCCGGGCGTCCGATCTGCCCGTCGACGACGAGCAGATCGGCCTGATGGGGCGTTCCATGGGCGGCAGCGTGGTGCTCCAAGCACTCGAGATGGCGCCCGGACTTGTCGACGCCGGCATCGTCTACTCGGCACAGTCCTCGCTCGAGTCGGACAACTACCGGCAATGGGGCGAGCGTCCGGTCGACGGCTATGGCGCGGAGTACGCGAGCCGCCACGGCACACCCGACGAGAACCCGGCGGCCTGGCAGGACATGTCAACCCGCCCCTATTTCGACCGCATCACCGAACCCGTCCTGATGATCCACGGCACCCGCGACGAGCAGTGCCCGCCCGAGTGGGCTCGTGCGACGCACACCGCGCTCGCTCAGGCAGACGTCGACGTCCAGCTCAACTGGTACGACGACTATCACGCCTTCGGACCCCAATTCACCCAGTCCATGGAGGACACCGTCGCATTCCTCCAACGTCACCTGACCTGAACCCGCCTTCCTGACAGGCCCGTCGTCTCGTGACGACCCCAACCCGAGGTGCCGACACCATGTGGACACGACACATACGCCCCGCACCGCCGCCCGTCGCGCCGCGTCCGCGCAACCGGACCACGCTCCTCATCGCCGGGCTGACCACGCTGCTCGCCGTCAGCGGATGCACGTCGAGCAGCCCCGAGGCACCTCCCGCGCCGGAAGACCGACAGGGCGCCAGCGAGGTCTCCGACCAGACGCCGGCTCCCAGCCAGGACCCGAGCCCCGAGCAGGAACCGCCCCTCACCAGCGACGGCCGCCCGCAGGTCGCCTACCTGACCATCCCGGAACTTGACATCCGGAACCTGCGCGTCGAGCCCTATCAGGGACAGACCGACGACGCCCCAGGGACGGAGATCCAGGACCGCGGCATCGCGGCCAGCCCACACGGCCCGTCCGGAGGAGTCGGCCCCGGAGGCATCGGGAACTACCAGGTGACAGCGCACCGAAACTCAGCGGGCGGCCCGTTCCTCGCGATCCCCGACCTCCGGAACGGCGCGAGGATCGAAGTGGCCACCGACCAACGCACCTACGTCTACCAGGTGATCGAGACCAGGGAGACGTCGTTTCGTTCGGAGCGATCCCTGGCAGAGCAACGAGCCGCCGTTCCCGGACATCCGGGTCGCACGCCCAGCCAGGCAATGATCACCCTGTCGACGTGCGCCACCCAGGAGGACCACGCCGCCGGGAACTACTGGGCCGATGACCAGGGCAATCCAGAACACCGAATCGACAAGATCGGGATACTGATCAGCTCGCACCCAGCCTGAGCTTGGCGTTTAATGTCGCAGGTCACTTGACCTGCTGGGATCCCCGGGAATCAGCGTCACGTGACGCGGCCGTTCTCCACGCTTCGAGATGTCGAGTCATGAAGCACGTAAGGAACGGCCGCTGCGTGTGAGTCTGCCCGCCGATGTGCCCGGAAGTCAGGTGCTGGGCCTGTTGTCCCGTTTCCGGGTCGACTTCTACGACTGCCTGTACAGCCGTGCCGATGCGCTGTTCGAACTCACCGACGCGGTCTTGTGCACCGTTGGACCGGTGAAGACCCTGGTCGAGCTCTGTCTGGCGGTCGAGCACCGGCGGGGCACGGAGCGCTGTATGCCGCGTTGGACCGGGGCTGGCTGGAGCCGGCGCGGTTGCGCCGCGCGCTGGCCGGCCTGCCGCTGCCCAGGGCGGCTGATGGGCGGATCGTGCTGGCCGTGGATGTCAGCAACTGGCTGCGCCCGGATGCCCCGACCAGCGACCAGAGGCTGTTCTGCCACATCTACGGGCGTGGGGATCGCAAGACGGACCAACTCATGCCGGCTGGCCGTACTCTTCGTCGCAGCCCTGGAGACCGGCCGGACCTCGTGGGTCGCGCTGCTGGATGCCGTGCGCCTGGGGCCGGCGGACGACGCCATGTTCGTGACCGCCACCCACTACGCGAGATGTCGAGCGGTTGATGCAGGCCAGCAGTGGCGGGCGGGTGATCCGCGAATCCGGATCGTCATGGACTCAGGTTACGACGTCGCCTACCTCTCCCACGCACTGGCGGACCTGCCTGTCGTCCTGGTCGGACGCCTGCGCTCGGACCGCGTCATGCTCCGCGATCCCGGCCCCGCCCGCTGTGGCCGAGTCGATCAAGGAGCACCAAGCCCGCCGAGGATAAACGTCAAGCCGAGATGACGTTCGACGTTCTTGGACATGGGTGTGGTGGCCTTCGGGCTCGGGGGTGCGGGCGTAGGGTTTGACGGTGTTCAGGGCCAGGTTCAGGCGGCGGGCGCATTCGAGCAGGCCGACGCCTTTGCCGAGCAGGTCGTGGACGGCGTGCCAGCGTTCGCGGGTGGCCTGGGCGCGCTGGCCGTCGGGGCGGGGCGGGTTGACGGTGGCCCAGCAGGCGGAGTGGGCCCTGACCTCCTTGAGGGTGGCTTGGCACAGGTTGTTTCGGATGTGCCACCGGTCGCCGACCTGAGCCGCGTCGGGCAGCGCGCGGCGGACGGCCTCGCCGTAGGAGCCGGAACCATCCCGGCACACCACCTGAACACCGGGGTGCTCGCGCAACCACGTCTCCAGGGCGTCGGCCCTCCGGCCGGGGAGTACGTCGACGCGTTCGCCGGTCTCTGCGTCGATCAGGATGGTCGCGTAGCGGTGACGGCGGCGCAGGGCGAAGTCGTCCACGCCCAGGACGCGCGGCACCCGCCGCAGGGGCAGTGGCATGCGCGGCAGCGCCCGCAGGGCGGTGGAGCGGGAGGCCGGCGTGGCCAGGACGCGTAGCAGCCGGGACGCGGCCCGACCTGCTGACTCCTTGACGACAACACCGAGTTGGGCGGTGAGCTCCTTGATCCTCGCCACGCCCGCGTCGCCGCGCTTCTCGACGATGTCGGTGGTGTCGTAGAAGTGGGCCAGCTTCTGCCGCTCGGGGTGACGGGACATCGCGATGATTCGCTCCGCGCCCAGTCGTTTGGCGGCCAGAACGGCATCAGGTCGACTGTGCCGCCCCCGATGACCGCGACCGTCTTGCCGGGGCCGCCTCGGCGGCGACCGCCCCGTACCAGCCGGTGCCGAGAACGTCGGACGCGGCCAGCAGCGAGGGGATCAGCTCCGGGGCCGGCTGCCCGGGTGTGGCGACGAGGGCGCCGTCGGCGTGGGGGATGCGGGCCTTCTCGGCCTGAGTGCCGATCGTCTGCGCCACGAACTGTCGGTGCACCGCAGCCGGACTGTCCGGAGCGGCGGATCTCGCAGGTGTTGTCGGAGATGACGAACGACCCGACGACGAAGTCTCCTGGCTTGACGCTCCTCACCTCGGAGCTGACCTCCTCGACCAGTCCCACGTACTCGTGGCCCATGACCTGGTGGTCGGCGGGCTCGATCCCGCGGCGGGCCGTCCGTCCGCCTGGGGCACCTCGCGGCCGACCAGCTCCGCCTCCGTCGAACGGGTGCGCCGCCTCCCCGCTCAACCCCGTCCGGTGCGCGCTGCTCGCCAGGGTGTTGGCCGCCGACGACGACCTGCGCGCCCGGGTGACCGCGCGGGTCGTCCGACGACACTACGAGGGCCGGGCCGCCGTCGAGCCGCCGGGATGCCGCGCTGACGTGGCACAGGACCCACCGCACGTTCCAGGAGGGGCGGTTGGTCGACGAGCGGCGGGTCAGCTACCTCTGGCACCTGCTCCCCGAGGCCTGGCTGCTCGAGGAGTTGGCCGACGCCGGCCTGACCGCGCCCGCTGACCCCCCACCGGGCTGGGGGGTGTACGTCGTGACACGCGAGAACTCCGGATAGCCGGACGAACCGGCCGGGCCGGCTCGGCGCCTACCGCTCCTCCCGGAAGACCACGTGCCGGCGCGCCACCGGGTCGTACTTCCGCAGCTCCAGGCGGTCGGGGTCGTTCCTGCGGTTCTTGCGGGTCACGTAGGTGTAGCCGGTGCCTGCGGTCGAACGCAGCTTGATGATCGGGCGGATGTCATCGCGAGCCATAGGGGCTAGTATACGGAAACGAAAATCGATTTCATTAGGAGGGGGTCTCATGGCTGGAGCCGACTGCGGGCCGGGCGGTGGACGATGACCGCCGAGACGACCGACGGCAGGCTCCCCGTCACCGTCCTGTCCGGCTTTCTCGGCGCGGGCAAGACGACCCTGCTCAACCACGTGCTCGCCAACCGGGACGGTCTGCGGGTGGCCGTGATCGTCAACGACATGAGCGAGGTCAACATCGACGCCGCCCTGGTCCGGGACGGCGGCTCGCTCTCCCGCACCGACGAGCGGCTCGTGGAGATGACCAACGGCTGCATCTGCTGCACCCTGCGGGACGACCTCCTGGAGGAGGTGGACCGCCTGGCGCGCGCCGGACGCTTCGACTACCTGCTGATCGAGTCGAGCGGCATCTCCGAACCCATGCCCGTCGCGGCGACGTTCGCCTTCCCCAGGGACGATGGCGCGACCCTCGGTGACATCGCGCGTCTCGACACCATGGTCACCGTGGTGGACGCGGCGAACTTCCTGCCCGAGCTCGACCGCGGCGACCTGCTCGCCGAGCGGGGGCTCGACCAGTACGCGGACGACGAGCGGACCGTCAGCGATCTCCTGGTGGACCAGATCGAGTTCGCCGACGTCATCGTGGTCAACAAGGCCGACCTCGTCGCGCCGGACGAGGTGGCCAGGCTGGAGGCCGCGCTCCGGCGGCTCAACCCGCCGGCCCGCGTGCTGCGCTCGTTTCACGGCCGTCTTTCGCCCCGGGAGATCCTCGGTACGGGCAGCTTCAGCCTGGCCAGGGCGCAGGAGGCCCCGGGTTGGCTCGCCGAGCTCAACGGTGACCATGTCCCCGAGACCGAGGAGTACGGCATCTCCAGCCTGCTCTTCCGGGCTGGCCGTCCCTTCCACCCGCGCCGGCTGTGGCGCCTCGTGACCGAGGAGCTCGACAGCGGCCGGTTCGGCACCGTGCTCAGGTCCAAGGGCTTCTACTGGACGGCGACCCGGCCCGCCGTCACGGGGCTGTGGTCCCAGGCCGGTTCGGTCGCCAGGTTCGAACCCTCGGGCGTCCGCTCGCCGGGAGACTCCGGCGCGACCCAGGGCCAGGAACTCGTCTTCATCGGCACCGACCTGCGGAAGGACGAACTCCGCGCGGCGCTACGCGACTGCCTCCTTGACGACACCGAGTGGCGCGCCGGCCCGAACGCCTGGCATGCCTACGAGGACCCGTTCCCCGAGTGGGACGGCACCGACCTTCACCACGGTCACGGCTACCCGGGCGACCATCCGCCCGCGCCGGCGTCCGCCGGGAGCCGCCGTGTCCCCACCCTCCACCCCTGACCACCGTCCCACGAGAGGAAGACACCATGGCCGTACCGAAGCGACGCATGTCCCGCAGCAACACCCGGCACCGGCGCGCGCAGTGGAAGGCGAGCACGCCCGATCTGGTGCCCGTCACCATCGACGGCCGTCAGCACCTCGTGCCGCGCAACCTCGTCCGCGCGTACGAGCGCGGTCTCCTCACCCCGTAGCGATCGCCGGCCGACAGCAAGGAGGAACCATGTCCGCACACTGCCAACTCACCGGCCGATCACCGGGATTCGGCAACCACGTCTCGCACTCCCACCGCCGTACCAAACGCCGGTTCAACCCCAACATCCAGAGCAGGCGCTACTGGCTGCCCAGCGAGCACCGGTACGTCCGGCTGAGGTTGAGCGCCCAGGCCATCAAGACCGTGGACCGGATCGGGATCGAGGCCGCCGTCGCCCGTGTCCGCGGGGGACAGATCTGACAGGTCTGACGAGGAACGGAGAAGAGCACAGGCATGGCCAAGAAGAGCAAGATCGCCAAGAACGAGCAGCGCAAGGTCGTGGTCGCCCGGTACGCGGCTCGCCGAGCCGAGCTGAAGGAGATCGTCCGCCGTCCCGGCACCACGGCCGAGGAGCGGGAGGCCGCCCAACGGGAACTGCGGCGGCAACCGCGTGACGCCAGCGCCACACGCGTCCGCAACCGCGACAGCGTCGACGGACGGCCCCGCGGCCACCTGCGGGCCTTCGGGCTCTCGCGCATCAACCTGCGCACCATGGCGCACGCTGGACAGCTACCCGGAGTGACCAAGTCCAGCTGGTGATACAGGACAGGAGAAGGGACACCACCCCATGCCCAAGCAGCCCCGACGTGACAGGCCTCAACGCCCTCGCCCCAACCCGTTGATCGCGGCAGGTGTCACCTATATCGACTACAAGGACACCGATCTGCTGCGCAGGTTCATCTCCGACCGGGGCAAGATCCGCAGCCGCCGGGTCACCCGGCTGACCGTCCAGCAGCAGCGGGAGATGGCCACGGCCATCAAGAACGCCCGGGAGATGGCCCTGTTGCCCTACCCATCGGCGAGCAGCGCCCGCTGACGCGGACGCCGGAGCGGCCCTACCCGGTCGAGCCCGGCCCCGTCTGGTGCCCGTCCGGAAGACGTCGCCGGGTGGCGACCGGGATCTCGTCGTCACCCGGCTTGGCGCGCGTGCGCGCAACCGCCGCCTCCGACGCGTCGACACCACGCGGATGGCCCCTGTGCTCCACCCGCGCGGTACGCGCAGCCGGAGGTCGCCGGGGACCTGTCCGACGCGCTGTTCGCCCGGATGGTGCCGGCCTGCTCGCCCCGGGCGGGCGGCTGCGGGCCCTGGTCTCGGGGATGTGAGCCTTCCCGTCCTCGATGGCCCAGGCGTCGCTGAACGCCGACGAGCCGCTCGATGGTGCCGCTTCGTTACTGCGGCGTGCACACAGGAGGGTGACCCATGGTCGACCACCGCGTGATCGAGGAGCCGCCCGGCCTACCGCCCCCTCGTCGAAGGGCGACGCCTCAGCGCGTCGCCGTGGAGGGGGCTCTGCGCGCGTTGGACTCCTTCGTGTCGGCGCAGCGGCTGCGCGCCGAGGTGGTGGCCCGGGGCGCGCGCGTGGGGTTGACGACGGTCTACCGGGTCCTTCGGGAGCTGGAGGGATCGGGCCGTGTGGACGTGGTGAGGGACGAGGTGGGGGAGCGCCTGTACAGGCTCCGTCCCGCCGACGGTCACCGCCACTATCTGATCTGCCGCGGCTGTGATGTCAGTCGGCCGGTGGAATCCGAGGTGGTCGAGGCCTGGGCCGAGCGCGTCGGTGCGGACGCCGGATTCGCCGCGCTGGCGCACACCGTCCAGCTGACCGGTCTCTGCGGGCGCTGTCACGAGCCGCCCGGCCATGGCGGGCCGGCACGCGAACGGTGACCGGCCTGCGGGGAAAATCCCGCCGGCCACCAGGGCGCTGGCGCCGCTGGTGGCCGATCGGGGGTGGGTCAACGCCGACCGATGACGAGGAGCGCCGGGTGGACCAGGTAGTAGCCGGGCTCGTCGAGGATGTGGTCACGACCTCCCGGGGTGAGGAGGGCCTCCGCCCGCGCGATGTCGTCGTCGCTCATCCCCGCCTCGGTCCCCCGGGCACGTGCCGCCGCGAGCAACTCCGGCCACACGACCCCTTCCAGGTACGCCCGTGCCGCCGGATCCTCTTTTACGGGGGAGCTGATCCGTGGCAGGACGTGGAGCCGCACGTCCCGCAGCCCCGTGGCGAGCATCCAGTGCACGTGCCGCTCGTAGTGCGTCGGGCCGTCGCCCGGCAGACCCCAGTTGAGCTCCGACGCGGTGCGTAGCATACGCTCCAGGCGGGAGTGGCCGGGCAGGAACATCGACTGGTAGTAGTTGCTCGTGAAGAGCCCCAGCACGCCTTCGCGGGCCAGGGCTCCGGCCATTCGGGCGACGGCGTCGGCGGGGTCCTCGAAGTTGCCGGGCCACACCACGTCGCTGGCCCAGATCGCGTCGAAGGGTTCATCGGCGGGCTGCCGCGAGAGCAGGTCGAGCAGGTCGGCGGACCTGGTGCTCACCTGGGCGCCGACGCCCTCCTCCTCCGCGTGCCGCATCGCCAGCCCGAGTACGTTTGGGTCGCGGTCCACGCCGAGGACGCGGGCCTCCGGGCCGGCCGCGCGGGCGAGTGCGACCAGGCCGCCACCTCCTCCGGTGCCTGCGTCGAGGATCCGGGTCCGGCCTCGCAGGTCGAGCAGGCCGACCGCCTGCTCGACCACCGGGGCGAAGAAGGCGCGGTTGCTCTTCAGGTATGTGATCAGTCGTGCTTCATCGATGTCCACCATGCGAGCCATCCTCAATGGAACCGTTTTCGTTAGCTGGTCAGGCGGTTGTCAGAAGCTCGTCGAACCCTGACCTCTGGGTCACCCACGCCATGGGGCCCGCCACGTACTCCGTGTCGGTCAGCAGGCAGGATTCGAGCAGGGCGGGGAGCGCGTCGGTGTCGAGTCCAAGGGAGACGAACACCAGATGCTGTCCCCGGTCGCCGTGCTCGGGATGCCAGTCGACCAGGGCCGCCAGCTGCCGGTTCGCCGGGAGGGAGGCCCAGGCGTCCTCGGGAAGGGCCGCGGCCCAGGGGCCCAGGCCGTCGACGCACAGCGCCCCTCCGGCCGCCTCCCAGGACAGCATGGTGTCGGGTCGGTCGGCGAGCCAGAACCTGCCCCGGCTGCGGATGGCCGCGCAGGCCAGGTCCGGAAGCGCTGCGTACAGCCTGCCCGGGTGGAAGGGGCGTCGACTTCGCCAGACGAGAGTCGTCACGCCGTCGTGATCGCTCTCCTGGGGCAACAGGGCGGTGGCGGGATGGACCCGGGCGGCGGCGGCCGCGATGTCGAAGCCCGCGGTGACCACGCGGAGGAGGTCAGGGTCCATGGGGGTGATGAGCCGGGCTGTGCCGTGGAGTTGGGTGAGCAGCGCGTGGTCGGTCGGGTCCGCCGCCGCCTCTCCCTCCACCAAGGCCAGGACCGGCGGGTACTCGAGCTGTCGGGCGAAGGTGTCGCCCACCGTGCGCTGGTCGGCTCGTGCGGCGGCGAGGCCGACGTCGGCGAGGTCGTCGCCGTTGGCCAGGTAGGGCACGATCAACGCCGGATCGACGGCGGTGACGACGCCTACCAGGGACAGCCGGTCCGCGCCCCGCGTGCCGATCAGTTCCGCCATGGACTGCGGTTCGACCGAGTCCCACAGCTCGACGATGGCCAGGGCACACAACTCGCCGCTGTCCGCGAGCCGTTCCAACTCAGGCAGGAGGTCCTCGCGGAGGGCGCAGCAGGCGCAGTCGTTGACCAGGGGTGTCTCGCCGGTCTCGACGACGTGGGCCGGATCCCGGAGGACGCGCCTGACCGTGCCGTCGGTGGCGGTGGTCAGGTCGTGGTGTAGCGCGACGCTCCTGGGGACGGCGCGCAGCAGGGAGTCGACCACCGTTCGTCGGGCGTCCGCGTGGAGGCCGGCGACGATGACGACAGGGAGCATCAGCGCGCTCCTCGATCCTCGTAACGGCGCCTGAACCGCTCCACGCGGCCTGCCGTGTCCAGCACCCGAACCTTGCCGGTGTAGAAGGGGTGGCTCGCCGAGGAGATCTCGACGTCGATCACCGGGTAGACGTTGCCGTCCTCCCATTCGACGGTGGGGGCGTCCGCCCTGGAGACGAGGGTGGACCGGGTGAGGAAGGCGAAACCCGCGGCCTGGTCACGGAAGACCACGGGTCCGTAAGGGGGATGGATGTCCGATTTCACGTCAGGGCCCTTCTTTGTCTGCCAACGCCGCGCTGGTGGTGGCCGCTTACGCGTGTCGAGGTCGAGGCGGCGGGTGGTGCGATACTACAGCCAAATGGGAATCATTTTCATCTAGGGTGTCATGTCGTGAGGGTTCATGGGCGCCCTCGATGCTCGGCGACGTGGCCGCGTTGCTGGCGGACGTGCGCCGCCCGCGGCCCCGCATGGGTCGACCTCGCCTACAACGCCATGCAGCTCATCGCCGCCGGCCGCCCGTAGAGGTGCGGTCGCGGTACGCGCGGGTCGCCGCTTCCGGCAGGCGCTCGAGCGGGTCTTCTCGTTCTTGGGGCGGTCGGGCGCGCCTTCTTGGTGGATGCTGGGCGGGTCGGCGCAGTAGGCACGAAGGCTCGGGAGGAGGTTTTGCTCGAACCGAGGCACACGCGCGACCGCCCAGGGGACGCTGGCGCGTCCTGGGTCCGAATCGTCGAGACCCAGGACGCCTTGGAGTCAACCTGCGATCACTACGGCGTCTTCTTGGTCGGTCACGCGCAGGGCACGGGTAGCCATGACCGTCATGAGCAGGCCGCACGTGGTCAAGCCCGCGGCGACGAGGTAGATGGGCCGGGGACCAGCAGTCGAGTCGGCGATCAGGCCGCCGAACAGGCCGGCGCAGGCGGCCGCGACCTGGTATCCGGAGGCGTTGACGGCCATGGCCAGCGTCGGAGCTTCGGCGGCGGTCATCATCACGCGTGCTTGCATGCCAGGGATGATCGCGAAGCCGAGGAGGCCAATCGCCACGACTGCCACCACGGTGAGTGTCGTGGAGGTCGCGACGAACCAGCTGCCCACCAGGATTACGGCCAACAGACCGAGGAGGGCCGGTTGGAACAGCTGCGAGTCGCGGTCATAGAGCGCCCCGCCGACGAGGTTGCCGATCGTCGCGCCGATGCCATAGGCGAGGAGCAGGATCGGCAGCCGGGTGGTGGGATGTCCGCCCAGATCCGTGAGCAGCGGGGCAAGGTAGCTGAACACCATGAGCACCCCGACGTTGCCGACCGCGGTGATGGCCAGTGCCACCAGGACCGTGGCCCGTCGTAGCACCCGCAATTCCGAGACCGCCGAGGTCCGACTCTCCTCGCTTGGGGAGGTGAGCTGCCAGAACACCAGACCGAGGCCGATCAGGCACGCCACGGAAATCGCAGCGAACGTCGCGCGCCAGCCCCACTGACTGCCGATCTGGGTGCCGATGGGCGCACCGAGGATCACGGCCAGGTTCATCCCGAACGCCAGCCGGGCAACCATGGTCCCGGCTCGCTCGGGTGGCGCGGACTGCACCGCGATCACGATTGCTTGGGCGAAGAAGGTCGAGGTCACCAGCGCGGTGACCACCCGAGCCGCCAGAAGCAGGGAGAATCCGGGAGCCAGGGCGGAGACCGCGTTCCCAACCACCGCGACGGCCAGCAGGACCAGCATCAGCCGCTTCCGGTCGATCCCGGCAGTCACCGCGGTGAGCAGCGGGCCACCGATGACCATGCCGGCGGCGTACGCGGTGACCAGTAGCCCTGCGGTACCGACGGTGACCTCGAGGTCGGAGGCGACCTCGGGCAGGATTCCGGCCACCACGAACTCACCGGTGGTGATGCTGAAGACGCAGAACATGAGGATGACGAGCCGAGGCATGCCCCGAACGCTAAACTCTCACGTCGACGTGAGAGTCAAGTCGAACAGCGAAGGAACTCAGGTGAAGATCGGAGAGCTGGCAGACCGGACCGGAGTCAGCGTGCGAGCGCTGCGCTACTACGAGGAAAAGGGTGTCCTGCGGCCGGACCGAACCCCCAGCGGGTACAGGATCTTCGCCGACTCAGACATCCGCAGAGTGGCCCACATCCAGACCCTCCTCGCAGCGGGCCTCGGCATGGCCCTCATCGGCGAGATCCTGTCCTGCCTGTCCGGCGAGTCCCTACTACTAGACGACTGCCGCGAACGACTCGAAGCAGAGCGCCGCCGGATCACCGGCGACATCGACCAACTCGTCCACACCCGGTCACTGCTCGACGACCTGCTCGCGTCCACGCGAGCCCCGGCCGAACACCACCACGCCGTGTCATCCATCGCATACGACCGCCCCCGCCTGTCACGAACCTCCTAACCCGCAACAGCTAGAGGCCGCGGCACTGGCCCGACTTCGGGCCGCTCACCGTGTTGGTCGATCCGTTGTTCACCGGTGGCTGAGCGTTGTCGCCGCACGTCAGTGGGCCGCCGATCGTGTTTCCCGCGATCACGTGCCACCAGTGCGTCCCGGTCACCGCCACCGGGCCGGTGATCGTGTTCGGCGCGCAGCCCAGTACGGGGTTGCCGATGGTCACCGACGAGGTCCCGGACGACGTGACCGGGCCGGAGATCCGGCTGTCGCAGCTCACCACCGCCGCGGCGCCGTCGGCGCGCAGCGGACCGGCGATCACGGCACCGTCCACCTGGAGGGAGGCGCCGGCACCCACCGACACCGGGCCGGACACCGTCGTTCCGTCCAGGCAGGTCACGCCCTCGGTCACCGTCAGCGGCCCGGCGTGTCGGCCGGTGATCACCCGGTCGCATTCCGCGCCGGCGTACGTGTCGACCACGTCGACCATGGCCGTCACCGGACCGTGCTCGGTCGAGCCGTGGACCGTGAGCCGGCCGGCCGTGTCGGTGGCGTCGTCCGGTACCTGGTCCCATTCCACCGGGGCCGGCTCGGTCGACCCGTCGGCCGTGGTCAGCACGTCCACCGAGTCCGGCAGCGCCACCTCGTCGCCGACCTGGGTGGCCGTGTACACGGTGTCCTCGACCACGTGGGACGCGCGGCTCTCGGAGAAGACGTCGATCGACGCGTTCGGCTCCCAGGTGTGCGGCATGCCCGGTACGGGGGTGAACATGGACTGCCATCGCGCGGGCTCCCATGCCAGCACGCCCGCGCCCCGGTTGTCCGGGATGTCGTTGGCGAGCCGGAACACGCGCTGGAGGGCGTCCGCCTGCCCCTGAACGGTGCGCGGGTAGGTCGAGTTGGGCATTGGGGCACCGCCGCCACCCGACGCCGGGTACGAGGTCTCCGCGACCTCGATCCGGTACCCCGGGTGCGCCGCCGCCACCGCGTTGACGTTGCGCTCGTGGTGTTCCGGCGACCCGTGCCACTCCGGGTAGTACGAGTGGGCGAGCACGTCCGGGTCAGCGCCCTTGGCGTTGACCCGGTTCAGGTACTGGTCCCAGAACTCGAGCGCCTTGTCCCGCATGCCGTTGCCGATGGTGATGTGGGTCTCGACGTCGATGTCCTCGCCGTGGTCGGCCGAGACGTCGCGGACCGCGCGGATGCCCGCCGCGGACAGCGTCGTGAACCGGTCCCACGCCTCGTCGTAGAGCCGCTGCTCCTCCGGGTCCTCGGAGTTCCAGTACTCCCAGAGCAGGCCACCGCCGGGTTGCGACTGGTAGAGCTCCGGCTGGTCCCGGAAGTACGGGGGATCGGTGGTGCCGATCAACGCCGCCTCGCTGCCGTACAGGAAGCCGTTGGTGATCTCGTTGCCGATCGCCACCTTGTCCGGCGTGGTGCCCTGCTCGATCAACTGCTCGACGTAGTCGTAGGTGTAGTCGTACACCGCCTGGGTCAGGTCGTCGAACTCCAACTGGGCCCAGGCTCGCGGCTTCGGCTGCTTGGCGGGGTCGGCCCACGAGTCCGCGTAGTGGAAGTCGATCCCCAGGCCCATGTCCCGCTCGGCCTTGATCCACCGGGCGACCTCGAGTGACCGGTCCGGGCCCTGGTACGGGACGGGCAGTACGTCGCCCGACGACTCGTAGCGGGGTTCGTTGAAGACCCGCAGCCGGGTGTACTCGAAGCCCCGGTCCTGGAGGACGTCGAGCAGGTGGGGCCCCGCGCCCGGGTCCTCCTCCGTCGGGCTCACCCAGTACTCGCGCCCCTCGGCGACATCGTTGTCCACCCAGGAGGCGTCGGCGCCGAGGACCAGGTCGTCGCGCAGGTAGTTGTAGACGCTGAGTTCGCTGATCCCCGGCGTCGCGCCGGGCGAGGCTCCCGTGAACGTCACGCGCACGAACCGTGTCCCCGGCTGGGTGAAGAGGTCGACCGATCCGCGCGAGGGTTCGTGGTTGGTCGAGTGATCGGCGATGACGTTCCACCTGTCGCCGTCCGGGGAGGACTCGACCCGGTACTGGTAGACCGCCCCGGCGTCCGGGAGGACGACTTCGACCTTCCTGACGTTGTCGTAGGCGCCGCCCAGATCGAGCGTCAGCCACTGGGTGGCGGACGTGCCGTCCGCCACCCAGGCGGTCTGCTCGTCCTGGTCGATCGCCAGATCAGCGGTGGACGCCCCGCTGCTGACGTCGACGCCGGCCCAGGGCTTCTCGCTGATGTCGCTCTCGATCGGCGAGATCTCGGCCTCGCCGACGTACGCGGCGGCCGGGGCGGCCGGCCCGAGTGCCGCCATGCCGCACGCCGCCACGACCGCGGTGACGGCGCCGAGTGCCGTGCGGACGGGATGTCCTCGCGTCATTGCTCGCTCCTCGTCTCTGTGCCCCACCGTGCGCCCGCCGCGCGTCGGAACGGCGAACGAAACCGGCGATGGGATGCGCTCATGACAAAGCTCGACCTCGAAGGGCGGCCCGAGCCGCGCCGCCAGGCGGGGCGTGCGGCGAGTTTTCGGGACTGGCGTGTCGAACCGGTGGAGGGCGAACTCCCCGGGCGGCTGATGCGGCTCGTGTTGTCGCGTTGGAGAGCGGTGTCACTCCTTTGGTTTCCGTTGATTTTCGGGGACGGTACTGAGCTGTCCGGGCAGGCGGCTAGCCGTCAACTTCGCCAGGATCTCGCGGGCTTGAGGTAGTCCTGACCAGCGTCACGTTGCCGACCAGGGGGCATCACCGCAGGTGGCGACCGGCTGTCGTGGTGGCCTGAATCCATCGATCCAGGGCCGATCGGACCTCCCCAGGCGACGGGATCCAACGTGATCAAACGAATCGCCACACAAAGTCGGCGCACAGGTATTGCCGCCCCGACTGACCCGCCCCTAGCCTGCGTTGGCAGCAGCCCGCAGAACTCGGAGGCCGTCATCCGGCCCCTGGCCGCGGCCGGCTTCATCGTCCCCGGCCCTCACTTCCAGCACAACTTCAACGACATCTATAGCGGCAACACCTCCCGGGACGTCTCCGAGATCCTCACCCAGACCCTCGCGCCGAACCAGGGCGGCGGCCCGCTGGCCGGCCACATCAACACCCAGGCCGGCCTCGGCGTGTCCGGCCACTCCCTGGGTGGGATGACCACCCACGGCCTGGCCCGACAGCTGGAGCACCACCGCGATCCCCATGTCCTGCGTCGACATGGGAAACCCCAGCGGCATGGTCTCCGCCAAGTCCCTGTTCATGCACGGCGACCGCGACGAGACCACCGCCTACTCCTCCGCCCGTCAGGCGTACTCCGAGATGCCGGCGCCCAAGCCGTTCCTCACCTTCCGTGGCATCGGCCACTCCTCCTACTTCGGTGACTCCCGGACCGTCAACACCTTCGTGGACTGGATGCGCCGGGGCCTCTACGGCGACACCGCCGCACGCGACCGCCTCCCCGCCGACGCCCAGGGCTCCAACACCACCTGGGAGTTCGTCGGCGAGTCGACGGCCCGGCCGCCTACCGCCTGATCGCCCAGCACAGTGGCAAGGCGGCGGACATCAGCGAGATGTCCACCGCGGCCGGGGCGCGACTCATCCAGTGGACGGCAGGCAGCGGACTCAACCAGCGGTTCGAGTTCCTCGACTCGGGCGACGGCCACGTCCGCGTCAAAGCCCGCCACTCGGGCCTCGTGCTGCAGGCCGCCGGCGACCAGGGCGGCGCCGACATCACCCAGCAGCCCGACACCGGTGCCGCCAACCAGCAGTGGCGGATCGTCGACCAGGGCGACGGCACGGTCAGCCTGATCAACCGCGCCAGCGGCCTGGCCATGGACGTCTGGGAGTACTCCACCACCGACGGAGCCCGCGTCTCCCAGTGGACATACACCGGCGAGGCCAACCAACGCTTCACACGCCAACGCGTCTGACCGGCCGCGGTACTCGGCGCGGCGGATCGACACCCCGACTCCACCAAACCCGGGGCACATCAGCCAGCTGGGGCAAGCGTTCGTAGTCGCGGACGTTGCGGCGGGCGTGCATCAGCCAGCCGATGGTGCGCTCGACGCGCCAGCGCCGGGGCAGGACGACGAAGCCCTTCGTCCTGCGGGGGCGGGCGACGGTTCGCAGGGTGATCCAGAGACGGTCCTCGGCCCACGCGGTGAGCTGGCCGGCGTAGAAGCCTTTGTTCTATCGATCGTGGTGATCACCGGTTCGAGTGCGGCAACTCGGTTGGATGATCTCCAGCCGAAGCAGGCATGAGAACAGGGCCTCCTGCTCAGCTCGGGATTGCTGAAGTCCTTCGAGCGTCAGGAGGCCCTGTGCCGCAGTCTCGCGTTCCGTTGTCCTCGTCGTCCAACTCGGTTGTCCGGTCGTGTGATTGCCTCGCGCACGAGTACGGCAGTGCGGGGGATCGTGCGGACAGACGGCCGAGGTATCCGTCGGACATGACGGATGCGGAGTGGGCCTGGGGGCGGGGCTGTTGCCGGTGCCGGGATGGCTGGAGGGCAGGGGCGGGCAGCCGGAGGGCTACTGCCACCGGCAGATGATCGACGCGGTCGGCTACCTCGTGGCCGGAGGCAATCACGTGGCGGGCGATGCCGACCGATTTCCCAGCATGGGACCGCGTCTACGCCTTCTGGCGGCGATGGCGGGACAAGGGCTGGGCCCGCGAACTGCACGACCGACTTCGCGACCGGGTTCGCGACCGGGTCCGCGACCGGGTCCGCGAGGCCGGGGGACGGGACGCGGAGCCGACAGCCGGGGTCATCGATGCGCAGTCGGTGAAAGCGGCCGCGTCGGTGCCGGCCGCCACCCGGGGCTTCGACGCCGGCAAGAAGGTCGACGGCCGCAAGCGGCACATCGTCGTCGATACCCTCGGGCTATTGCTGACCGTGATGGTCACGGCAGCGTCGGCGTACTCGCCCTGGTCGGCGACGGTAGTCCAGGCCGTAGATCATCTGACAGGCTGGTATGGGCAGTTCCCGGCTTCGCCTGCGGCCCGGCCCACCACGTCCCACGATCTGAAGCAGGAACATCACGCCACGGCGATCGGGGAGGAGCCCGGAGTGTTGGAGAGGATCACCGCCCGCCGCGCCGCACTGGACGCGCTGGCCGACGAGCCCGCCGAGCTTGCGGGAAGTGATCGCAACCTGCAGGCTGCTATAGGAAGGTGGCAATGGTTTCGGACAGGAGCGAGCGGGTGGTGGTGCTGCGGCACCCCATCGAGCGGGTGTGGGCCACGCTGACCACCGCCGAAGGGCTGTCAGGATGGTTCGGCTCGGTGGCTGAGATTGATCTGCGCCCCGGTGGGCGGGCGTTCGATCACAGTCGTTGACCCGCCCTACCGCTTCGCCTTCAGATGGGCAATGGAGGGCTTGCCGCAAGACAGCGCACCCCAGACGTTTGTGGAGTTCACCCTGGAGCCTGTGACCGAGGGCACCCGGCTACGCCTGGTGGAGAGCGGGTTCGCCCAAGCCGCCGTCGAGATGGCTCGATCCGCACACAAGACCAACAGCCAGGGGTGGGACGCCGAACTCGCCGACCTTGGGACCTACCTCGATGCGGCCGCCTGACCCCGACCGGCAGGCCGTTGCGGTGTTCGCGGCGCTGACCGATCCGATCCGGAGAGCGCTGCTGGACGAGCTGGCTCGTGCTGGGCCGGCCACGGTGACCGAGTTGGCGCGGCGGCTGCCCATTAGTCGGCAGGCGGTGGCCAAGCACCTCGGCCAGCTCGCCGAAGCGGGCTTGATCAGCCCCGGCGAACCAACCGGCCGCCGTCACCCTTACCGGCTGGAACCTGCCTTGTCGGTGATGGTGGAGATGGTCTGCTTGGACACCTCCGCCCCGTACACCTCGGCAAGATGAGCCGATACCTCCCCGTGTGTGAGGCCCCTCACGGACAGGGAGAGCACCATCTCATCCGCGCGCCACTCAGGCGGCGCTGCCGCTTATTGACGATCTGCGGCTCGAAGCTGCCGGCGGTGTCGCGGGGCACCCTCACCTCCACCGGGCCGACGTCGGTCAGCACGGTCTTGGCCCGGGTGCCGTTGCGCTGTTGCCGTTGTTCTTCCCGACCGGATCGTGCTTCTCGTAGCCCACGTGTTCGGTGATCTCGCCCTCCAGTGCGGACTCCAGTACCCGCTTGGTCAGCTGCTGCAACAGCCCGCCCTCGCTCGTCAGCCGCAGCCCCTCGCTACGAGCGCGGTACCAGCGTCGCGACGAGCTGCTCGTCCGTCGTCGCGCTGGACACCACCTCGGTCGACTCCTGGAGGGGCGTCGACTCCACGGCGGTCTCAGTCATCACCAACCTCTTCCCTGATCATCAGATCCGCCGTTGATTAGACACTCCCGCTGCTCGCGTGTCGCCGTCCACCTCGACGTCGGCTCCGTCGACGCGAACGAGGGCCTGCTGGGCCTCGGCAAGGTCGCGGGTGGTCTCACCGGCATCCAGGGCAACCGCATCGCCCACGACGGCCCGGGGCCGCTCCGGAGACGGGTGGCCGCCGCCTGTTTCACCGCGGCGACGGCCGTGGGCCCCGTGCTCAGTCGGGCTGCGCTGCGCCCCGCCAGACCGTGAGGTCGACGGTCACATACGAGCTGGGTGAGTCGGCGGGCGCGTATCCCCGGACGGTGACCAAGCCGATGTCACCGGCTTCGGTGAGCACGCAGATCTCCGAGCCGCCAGGAGCGTTGTTCCTGGGGATGTTGCCTGTGAAACGAGTTACCGAACGGCACGTGTCGAGTGTGGCGGACTCCCCCTCTTCCAGGAGGACCATGCTCGTGCCCTCCACTCCGGCTCCCAGTCTGCCGTCGTGGCTGAAGCCGAAGTCGCCCTCGTAGTGGACGCCCTCCACCGCGTCCTCCGGCCTCGGCGGATCGTCGTGGAGCCAGACGAAGTGGCCGCCGGGAATGTCGACGCCCTCGTAGACGGCCGGGCCCGGGGCGCCCTCCGGCTCGGTGGTGGATTCGGCGGTGGGCTCGGGCGCTGTGGGTGACGGCGTCGCTTCCCCGGTCGCCTCACCGTCATCGCTCTGCTCCGTCGTGGCCCCATCCCCGTTCAGCAGCGTGACGCCGATGACGCCCCCGACCAGCGCCACGCACAGCGCGGCGACGGACGCCAGCAGCACCGCCTGTCGTCCACCCCTGCGGCGCCGCGGCTCGGTGGTCGGCACCGTGGTGGGCGCGGGCCCGCTCGTGGGGTACGGCCCCGGAGGGTACGGGGTCGGCGCGGGCTGTGCCGCCGGGGCGGTGTCCCGCGCCGTGCGGTGGTTGTCGATCTCGGCGGCCACGGCGGGCGGCAGCCACTCGCCGGTGGGTGGCGGGTGATCGGCGGCCAGCCGCTGGCAGCTGGCTATGACCTCGGCGGGGGAGGGCCGTTGGGTCGGGTCCTTGGCCAGGCAACGGAGCGTCAGCTCCCGCAGGCCGTCCGGGAGGCCCGACAGGTCCGGCTCCTCGTGCACGACCCGGTACAGCACGGCCGGGGACGAGCCTTCCCCGAACGGTGGGCCGCCGCCGGTGACGTAGGCCGCGATGAGGCCAAGCGCGAAGACATCCAAGGCGGGCGTGCTCGGCATGCTCATCGCCTGCTCCGGCGCCATGAACGCGGGGGTTCCCGCGGTGACGCCGCTACGGGTCAGCGACGTGGCGTCGGCGGCCCGGGCGATACCGAAGTCGATCACCCGCGGACCGTCCGCGGCCAACAGCACGTTGGACGGCTTGAGATCCCGGTGAATCACGCCCGCTCGATGGATCGCCTGCAACGCCTCCGCGATGCCGGCCAGCACCCACGCCGTCGTCGGCACCGGCAACGGACCGTGGGACCTGACGACGGTGTGCAGCGAGGGACCGGCCACATAGGCGGTGGCGAGCCAGGGCCGCGGTCCCTCCGTGTCGCTGTCCACCACCGGAGCGGTGTACAGGCCCTGCACCCGCTCCGCGGCCCGCACCTCCTGCTGGAACCGCCGCCGAAACTCGGGGTCGGCGGCCAGTTCAGGACGGATCGCCTTGATGGCGACCGCCCGGCCACCGGGTGTGCGCGCCAGGTACACCTTCCCCATACCGCCCTCGCCGAGCCGATGGGTGAGCCGGTAACGGGCGATCGTGGACGGGTCGTCAACCGCCAGAGGAACAAGCACGACTTCAGCCTAGCGACCGGCGTGTCCGTCGAGGACGTCGTCCATACAGCCGGTGCGGCGGTGTGATGGTCGTATCCGTGGGTGTGCGATTCCGTGACCGTTGTTCCGGGGGCGGTTCAGCGCGACCGCTGGCACATAGGCCTGCTCGCCCGCGAAGCCGCCCGCAACGTGTTCGGCCCAGGCGCCCTGGAGCCGCATCTGACAGGGGTGGGCGCGGTGTTCCTGGTCTGGCCCACGCTCGACGATCTGGACGCCGCGCGGGAGGCCGTGGGGGTCATCGCCAGGCACGCGCGCCGGCTGGTGTTCCTGTCCTCCGCGGCCGTGCGGGACGGGGCAGCCGAGCAGGGTGACGTCATTGGCCGTGCCCACGCCGAGATCGAGCGGGCCATCGAGCGGTCCGGCATGGCGTGGACCTTCGTGCGGCCACACGCGTTCGCCGCGAACGTGCTCCACTGGGCACCTGCCATCCGCTCGGGCGAACCGGTGCGCGTCCCCTTCGCGGAGATACCCGACGTGCCCATCGACGAGCGGGACATCGCCACCGTCGTGGTACGCGCCCTCACCGAGGACGGGCACGCCGGGGCGCGTTACGAGGTGACCGGTCCCGAGCGACTGACGCCGGTGCAACAGCTGCGCATCATCGGCGAGGCCGTCGGCCGCGAGCCGCGCTGGGAGGAGACGCCGCCGGACGAGTGGGAGCGCCAGATGCGGGACCTGGCCATGAGCGACGAGGATGTGGCGGGTCTGCGGCAGGCATACGAGGACCTGCGGTCCGCTCCCGCTCCGGTCACCGACACCGTGCGGCGGCTCACCGGCCGACCGGCACGCACCTTCCGGGAGTGGGTCGGCGACCACGCGGGCGACCTGATGGGCCCGCTGCCGCGGGTCCGCCGCGGTGACAGTGGGCTCGTCCTCGTCAGCACCTGGACGCTGCCCGACGCGGAACGCCAGCGCGCCGCCGCGGACGCCGCGATGGACGCCTGGCGGGACGCACCGTGGCCCGCGGGCATGCTCTCCCACAGCGTGCTGCTCGGTACCGACGGCCGTACGGTGCTGCACTACCCGCAGTGGACCGGCGACGACGCCTTCGCCTCGTTCCAGCGCACCGACCCTCCCACCCGCGTCGAGAGCATCGATGAGGCGGTACCCGGCATCGTGCGGAACGGCGTCACCCGATACCGGCTGCATCGCAGCGCGGTGTTCCCCAGGCCCGTAACGCCCGGAGTCATCGCGCTGGAGTCCTTCCGGGTCGACTCCGGGGACGCCGGGCGGAAGCTCGTGGACTCGCTGCTCGCGCGGCACCCCGCCATCACCGGCGACGGCGAACCGCCCAGCGGTGCGGGGGCCGAGCACTTCCACATCGCGGTGGACGGCGGCCAGGTGATCAACTACGCCGAGTTCGCCGACGAGGCCGCGTACCAGCGGGTCGTGGATGCCCGGCCACGTGCGCGCGCTCACGCGGAGACCACCCCCGAGTCCGCACGCTACGTGCCGTACCGGACAGCCGTCGCCCGGTAGTCGAGGGGGGAGAAAACCATGGACACAAGAGTGGCGACACCGCCTCGGGCCGAGGCCGGATGGCGGGAGTGGTCGGGGCTGGCCGTGCTGGTCCTGCCCACCCTTCTGATCTCCCTCGACATGTCCGTTCCGCACCTGGCGGTGCCGGACCTGAGCGCGGACCTCAGGCCATCGAGCACGCAGTTGCTGTGGATCGTCGACATCTACGGATTCCTCATCGCCGGACTGCTCAAGGCATGCAGGTGAGGAAGGTCGCAGGCGCGGGCGGCCGTGGTCCACTCGGTGAGCTTGGTGTCGTTGCGGCGGCGGGAGTGAGGAGTCCGGCGAACTCCTTGACCAGGCGGGCGAGGTCGGTCATCTCGGGGCAGGCGACGGTAAGCTCCCGCAGGAGCTGGCTGTCCTTGTCCCGCAGGTTGTCAGGGCGGGTGAGGATGACGGGCGAGACGGCGGGGCGGCCTCGAACTCGACCGGGTTGCGGCCAACGCCGGCCTCACCCTCCCCTACCAAACGGCCGCACCGAGGGCGTCAACACGCGAACCAAGCGGATCATGAGGCAGTGCACGGCCGAGCCCGGTTCGTCCTGCTCCGCCACCGCGTCCTCCTCCAGTGATCAGCACCCGGCGCTACCACCGATTACGGGCACAGCCGCTCGCTTTACGGTCTCCTGACCGACGTCGAACGGGCCGGGACGTGTCGGGTTGACGCCGGGCATGTCTGAGGCGGGTCGCAGCGGTTGAAGGCCGACGGCGACCGCCGTCCTTTTCGCCGACCCTGTGGGGTATGCGGGGGCAGCGGACGCCAGGATCAGGAAAGTGCCTGGTCAGAGGGGTATGCCGGGTAGGCTGTAAATCTGCCGGCTCAGCCTACCCAGGTTCGAACCCTGGCGCCGCCACAGTGAAGAGACAGCCTCTGACCAGCAGAGGCGCCGGGGCGGAGGCTGTTTTGCTGCCCCCGAACGCCGCTCGCGAGCAGGAACACGGCCTTTGTTGCCCTCTGTCTCGCGCCTTTCCCGCCCTTGGTTCAGTCCCCTCTTCCCCATGTTGTCCCCCAGGGGAAGAGGTCCTGCGGCTACCTCTCGGCGTCGTCCCACTCGCGCATCGCGGCCTCGATGCGCTGGTCGCAGCGCGCTCCTCGTTCCGCGCGAGGATCTTGGCGCAGGTCGTACGGCCTGTGGGCGAGCATCGACGCGGCCTCTCGTCGGTCAGCACGGCGTCCCTGGCCTTCGCCCAGACCTTGCCGTAGCCGCTCTCCTGTCCTCGACGGGTCCGAAGCGCGTCGTTCGTTCCGGCCTCGTGCACAGCGGGTACATGACGCACATGAGCGTCGAGTCGCTGCCGCGCGAGTACCACATGATCTCCCGTCAGCGCACCATCGCGTCCGTGGCCGCGGGAGCGTGGCTCCTCCTGATCACGGGCGGGCTGTGGGCCGGCGGGGACGACGTCTCCGCGGCGGCCCGGCTGATCGGGACCGTCCTGGCCCCGGTGCTCTTCGCCTGGCTGACGGTCGCCCTGCGCCGGTCCGGGACGTACGTCGACCTGGACGGCGTCCGGGTGCGCGGCGTGCTGCTGACCCGGCGACTGCGCTGGGCGGAACTGCACGACATCCGCGTCGAGTCGAACACCGAGGCCTCACCGCTGTTCGGCCAGCCGGCCACCCTCGCCTACGCGTACCGTCGGGACGGTCGCCGGATCCAGCTGCTGTACTTCGACGAGAACCAGCCGGTCTTCCAGCGCGAGGTCGAGCTGGTGCGGAACGTCTGGCAGGAACTGCGCGGGCCTGACTGGGCGCCGTCGCCGGAGGCTCGGGCCGCCGACGCCCGGCGCCGGGACCGCCGGCTGCTGATCGGCACGCTCGGGCCGGTGGCCGTCTTCCTGCCGTTCGTCGTCCTTCTCCTCGTGCGCTGACCGGCCCCGGCGCCGTAGGCGGTCCCGCTGGCCTCGATCTCCGCGGTGTGCTCGATCGCCCAGCCGGCGGCCTCGTCTCCGAGCAGACCGTCGACGAGCTCACGACCCAGCTCGTCGACGCGTACGGCACGGTGGACGGCCTGGTGGACAACGGCGGCGTCGTCCTGGCCAAGCCGCTGCTTGAGCAGACGGTCGAGGACGTCGACCGGGTGATGCACGTCAACACCATGTCCTGCCTGGTCACCGCCAAGCGCGTGGTTCCGGAGACGGTGAGGGCCGGCGGCGGCTCCGCCGTCAACGTGTCCTCGGTCGGCGCACTCGTCGCGCTCCCCGACATTGGCGTTTACCGCGCCTCGAAGGCCGCCGTTCGTCGGCCTCACCCGCTCACTCGCGATGGAGTACGCGTGTGCCGTGGCGCAGGCGGCCTCGATGTCGCCTCTACAGAGGCGGGCGATGGTGGCGCGGGTGAGGAACGGGGCCCTGGGCCCCGTTGTGGCGTTGCATCCCTTCACGCGGCGGGCCCCGGCCGAGTGGGAGGTGAGCCTGCGCAGTCCGCCGCCTGGCCTGACGGCCGGCTGGTGTCGAGTTTCAGGAGTTCGACCCGCCCGAGCGGGTTGCCCGGGGAGCGGTCCCGGCGCCACGGTGATCACCGCCCGCGAGTACGCGAATGGTCACAGGGAGTCGTTCGGCCTGAGGGAACGCACGCGTGGTAGCTGACCGAAGACCTGGCGGATCCCGCTGAACCCCCCTCTCGCGGGGGCGTAAGACCGGTGGGCGGCATGATGAGCGTGTGGATTTCGAGCCGTACCGTGGTGAGTTGGTGGCGTTCTGCTACCGGATGCTGGGATCGGTGCACGAGGCCGAGGATCTAGTGCAGGAGACGCTGCTGCGTGCCTGGAAGGCCCGTGACCGGTACGACCCGGCGCGCGCGTCGGTGCGGACCTGGCTGTACCGGATCGCGACCAATGTGTGCCTGACCGCGTTGGAGGGGCGCAGGCGGCGTCCACTGCCGTCCGGGTTGGGGGTGCCGAGCGACGATCCCGGGGCGCCGCTGGTGCCGGCGCTCGATGTGCCCTGGCTGGAGCCGTTCCCCGACGCGCGGTTCGATGCGGAGATCAGGGCCGATCTGCGGCTCGCGTGGGTGGCGGCGGTGCAGGTCCTGCCGGCGCGGCAGCGGGCGGTGCTGGTGCTGCGCGAGGTGCTGGCGTTCACCGCCGCCGAGGTCGCCGAGCAGTTGGGGACGACGGTCGCGGCGGTCAACAGCGCGCTGCAGCGGGCCCGTGCCGCCCTCGCCGACGTGGGCGACGCCGGTGCGGTCACCGAGCCGGACGATCCCGAGGTGCGGGCGGTGATCGGGCGGTACATGCGGGCGTTCGAGGCGGCGGATGTGCCCGCGCTGGTGCGGCTGCTGGCCGACGACGCGGTGCTGGAGATGCCGCCGGTGCCGCTGTGGTACCGGGGCAGCCGGGACTACGGCCGGTTCCTGGAGCGCGTGTTCGGGATGCGTGGCACGGGCTGGGGCATGAGGGAGCTCACCGCAGGCGGGCAGCCCGCGCTCGCCGCGTACGCGCCGAAGCCCGGCGGCGGGGGCCGCCTGCACACGGTGCAGGTCTTCACCGTCGCCGACGGCCGCATCGCGCGCAATGTCGTGTTCGCCGATCCGCGCGTGTTCGACGCCTTCGAGCTGCCGGGCGAGCTTTCCGCCGACGAGTTCCGCCGGGAGCGATGAGTCGGGGCGGTGCGGCCGGTACGTACCGGTGAGCACCGAACCGAAGGGAGCCTCATCGTGAGCGTCATCGTCATCGAGTTCATCACCCTGGACGGGATCGTGTCCGACCCGGACGGGTCCGCCGGGTCGTCGCGGGGTGGCTGGGCATTCCGGTACGGCCCGGAGGCGGTCGCCGGGGACAAGTTCCGGCTCGGCCGCACGCTGGACGAGGGCGTACTGCTGCTCGGGCGCGCCACCTGGCAGCTGTTCTCGCGGCTGTGGCCGGGCCGCGACGACCCGTTCGCCGCGCGGATGAACGCCGTGCCGAAGCTGGTCGCCTCCCGCACCCTGACTCACGCCGACACGTCGGCGTGGGCGAACTCCCAGCTCCTTGACGGCGACCTGGTCGACGCCGTCAAGCATGAGCGGCGGGACGTGGTCATCACCGGCAGCCTGAGCGTCGTGGACCGGCTGAGGGCCGCGGACATGATCGACGAGTACCGGCTGCTGACCTTCCCCACCGTCCTCGGCACCGGCCGGCGGCTCTTCCCAACCGACGGCCCCCACGCCGAGCTGGAGTGCCTGGCCGCCGAGCAGGCCGGTGCCGCCGTCCTCACCCGCTACCGGAGGACCGCCCGATGACCGCCGAGGGCTGCGCCGCCACACGGTCGGCCGCGACCTGGTCGCTGAACGAACGAGGCTGAGGAGCCGCCCCTCGGATCGTCCGCGTCGGCACCGGCGAGGGACGCCGGCCCGCCCGAGCGTTGCGAAGCGACCAGCCACCGACGCTGGCCAGTCGACGCGACTCGTTGGCTGACGGGGCCGACTGCTGCTTCGAACGGCGCTCAGACCCGCATGGCCGATCGCGCGCAGCGTGCCCTCGTGACTAGGCACGGTTAAATCGCGACCGGCCGTACGTGGGGAACTCCAACGGCTCTGATCAACATCTCGGGGTCGCCGAGCGTGACGGCTCACGGAGTGAGCAAGTGGGCGTCATGGCCGCTTGAGGTGCTGTTCGAGGGTCGTCAGGATGTCGTTGACGGGGCCGAAGGTGATCATGGCGGTTGTTCCGCCCGCGATCTCGCCGCGCAGGGGGGTGAGGGCGTGGTGTGCTTGTGTGGCGAGTGAGGCGTCGTGGAGCAGGATCGCGGTGTGTGCGTTGACGGTCCAGAGTGTGTCGTACAGGTGGTCAGCAGGGGGTGTGGGCAGGGTGGCGGCGGCGTGGCGGGCCGCTGCAAGGTTGCCGTGGGCGAGGTCGAGGAGGGGCTGGGCCCAGGGGCGGTAGGGGCCCCAGTCGAGGTCGGGGTTGGTTGGCGCGGGGCGCCGGTGGCGCATGCGGAGTGAGAGGAGTGCGAGCGCGAAGATGCCGGCTTCCACTCCGGGCATGCCAGCGCCGGCGAGGTCGGTGGCCACGGTGCGATAGGCGTAAGCGACCTCGGCCGGGTCGTTGGATCGTTCTGCCAGGCACATGGTCCGGAAAGCGGTGGTGAGAACGTGAACGAGTGGGGTCTCGTGGAGGGTGGCGAGCCGCTCCGCCGCCACGACGTGGCGTTGCGCGGCCTGGCTGTCGCCGCGGGCCGCGTGGACCTGGATCTTGATCAGATGGCCGAGGATCTCGAACATCGGGAGATCATGCCGGGCGGAGAGATCGATGAGCTCGCCGGCGATGGCGTCGCGTTCACCGGTGCGCCCGGGGCGCTGGAAGGACTGCACGAATCGCGCGTTGAGCGCGAGTACCAGCACGTTGGGGTCGCGCAGGTCTCGGGCAAGTCGCTCGGCTTCGGTCGCCGCCTCGGCGGCCCAGCGGTCTCGGGTTCCGCGATGCTCGAGCCCGATGGTGGCGAGCAGACGTGCTCGAAGCGGGGGTGGAGCCCCTGGCCCGAGCCGGTGCAGAGTGCGTCGAGTGGTCGCGACCAGGGCCTCGGACCGTCCGGGATCGTCGGCGCGCGTCCAGATGGTGGGGACGTCGTACGCCGCGATCACGCGAGCGGTGCGATCGGGGTCTCCAGCCCGTTCGGCTTCCGCGGCTGCCGCGGCGCGTTGCTCTTGGGCAAGTGCCAGGTTGGTGCCGCCTGTAAACGCGGCGACCCTGGCCACGGTGGTCATCGAGCGCAGCCGGGTGTAGGTCCCCGTCGCTTCTGTGCGCGTGAGCAGGCGCAGCCGGTTCTCGCCCCCCGGCGCGGGCGTGAGGTGTGCAGCGTGCCGGAGGATGTCACGTTCGAGATGGTCGAGACTGTCCGCCGATTCCAGTGCGAACTGTTCCAGCAGCCTGGCTCGCGCGTCACGCAGTGAGGCCAGCGCCTCGACCTGACGGCCAGCTTGGTAGAGAGCATGGGCAAGCAGGCCCCAGGCATGCTCCCGCCACGGGTGTGCGGCTGCGAACGCCTCCAGCTCCGGGACCAGGGGCGCACCGCGTCCGAGGTCGAGCATCGCCCGCGCACGCAGCTCGACGGCTTGACGGTGCAGTTCTGCCAGGCGGGCACGCTCTGCTGTCACCCAGGACGAGGCGTCGAGGTCTGCGTACGGCTCGCCCTGCCACCAGGAGAGCGCTTCGCTCAGCGCACGGGCAGTCTCGCCGCTGGGTTCGTCGCGCACGGCCGCGAGGGCGTCCTCGAAACGATGGGCGTCGATGTGCGCCCGTGGAACCCGTAGGGCGTATCCGGTACCGACGGTGGCGATGACGTGCGACCGGGTTCGCGGGAGACGATCCGGTTCAAGGGCGCGGCGCAGCTCGGCGATGAAGGTGCGGACCGTCCCGGCCGCTGAGAGCGGCGGGTCCTCCCAGAGATCATCGACCAGCACCGACAGCGGCACGGCCCGGCCGCCTGCCGCGACCAGCCGTCCCAGAAGCTCGCGGCGACGCTGGCTGCCAACCGCTACAGGGCGGCCCTCGGTGTCCCTGACCTCGATCGGTCCGAGCACCTTGACGAGGATCTCCATGCCCTCATTGTCGTTCTCATCGTCGTCGGCTTCAGGCTGCCGCTACTGATCCACTGCTAACCCGGCTGACCCATCCTCCCTGTTGTTCACGCATCCACCCATGAGCGTCAGTAGCTCACATGTTCGACAAGGGGATCGGCAACGATGGGCATCACCATTCCGGGGTTCGAGACCAGGCCGATCGGCGTGGCCGACGGCATCGAGCTGAACGCGGCGGTCGGCGGAGAGGGGCCGGCCATCGTGCTGCTCCACGGCTTTCCCCAGACCCACCTGATGTGGCGGCATGTCGCTCCCATCCTGGCCGAGCACCACACCGTGATCTGCCCCGATCTTCGCGGCTACGGGGCCAGCAGCAAGCCCGAAGCGGTCACCGAGGACACCTACTCGAAGCGGACGATGGCCGCGGACATCGTCGGCCTGGCTGAAGCACTCGGGTTCGACCGGTTCGCGCTGGTCGGGCACGACCGTGGCGCGCATGTTGCGTTCCGGGCCGGCCTGGACCACCCGGACCGGATCAGCCACCTGGGAATCCTGGACATCGTTCCCACTTTGGACACCTGGAACGTCCTCCACGGGGTCAGCGCGGCGGTGGCCTTCCACCTGTTTCTGATGGCCCAGCCGCCCGGTCTGCCCGAGCAGATGATCGCCAACAGCGCCGAGGCATTCTTCGGCCACTTCCTCGACACCTGGTCCACGAGCCCGCAAGCGATCCCGGCGCCCGTGCGCGCCGAGTACCTTCGCGCATGCCGGAACGCCGTTGCGTCGATCGTCGCCGACTGTCGCGCCACCGCCACCATTGATATCGCACATGACCAAGCCGACCTCGACGCCGGCAACCGGCTCACGATGCCGGTGATGGTCGTCCAGCAGGACTGGGGCCAGCAGCTGGGGTTCGATGCCACCGCGACCTGGCGGCCGTGGGCCACAGACCTTCAGCACTTCACCACCCAGGCGGGCCACTTCATGGCCGAGGAGGCCCCAGAGGACATCGCCACGCTGATCCTGAACCTGGTGAAGCGGTGATAGCCCTGGACGGACCGGTGCCGACCGAACTCACCGGAGACCCTGACGCGCTCGGCGCGAGGGGGCCGCAGGGACCCATTCCAACCAACGGATCACCGACGAGCTGGCCGCCCTCTGCTACGTGATCAACCGCCGCACCGTCACCAGACACCTCACGCTTGTGGGACTGAGCAAGCGACGATTCCTTGACGCAAACGGCGAGAACAACCGCAAGCCGCGCACGATCATCGCCCGCTGGCCCGGCCCCATGGCCCACCTCGACATGAAGAAGGTCGGCCGGATCCCCGATGGCGGTGGCTGGCGTATCCACGGCCGCGACAGCGACGCAGAGCGAGCCGTCGACCGTGCCAAGACCGCAGGCGCGAGACGCGGCTACGGCTACTCGGCGCCTGCTACCAATCCGGCGGCTTCGCCCGCATCGTGGGTAACCAAACCCGTCACCAGAAGACCAAGCCCTGCACACCCCGACACAACGGGAGATGGAGCGCTAAGGGCAAGGTCAGGCCAGCGGTCACGACGGAGGCAGACAAGTCGTCCGGTGCGTAGCGATCATCAGCTTGCCCTCGTCGTGACCAAGGTTCTGGCGGTCTAGCGGTGTTCCGGGCCGACCTTCCGGGAGTTTCAGGATGCATCGCGGGCGCTGCTGGCGTCCGGTTACCTGGAGCTCCTAACCCCGGTCTCCAGTGTGTGTTTGAACAGGCCGAGTCCGTGATCCATCGCGGCAGCTATCGAGGTGGCGAGATCGTCAGGTTGCACGTCGTGGATCCACACGAAGCGGCTGTGGCCTGCGCCATGAGCGAAGACCTGCATGGACGCATTGTTATGCGTGGGCCGCAGGGTGTCGCCGACGACGGAGTACGCCAGTCGGCGTGCCTCGTTGTCCAATGCGACCAGCCGCTCGCGTGCCACGGTTCCATCGGCGAAGGTGACGACCCTGACCGTCGGCTCATCAAGCCGGGTGGCGGTCACGAAGCCCGGCGCCATCCGGAGGGGCGCACTGGCGAATTCGCCGATAACCGCCCATACGTCCGAGGGATCGGCCTCGATGAGGATCTCCTTGAGCACGGAAGCCATACCTGTCTCCTGTTGCGATCGACTCTTGCGTGGAGAAATCTGCCATCCGGTGCCGGACCGGACCGGTTCGCCCTACGCGGCGACGACGCAGAACTGGTTGCCGTCAGTGTCGGCCAGCACGACCCAGCCGTCTTCGTCGAACCGCTGCACCTCGGTGGCGCCCAGCGCCCGAATCCGGTCGACCTCGCCAGTCAGGTCATCGGTGAATAGGTCCAGATGCAGCCGGTTCTTGCCTACCTTGGGCTCGGGGACGATCTGAAGCGACAGGCCCACGCCGCGCTTGGCCGGGTCTTCCAGATAGGCGGTGCTGTCGTCCGAGGACGCGACCTCGTACCCGGTGACCGCCTTCCAGAAGGCGATGCCGCCCGCCAGGTCATCCGTGTCGATACAGATATTACCGATGCCGATACGCAATGCAGTCTCCCAGAATCTAACCAATGTAAGCGATACGCTAGTTAGATACACCGGCCATTGTCAATAGCCGGTTACAGTCGAGGGGTGGCCCATGACCCTGCTGCCGGCGCTCAGCCGGACGACGACTCCGCCGGCCTCGCCCCCATGCCGCTGCGCCGGATCGAGGAGTTCATCAACACCCGTCGCCGGGACGGCGACGACATCGGCACACCACCGCGGTTGGCCGACTGGCTGCACGCGCGCGAACTCCTGCCCGACGACGTCTCGGTCAGCGCCGCCGAACGCGACCGGGCCGAGGCGGTGCGCGAGGGACTGCGCGCACTGATCGCCGACAACAACGCAAAGCCCGTCTCCAGCCCGCGGCCGGACGGCCTTAATCCCGAGGCTCGGACCGCACTGGCCCAAGTAGCCCGTGATCTCCCGGTGATGCTGGACACCACCACCCGTCCGCCCAGGCTGGTGCCCTGCACCCGAGCATCGGCGGACGCCGCACTGGCCACGCTCCTGGCCATCGTCGCCGACGCCGTTGCGGCCGGTACGTGGACCCGGCTCAAGGCATGCCGCGAACCGAGCTGCCGTTGGGCCTTCTACGACCACTCCCGCAACCGGCGCAGGACCTGGTGCTCCATGGAGACTTGCGGGAACCGCGCCAAGGCCCGCGCCTCCCACCACCGCAAAGCCACCGCACACTCCTGAACAAGATCAAGGACGGCGACAGACCGCGATGTCAAGATCTCGAGCAGCGTGCCCCGCCCGCCAGATTGATCTTTAAGCGGGTGTGCTGCGTGATCAGATACGTGACGTGCTGCTGCCGCATCTGGCGGCCGTCGCCATCGAAGATGTCCAAGTCGTCGGCTCTGGAGTGCGGATTACCGCCTCGGCTGTGGCGGAAGCCGCGCGGTGCCCGGGGTGCGGGACGAACTCGCGACGTGTCCACGACCGTTACCGCCGTCAGCTCGCCGATGTCGCAGTCGGCGGGCGGCCAGTGATGATACGCCTGGCGGTTCGCCGGTTCCGGTGCGAGGCGTCGGCGTGCCCGCGCCGGACCTTTGCCGAGCAGGTCACGGGACTGACCTTCCGCTATGGCCGGCGAAGCCAGCTCCAGGAGACGATGCTGGTAGCGATCGGCCGCGTTCTGGCCGGGCGGGCCGGCGCCCGTCTGGCGGACATGCTTCACTGCACGGTCAGCCCGAACACGCTGCTGCGCCGCGTACGGGCCCTGACGGCCGAGCCACCGGAGAAGTGTCCCAGGGTGCTGGGCGTGGACGACTTCGCCCTCAAGCGGGGCCACGTCTACGGCACCGTGCTCATCGACATCGAGACCGGCCGTCCCGTGGACGTGCTGCCGGACCGCACCGCAGAGACTTTCACCGCCTGGCTGAAGCAGCATCCGGGAGCGGAGATCGTCTGCCGGGACCGGGCCAGCGCCTACGCGGAGGCTGTCCGCACCGCCGCTCCCCACGCGATCCAGATCGCGGACCGCTTCCACCTCTGGCTCAACCTGTGCAAAACAGTCGAGAAGTGCGTCGTCGCCCACCGCCGCTGTCTCACCTCACCCGAGGATGAGGCCCAGGGCGAGGTGATGGAGCCGCCCACCGGGTCACCGGGGATCGAGGGCAAGCGGGCGGCGAACACCCGCCGCCACTTCGCGGCGGTGCACGAGATGTACGACAAGGGCGTCACCATCCAGGTGATCGCGAAGGCGCTGCGCATGGACCGCAAGACGGTCCGCAAGTACGCCCACGCGGCCACCGTCGAGGAACTGCTGGCGCCACCACTCCAGCGTCGGCGGATGCTGCAACCCTGGGCCGAGTACCTCACCATGCGCTGGCAGGAGGGCTGCACCGACAGCGGACGACTGTTCCGCGAGCTCCAGCAACGCGGCTACCGCGGCAGCAGCCGCAGCGTCCGACGCTGGCTGGAACCCCTGCGATCCGCCGAGGCCCCGATACCCAAGCAGTCCGATGCACCCACCGTCCGACAGGTCGTCGGCTGGCTCACCCGCCACCCCGACGACCTCACCTCCGGCCCACGGCTCAGACTCAAGCGTATTCTGACCCGTTGCCCCGAACTCGCCGATCTCCGCATGCACATACAGGGCTTCGCCAGGATGATGAAGCATCTCGACGGCCACCTGCTGCCGCGGTGGATCAAGGCGGCCGAGGGCAGTGAACTGCCACCCCTGCACGGCTTCGCTCGCAACCTCAACAAGGACTTCGACGCCGTGACCGCCGGCCTGACCCTGCCCTACTCCAGCGGCATGGTGGAGGGCCACGTGAATCGGGTCAAATTTCTCAAACGCCAAGGCTACGGACGAGCCAGCTTCGACCTCCTCCGACGCCGCATCCTGCTCACTCCGTGAGCCGTCACGCTCGGTCATCCCGATATGTTGATCAGAGCCGCTCCAACTGGCCGTCGTTGTCTGCGGAAGATGGATGGTGGGGAGCCGGTCGACGTACGCGGCGGCCACGGGGGCTATGAGCACGGTGTGTCGGTAGCGGCGACCTCGGCCGGACAGGCGAACGTGTCGATGCAACTGCTGACCGGCAGCCGGGATCTCGAAGCGGTCGAAGCGGCGGGTGGGCGGGCACACGCGTCCGTGCAGGGCAGGCGGGCGGTGTCCTGCTGCATGAGACGGGGCCACCGCGAGGCACGGCTCGCCAAGTCTCCGGCTCGCTACCGGGAACAGATGGCCAGCGATCGCTTGGAGGACGCAGTCTGCGACGGGAGGAAGCGGAACTTGAACTCGGGAGCTGAAGACCGCCCTCGCCGGGCATCAACGGCGCTTCACCACTCGAAGTCCAACTGGCTTGCGGAGCAGTGCGCCCGCCTGCGGGAGGAGATCCGCGGACCGGAGGAAGCGCTCCGGGAGGCGGAGCGTGCGGGTTGCCGCTCAGCGGCGTTGCGACGAGCTAGAGGCCGAACTGGTCATCGCACAGGATGCAGCCGAGCGCGAGGAACCGGAGCAGTGCGCCAGGGAGGAGGGATTGCGGTTGGCCATGGCCGCCGAGGAGATGGCGGAGCGCCTTCAGGCGACGGAAGAGGGAGGCCATCGGTTGAAGCCTCCACCGGCACCGCGGAGCGGCCCGTCCACCAGGGATGGCAGGACACGGGCGGCCCGCCGCAGCCGTCGGCGGGCCGCCCCCGGGTCAATCTCCCGGATGCCGGACCGTCAAGCTCCGTGTCTCACGACGTGAAGTTGACGTCGGAGCAGATGAAGTAGGTCTGGTCCAGGTGCGAGGCCTGCCAGATCGTGTAGACCACGTGGTGTCCGGTGCGTCCCGGGGCATTCACGTTGTTGATGACGTAGTGCTGCTGGTTGGGGTAGCTGCCGGTCTGCCTCACCAGTTCCAGGTCGTCCCAGCCCAGCGGCTCGCGGGTGGGGTCGTATCCCTGCTGGGTCACGTAGACCTGGATGTAGTCGGCGCCGTGGCTGGCCTGGTCGTACAGGTCGATGGTGAAGGTGTTGCGGACGTTCGTCGTCCGCCAGGCGCCCACCTCGTCGAGCGAGCTGGCCAGGCCGCCCTGGGCGTCACCGGCGCTGCACAGGTTCCCGTTCGAGATGTTCTGCTGGAACTGGCCCCGGAGGTTCTCCCGGAACAGGCTCATCCAGTTCCACATGGTGTTCGGGTTCCTCTGGAACGCCTGCCAACACATGGGTTCCTGCTGCTGCATGGCCGGGTTCAGGTGGTCGTTACCCCAGCGCTCCCAGCAGCCGTAGCTGCGGGATGCCGGTGAGATGACCGAGCCGTGCGCCTGGGCGGTGTTGGCCCACGGGAACAGCAACAGGCCGAGCATCGCTGCGAGGAGCGGTGCCAGGACTCGCAGCGTCCATCTGCGGGGCTGGGCGGGTGTGTGTGTCTGCATGTGTGCGTTCTCCGTCTTCCGGAAGGTGTGTGGGGTGGAGATCCGGAGTGGGAGCGCTCCCAATTTTGCTGACACATTACCCGCTGAAACGGCGGCGAAACGTTCCGCGCCGCGCAGTCGCGGCGTTGGCTCAATGTCGGCGCATCGGGTTCATGGATCCGTTGCAGTTGCGGCAGGTCCGCGAAGCGTGCTCGGGTGGCGTTGGCTCCGGGGCCACACTCACCGGTGGCGCGACGCCGTCCACGAAGCCTTCCTCGTTGCGGCAGTAGTCCTCACCGCAGGTGAGAGCAGTCGGAACCAGGGTTCCGCGGGATGGTGATCACGTCGTCGAGCCGGTCGTGCACAGCGAGCAGGTCGGTGATCCGCTGGTCGATGCGGAGGCGCTCGGCCACCAGCTGGTCCAGGAGCGCCGGGGGCGCTTCACCCGAGCCCACACACGGCAGCACCTGGCGGACCACTCTGCTCGGGAGGCCCGCGGCATACAGCTGTTAGATCAGTCGGACTCGGCCGACGGCGGTGTCGGGGTAATGGCGCTGGCCGCCGGGCGGAAGGCGTGGAGCAGATCCTGTTCCTCGTAGTGGCGCAGCGCCCGGACGCTCGCTCCCGCCTTCTCGGCGACCTCACCGATGCGCACCGGTCCTCCTCTGTCCGGGCGGCCCGCCCAACTTGCACCTGACGCCAACGTCAGCTTTTAGCGCAGTGGGCCTCGGCGCTCGCCGAACATTCACCCCACCGATCTCACGAACGGCCGGTTCAGGCCGCGTGGAAAGGCAGAACGTCATGCGCGCAGTCCGGTATCAGGAGTACGGCGGTGTGGAGACCCTCGTGGTCGAGCAGGTGCCGGACCCCCGTCCCGGACCCGGCGAGATCCGCGTCCGCGTCGCGGCGGCCGGCGTCAATTCCGTCGACTGGAAGGTGCGTGCGGTGCGCGAGGTGCTCCCCGTGGACCCGCCCGCGATTCCCGGGCGTGAGGCCGTCGTCTTCCGGTTCCCTACAGCGAGACCACGCCCGACCAGATCAGCGAGGTCAACGAACTGGGGTACGCGGACATTGAGTTCACCACCGACACCAACGGCTGGCAGGGCGCCGAGGGCGGCATGACCGTGACCACGCGGTACGCGGGGCACTGGACGCCCTGTGTCCGGGATGATCCTGCAGATGCACACCGGGGACCCCGAGGGCCGCACCGAGGTGATCGACGCCCAGGCCCTGCCACGGATCCTCGACGCGACCACCGCCCACGGTTACCGCGTCACCGACCTCCGCACCCTCCTCACGCCCGCGGCCCACCCGATGTCGACCACCGCCAGCCCGAACTGACGCGGCGCGCGCGTCCGACACGCTTCCTGGACGACCCCTGCGCGCAACGGTGGGACGACCGCGCCGGCAGGCACACCTACGGCCGGGTCAGGAAGCCCGGTACATCGTCGCGCTCATCGTGCCGCCGACGGGGTCGAACGCGTTCATTCCGGCGGTGTCCGCACCCTCCAGCCAGAAGTTGACGTCGCACTCCCCGCAACCGTTCGAGCCGGCGAGGTGCACCGAGCGCCCGCCGTCGCTGACGCTCTCCAACACGAAGTCGTAGGAGCAGCCGAGGATGTCTCCCGTGAAACGGCTGCCGTCATAGGTGATCTGGTCGGAGCTCGACTCCCAGGTGCCCACCATGTCTCCGCTGACCTGCCCGTTCAGTCCGTCGTCCTCGGGAGGCTCGCCGCCTCCGCCTCCGCCCGAGGAGCCGCCGGATGAGCCGCCCGAGGAGCCGCCGGATGAGCCGTCCGACGAGCCGCTGGATGAGCCGCCCGACGAGCCGTCTGAGGAGCCACCGGATGAGCCGCCCGAGGAGCCGCCCGACGTGCCGTCGGTCGAGCCGCCGGACGACGAACCGCCGTCGGAGGAGTCTCCGGACGTGTCACCCTGACCGTCGGACGAGTCGTCGTCCGAGAAACCGTCGTCCGGGGAGTCGTCGGTCGGGCCCTCGGACGGGCCCTTGGACAGGTCCCCGCCCGAGCCCTCCTCAGACTGTCCCGGCGAGTCGTCTCCTGAGCCGTTCTCGGGCGTGCCCTCGGAGTGCGAGGCACCGCCCTCGGCATCGGTACGTCGGCCGTCGCCGGTGTCCAGCAGGCCGAGCGTCACCGCGAGCACCGTCGCCACCGTTCCCACCACCGCGCCCGCCACGATCACGGCGTTGCGGCGGCGGCCTCGCGTGTCCCTGCTCGGGGGCCGTCCCTTCGGTGGCGTGCCGGGGCGCGGGACGGCGCGCAGGTGCACGGTGTCCGTGGTGCCGGCGGGCGGTGCCGGCGGTGGCGTGTCGGCCGCCCGCTCCCGCACGGGCCCCGTGACGGTGCGCAGCTGCATCGTGTCCGACGCGGTGG
>NZ_SMKC01000239.1 GCF_004348315.1 Streptomyces sp. 8K308 | reverse complement strand
GTCCTCCGCCCCCTCGCCGGCGTCCACGCCCACCGCCACATCGACGCCCTCCACCGCCCGGAACGCGCGGCGCGCAGGGCCGTCCGCACCGTCATCACCGCACTACGCCACGCCGCGACGACGATCAGGGACCGGGACGCCGCGCCGGGCGGCTGAGCGCCGGCTGGGCGGCGGGTCTCCTACAGTGGGGCCTCGTGCTCTACGGCAGATCGGCGGAGACCAGCGCGGTCGACGGAGTGATCGCGCGGGCCCGCGAAGGCTTCGGCGGTGCGGTGGTGTTGCGCGGCGAGGCGGGCGCGGGCAAGACCGCCCGGGGCAACCGCAGCCCGAGGGGAGCCTGCCCGAGCCGACGCCGGAGTTCGTGGCCTTCTACCGTGCGCTGATGGCCGCCCCACCGCCGGAGGACCGGCGCGCCAGGATCGACGGCATGATCGCCGAGCAGCGCCTGCTGCACGGCACCGGGCTGCCGTTCGACGAGGACGCGGCGCGTCGGCTTCAGGAACGGATCCACGACCGGGCCCGTGACCTGTCGGCGGTGGCCAATCACCGGCTGGCCGCGGCGGCCAGGCCCGACTTCGAGCCGGTGGGCGTGCTGCACCAGGTGAAGGCGCCCACGCTGGTCATCGAGGGCAGCCACGAGCCGGCCAAGCCGGGCCACGGCGCGATCATCGCCGAGCGGATCCCGGGAGCGCGGCTGCTGATCGTGCCGGGTATGGAGCACACGCTGCCGCCGGAGACGCACGAGGAGTTGGCCACCGCGATCCTCGCGCACACGGCCGGGTGATGCCGAACGGGTAGCCGCTCGGGCCGGCCGTCGGCGCACCAGGTCGGACGCGCGCCGCACGCGCGCCCGGCGCGCCGGGGTGTGCCTCCCGTGCCCTGCCAGGATGGCCATGACCAGGCAGTTCACGGGCAGGAGTAGGACATGACAAGCCGAGCCGGCGCGTTGGCTGCCGCGGCCTTCGCCGTGCCGCGTCACCACTTCATCCCCCCGCGTGCGTGGGCCTGGCCGACGGCCGGCAGCGAGGGCCACTGGATCGACCGCGAACGCGACGCCGACCGCTGGTGGTCCGCCGTCAGCTCCGACACGGTGATCGTCACGCAGATCGACGACGGCGAGACGGAGCTGACCGAGGAAGCGGTCAGGAAGACGTTCACCTACACGTGCTCCTCCTCGGGCCCTTCGTTGGTCTTCGCCTTCCTCGACCTGCTCGACCCCGGCCCCGGGCACCGCGTGCTGGACGTCGGCACCGGCACCGGCTGGACGGCCGGGCTGCTGTCACACCTGGTCGGGGAGGAGAACGTCACCTCAGTCGAGGTCGACCAGACCCTGCTGACCACCGCCGAGAAGAACCTGGCCCGCGCCGGCGTCTCCCCTCGCCTCGTCCTCGGCGACGCTGCCGAGGGCGCGCCGGCCGGCGGGCCGTTCGACCGCGTCCACGTGACGTGCGGGGTCTACGACATCCCCCACGACTGGATCGCCAGGACCCGCCCCGGCGGCACCATCGTCCTGCCCTGGTCGCGAAACCACCGCATCGTCCACCTCACCGTCGGCGACGACGGCACCGCGGCCGGCCGCTTCCACGACTCGTGCGCGTTCATGCCGCTGCGAGGCCAGCGCCCGGCGCGGATCGGCGGCCTGCCCGACGACGAGCGCGAGCGCGCCGTCACCACGGACGTCCGCCGGATCCTCGATCTCACCCCGGGCTGGGAGGTGTACCTCGCCGCGGTGGTCGGCGACATCCCCGCTGTGGTGCGCAAGGGCCAGGACCACGTGCTCGCGATCCTCAGCGAGGGTGCCTCACACGCGCGTCTTGAGACGAAGGGCAGCGGCGGGACCGTGACCCAGCGCGGCCCCCGGAACCTCTGGGACGAGGTGGAACGAGCACACCTCGCGTGGACGGCGGCAGGTGCCCCGGGGATCGACCGGTTCGGCCTGACCGTCACCCAGGACCGGCAGGACGTCTGGCTCGACAGTCCGGCGCGAACAGTGAACCCGCAGGTCAGGGAGGGACGGTAGATCATGGGGAAACACAGCAGGTCGGTCCCCTGCTCGGTGTGCAACGGAACGGGCAAGACCCAGCACTCGCTTGACGGCACCACCGTCGAGGTCGACTGCGTGGTCTGCGACGGCACCGGCAAGCAGCCCTGAGCGCGCCCCGCCGACGGGTCAGGCGCGGGTGAGCGCGAACATGTAGCAGCCCCAGGCGATGTTGCGGCTGTGGACCCGCACCACGTCGGGCTCGGCGAGCAGCCGGGCGATCGTCGACTCCGGGTCCTGGCCGTCGTGGACGGTCGTCGCGTCGTGGATCCAGCCGCGCGCGTCGTAGGCCCGCAGCACCTGCGGGCGGCCACGCCAGTCGGCGGGGTAGGCGGTCGGGTCGGCGGGGCCCGGGCAGGGTTCGGCGTGGGTGAGCACGGCACCGATCTCGCGGTAGGGGCTGGCGGCGGGCAGCGGCGGCTCGTAGCCGAAGAGCAGCAACTCCTCGCCGGGCCTCGCGTCGCTCAGGCAGCAGCGGACGGGCTCGCCGCCCTCGGCGGCGAGCCGCTCCGCGCGCGCCCCGAAGGCGTCGAGGCCCGTGGCACGCACACCCTCCAGGACCTCAAAGGGCAGTGCGTGCACGCGGAAGGTGGCGGTGGTTGTCGTCGTCGTCATGCCGCCAGCATCCGGTCGCGGGGAGGCCCCGGCCGGCGGGTAACGGACATCGCGTTCAGGACGGCTTCGGAACGGCTTCAGGACAGCGGGGGCCAGGCGTTGGCCAGGAGTTGGCGGAAGTGGGTCGGGAACCACTGCCCTTCCGGTGGGGCGTCCGGCAGGGCGCCGGTCGGCTGCCGGCCGGGCCAGGTGAGGTGGTGGCACATCCGCTCCACCGGCGCGCTGTCCGGTCCGCCCTGGCCGTCCGACTCGCCCGGCGGCTTGGCCCACACGTACGCGTCGACGCCGGGCGCGGGCGCGGCGGCCGGGCGTTCGCCGAGGCCGGCTCCGGACTGGTTGCACCAGTTCTCCGAGCGGAGCCGGCGGTCGAGCCGGCCGCCGTCCACGTAGGCGTCGGCGTGGGTGCGCGGCCCGGGCCCGGTGGGCCGTGCCTGGCCGCCCCAGCCGTTGCGCGAGGTGTCGACCAACAGGCCGAGGCCGGACGGGAATCCGCGCTGCGTCAGCCGCTGGCGGAACGTCGCCGCGTACGTCTCGACGTCGACGAAGTCCCGCCAGTCCACCCACCTGGTCTGCCGGACCGGCACACCGTTGATCACGTCGTCGACGGAGAAGTACGGCTCACGGGTGGCGGCGTGGTTCGGCGGTGTTGGCGATCAGCCCGTGCACGTCGGCGACGGTCGCGCCGGAGGCGTTGGCCGCCGCGTACAGCAGCTCGACGGCCGGCCTCGCGACGTCGGCCCAGCCGAGCCAGCCCGGGTGCGAGATGTCCAGTTGACGATCCTCGCCCAACCTTGATCACAACCGGTGGAAGCAATTGATCTTGTCGTAGTGTCGGTGGACTGTTTCTTGATCGGAGAGCACCACCGTGAGTACCGTCGCCGCCCGTCGTCCGTTGACCTTGGCCGAGCGGGAGGAGATCTCTCGTGGGCTGGCCGAAGGACTCCAGCAGAGGGAGATCGCCTCGCGGATCGGGCGCGACCCCTCGGTGGTGTGCCGGGAGATAGCCCGCCATGGCGGCCGGGAGCACTACCGCGCGACTGCCGCCAACATGTTTGCGGTGCGGGGGCGTTCACGGCCGAAGGAACGCAAGCTCACGCGGCTTCCCCGCCTGCGGGGGAGTGTGCTGGCCGGGCCGCGGCGGGGCTGGTCGCCCGACCAGGTCGCTGGCCGTTTGCGCCGCGAGCGCGGCTACCAGGACCCTGACACCGTGATCTCTCGCGAAGCCGCAACGGAGTTGGACGTGTTCTTCGCCCATCCTCATTCTCCCTGGGAACGCGGCACGAACGAGAACACAACGGCCTGCTGCGGCAGTACTTCCCGAGGGGCACCGACCTCATGGTCCACACTCGCGAGGGCCTCGACGCCGTGGCCGCCGAACTCAACGGACGCCCCCGCCGTATCCTGGGCTACCGCACCCAAGCCGAAGTCTTCACCGAGCTCCTGACCAGCTCAATTGCTTCCACCGACTGACACCGCCCACGACGGCCGCGCAGTTCGCGGAACTCGAAGGGGAACGTACGTGCGGGGAGCGCCGCCGAGATTGCCTGTGCTGGCCTCCTCAGCTCGTGAGGCGCCGGACGAACCACCGCGTCAGGATCTCGTCAACCGTCCGCGTAGCGGGCAGTTGGGGGGCCGGTTTCAGGCCGGGTTCTTCGGCCAGGGGGTGTGCCAGGTCCGGCACGGTGACCAGCTCGACCTCGTCCGGGCGCGGGTACCGCTCACGCAGCGCGCCGACCAGGGCGGCCGCGTCGGCGCGCAGGTCCTGGTGGTCCCGCTCGCCGCTGACGAGCAGGAGTGGCGGCTCGCCCGTGAGCTCTCCGGCGCGGGCGACGAAGTCCAGCTCGTCGGCGACCCCGTGGGACTCCGCGGTCCATCGGTACGGATGTCCGGCCAGGCGCTCGACGAGCCCGACGACGGACCGTATCCGCACGGCCGGGTTGACCAGGGCGACCGCCAGGACCGGAATCCGTAGCGTGGTCAGCACCCGTAGCGCCACGGCCCCGCCGAGCGAGGCGCCGAGCACGCCGATCGGCCCGTCGTCGACCGGCAGTTGCTCGCGCAACGCGGCGAGCGCGGCCGGGAACTCGTCGGCGGCCTGGCGGGCGATGGGGGCCAGGAAGGACAGCAACGCGTCCTCGCGGGCCAGTTCGAGGGCGGCGTCGAGGCGTCCATCGACCATCCGCGCGCCGCACATCGGCATGCCCAGGTGAACCCGCCAGGCGGGCACCCCGGTCATGGGCAGCGCCGCCGCGAACGCCGCGTCCGTGCGCGGCGCGTCCAGCATGTGCCAGGTCACGACCAACGGCGCGGGCCCGTCGACCGCTCCGGCCGGCGGGAGTGCCGTGAACGGCACCCCGGCCGCCGTACCGGTGATCGTCTCCATGACTACTCCCTCGGTGCGCGTGGACCGCCACCGTAGGCGGCGCGACGGGGCCGGGACCGCCACTTCTGCCGGCGGCGAATCTGCCCACGGCGTAGCCGGCCCGGGCGCGGCCGTGGGCGGGGACGAGGTGCCCGATGGGCAGCGAACTCGTCCTGCCAGCAAGGGGGTTGACGGCCCTGGCCATCCCGGCCGACGGCGCGGGTGTCGGTGAGCGGCGGTACGGTGCCTTTCGTCCGGGGAGGGCCAGCCAGGAAGCCAGGAGGGAACATGTTCGAGGAGCGGCTCACGGAGTTCTCCCGGGAACGTCTCGGGGGCCGGCCGGTCCCCGACGACCTGCGGGTGATGCTGGTGGCGCAGTGGGAGGGCCGGGACGACTTCGCCGATCTGCTCGGCATCACCTTCCTCGAACCGGGGCAGCCGCACCCGCTCCTCGACACCAGCTACCTCAGGGAGGCCGAGCTGGCCGATCCGGAGACGCAGGCCATCAACGCGGGGTGCGCGCGGGTGGCCGAGCACTACAAGATCGTCGCGGAGTTCGGCAAGGGCTGGGTCGGGTACTGGCTGTACCCGGACGAGCCGGCCGACCAGCCCTGGCACGTGGTCGAGTTGGACACCGAGTCACCTACTGGGGGATGGCGGGCAGCACCCTGGCCGAGGCGTGCGCCGCCGACCGGGCCGGGTATGAGGACGAGCCGGATGAGGCGGTCGCGTTCGCCGAGCTTGCGGCCCGGCTCGGCGAGCTCGGACTGCCGCTCAGCGGGCGGGAGTTCGACGACCTCCACGACCTGGACCACGCGGTGGACCCGGAGGAGTTCACCGACCGGCTCATCGACGAGGAGCGGGCGATGCGGGGCGTCGGCTGAGCTACCGGGACGCGTCCCCCGAGGGCGCGTAGCACTCGGGGGGTGGCCGCCGTCGCCGCGGTCACGACTCATGCACGTCAGGGCTGATGAGTCAGCGCCGTCGAGAAGCGCCGGCAGACGTGGACGCGGGCGAACCGCGCCCGCATCGCCCGCTCGTGGCGCAGGTCGGCGTGGAGGAAGAGGGCGACGGGCCGGAGGTCGGGGTGGGGTTGGGCGACGGCGCGCGGCGGCTCGGCCGGGTCGGTGTACGCGTGGGCGAAGACATGCAGGTAGTGGTCGCTCTCGGCGAAGCCCATGGCCCGGTACCAGTCGAGGGTGCCGGGGTCGTCCCTGGTCCAGGCGTCGAGCGTCGTGACGCCGAGGGCGGACAGCCGGGCGCGGGCCTCGGCGAGCAGGTCCCGGGCGATACCCAGGCGTTGGTGGTCCGGGTGGACGGCGACCGTGTCGATGGTCGCCGAGTCGCCCTCGACGAGGACGTCGAGAATGCCGACGACGCCTCCCGCCGCGTCGGCTGCGACGAGTTCGAGGCCGGGCGCCGGGATCGCCGGCTTGGCGCGGTCGACGTCGTCGAAGTAGGCGGTGGCGAGGAAGGACAGGACCCGGCACCGCAGCCAGGACGCCTCGTCGGCGGGCGCGTAGTCGCGTATCAGGTGACCCACGACCGGGATCATCGCGTATTGGACTGGTCGATGCAAAACCTGCTACGGTCGCCGCATGGCGCGACCGAGGACGTTTGACGAGGAGCGGGCCCTGGACGCCGCGATGCGGGTGTTCTGGGAGAAGGGTTATGAGGCCACCTCGACCCAGGACCTGTGCGAGGCGACGGGGCTCGGGCGCAGCAGCGTCTACAACACGTTCCACAGCAAGCACGACCTGTTCCGGCGCGCGCTCGGGCGCTATCTGGACGGGATGACGGAAACCCAGCTCGGCGTGCTGGAGGACGTCGAGCGGCCGGGCGGCGAGCGGGTGCGGGCGCTGTTGGCGCTGATCGTCCAGGGGGAGGCCGAGCACCGGGCCGCCGGGCGGATCCTCGGCTGCCTCGGGGTGAACACCACCGTGGAGTTGGCCGCCCGGGACACGGCGGCGGCCGAGCTGCTGGCGCGGGACACCGCGCGCCGGCTGGCCGCGCTGCGGGACGCGCTGGCCGCCGGGCAGCGGGACGGCAGCGTGACGTCCGCGCGGGAGCCGGGGGAGTTGGCCCGGTTCGTCAACGCGGCGGTCGCCGGGATCCGGGTGTCAAGCCAGGGCGGCGCCGACCAGGCCGCGCTGGAGTCGATCGCCGAGATCACCCTGGACGCCGTGACGCGCTGAACGCCACCGCCCGGGTCCGGGGTCACGCGCGGCCGAGTTTTGAACTGATCGATCCATAACGAGAGAACATCACGAGAAGGAGTGAGGCAGTGCCTCGTGCCGTGTACGTGTTGGCCCTCGGCATTTTCGCCATGGTGACCAGCGAGTTCGTCGTCGCCGGCCTGATGCCGCAGCTGGCGGATGGCCTGGGCGCCACCGTGCCGCAGGTCGGCTACCTGATCACCGCGTTCGCCGCGGCCATGGCCGTCGGCGGGCCCTTCCTGACCGTGGCGCTCCTGCGGGTGGCGCCGAAGAACGCGCTGCTGCTGCTGTTCGCCGTCTTCCTGGCCGGCAACGTGCTGGCGGCGGTCGCCACCGACTACGCCACCATGCTGACCGCCCGGATCGTCACCGGCGTCGCGTCGCAGGCGTTCTTCGGGGTGGCGATCTCGCTCGCCGTGCGGCTGACCCGCGCCGAGATACGCGGCCGGGCGATCGCGGTGGTGATGAACGGGCTGATGCTCGGCACCCTGCTCGGGCTGCCGCTGTCCACACTGGTCGGCGAGCGGTTCGGCTGGCGGGCCGCGTTCTGGGTGATCTCGGCGATCGCGGTGGTCGCGGCGGCGGCGACCGTCGTCGGGGTGCCGGCGCTGGCGCGGGCCGAGGAGGAGGGCGGTTTCCGGCAGGAGCTCGGCGTGTTCCGCGCGCCCCGGCTGTGGTTGGCGCTCTCCACCAGCACGCTGATCATCGGCGCGACCTTCGCCGCGTTCAGCTACCTGAACCCGATCCTCACCGAGCTGACCGGCTTCGCCACCGGCACCGTGCCGCTGCTGCTGATCGCCTACGGCGCGGCCACCGTCGTCGGCAACACCGTCGTCGGCCGGCTCGCGGACCGGCACACGGTGCCGGTGCTGGCCGTCGGCCTCGCGCTCAACGCCCTCTTCCTCGCCGGCTTCGCGCTGCTGGCCGAGGTGCCGGTCGCCGCCGTGGCCTTCCTGCTGGGCGTCGGGCTGGTCGGCGTGACCATGAACCCCGCGATGGTGACCAGGGTGCAGCGCACCGGCAACGCCCGCCCGCTGGTCAACACCGTCCACGCCTCCTTCATCACGCTCGGCGTGATCCTCGGCTCCTCGCTCGGCGCCCTCGCTATCGGCGCCTGGGGACTGCGCGCCACGCTCTGGCTCGGCGCCGCCATGGCCGTGCTCGGGCTGCTCACGCTCCTACCGGACGCGGCGCGCCGGCGGCCCGACCGGGCGGGGTCCGTGGCTCCGGCCGGCTCGACGGACCCGGCCCGGCCGACCGAGAAGGCCGCCGTGTAATAATCACCTCGCCAAACTGACTATTACATCCGGAGGGCGTGATGAACGGGGCGGACACGGCGACACCCGAGCTGGTCCTGGCCTGGACCGCGGGCTGGGCGGTCTCCCGGGAGACGCCGGCGCCCGTCGAGCAGCCGTGGGGGGTGCGGATCGACGTCGGGCAGCTGCACCACGTCGCCCGCCACGTGCTGCCGGCGGCGGACGAGGCGGCCGTCCGGGGCGTCGTCGCGGCGGTCACCGTGCCCGCCACGCACCTCAAGGCGTTCGTCGACGTCGAGCGGGTGGCCGGCTGGCTCACCCCGGACTGGACCGAGGGCGACCACGGCCATCTGATGGCCACCGCGCTGCGCGGCTCGGCGGCCCGCGTCCCCGCCGGCTACCGGCTCGCCGTGGAGACGGCCGCCGGCGTGACGCGCGCCCGGGTGTTCGCGGCCGACGGTTCGCTGGCCGCGCGCGGACAGGTGGCCCCGGTCGGCGACGCCGCGGTGGTCGACCAGGTCGAGACCCACCCCGCCCACCAGCGGCGCGGCCTCGGCTCCGTGGTGATGCGGACGCTCGCGAACGAGGCCGTCGAACGCGGCGCGACCACCGGGATCCTCGGCGCCACCCACGAGGGGCGCGCGCTCTACGAGACCCTGGGCTGGGCGGTGGCCGCGCCGGTCACCGCTTTCGTCTACCGGGCGGTCAACGCGCCGTCCTCCGGCTCCTCCTGGGTCGGAGAGCCGGGCTCCGGGTCGGAGTTGAGGGAGTCGAGCAACGCGTCCGTCTCCGGCTTCGGCTCCGGCCTCACCATCCCGACCCCGACGTAGAGGACCAGCGACGTCAGCAGCGGCAGGCCGACGATGGCCGCCTGGGTGGCGCCGTCCACGACGTAGCGGACGACGTACCAGACGAGAAGGCCGCCGGCCCACGAGGTGATCGCCGCGGTCGGCCCGACCCGGCGGAACCACGGCAGCAGGCCGAGCATCAGCGGGATGGATATCGGGCCCATGGTGGCGGCCACCAGCTCCACGACGGTGTCGAGCACGAAGCCCTCACCGCCGGTGGTGATGGCGATGGTCATGCTGAGGGCGACGAACAGCACGGTGGTGACGCGGGCGAACGTCAGCTGCGCGGCCTCCGTCAACCGCCGCACGCGCGGCACCAGCACCGGGGCGATGTCCCGGGTGATGACCGCGGTGATGACGTTGGAATCGGAGGCCACCATGGCCATCGTGTGCGAGAAGAACCCGGCCAGCATCAGCCCGATCAGGCCGGCCGGCAGCAGCTCCTTGGCCAGCGCGATGTAGGACTCCTCGCCGTTGCTGAGCCCGGGCACGATCAGCGGCGCGGCGATCATCGGCAGGAAGAGGACCAACGGCCAGACCAGCCACAGCACGCTGGAGAGCAGCGCGGCGCGGCGGGCGTCGGAACCGGAGGGCGAGGCCATGTAGCGCTGCGCCAGGTTCCACATGCCGCCGTTGTACTCGAAGGTCTTCACCAGCAGGAACGCGAGGATGAGCCAGGTGGTGACGGTGCCGTTGACCGGATCGCCGTGGCCGTCGGGCAGGTCGCCCCACATCGAGAACGGGAAGTCCACGCCGAGTTCGATCATCACCGCGAACAGCATGGCCACGCCGGCCACGGCCTGGATGACGAACTGCCCCATGTCGGTGAGGACATCGGCCCACAGGCCGCCGACGGTCATGTAGGCCATGGTGGCGACGCCGGTGAAGGTGATGCCGACCTCGATGGGGATGTCGGCGAAGCCGCGCAACAGGACCGATATGGCGACCCACTTGGCCGCGATGTCGACGACCTTGAGGGCGGCGCCGCTGTAGGCGAGCACCTGCTGGGTCGGCAGGTTGTAGCGACGGGTCAGGTACTCGAGCGGTGACTTGACGTCGTGCTTGGCCCGCAGCCGGTTCCAGCGGGCGGCGAAGAGGAAGGCCCCGACCCCGACGCCGAGACCGATGGTGAGCGGCCACCAGAAGTACACGGTGATGCCGCTGTTGTACGCGACGGCCGCGAACGCGACGAACATCACCGCGCTGTAGCCGGACATGTGGTGCGACACCCCCGACAGCCACCAGGGGATCTGCCCCCTGGCCGTGAAGAAGTCGGCCACGCTGTGGATGCGGTTCTTCGACCACCAGCCGATGGCTACCACGACGAGGAAGTAACCAGCGACCACGATCCAGTCCAACGCTGACATCGCGGCTCCTAGGGGAAGGAAGAGGGGAGGATCTCGCGCGCAGGGCCAGGCGTTCACGTACAGGAACGTCAAACATTGTCATGAACAGACTTCGCCACCATAGGAGCGCTCCCAACCAGCGTCAATAGACCGAGCCACCCTCGCCCTCGCCGGGCCGGCTTTGGCCGCGACGGCGCTGCGCGCCGGGCCGGCGACGGGACGGGCCCGAGCCTCTGGCCGCCGGCCGTCGGCGGCGGACACCCCCGTCGAAGCCGGTGCCCAACGCCAGGCCGCCGGCAGCGCGGACCGGGACCGGCAGAGCCGATCGGACCCCGGCGCCTGACGGCCGGGAACCCCGACACCCGGCGGTCCGGCGCGCAGCGGCGAGCCGGGCCACCGGCCGCGAGACGCCCTGCGGCGAAGCCGCCACCCGGCGCGCGACGCCAGGGCCCCAATGGCGCCCGGCCGCCGGCAGGGCGAACCGGGCCCGGCCAACGGCCGCAGCAGCCGGCGCACGCCGCCGGGCCCGCCCGGACAGGGTGGGTG
>NZ_SMKC01000238.1 GCF_004348315.1 Streptomyces sp. 8K308 | reverse complement strand
CGTTCGGCGGGGTCGCGGGGCGCGGCCTGCCACCGCCCTGGGCCACGTCGGCGGGCAGCATCACCAGGGCGGTGGTGCCGCCGGAGTCGGAGGGCCGCAGCTGGATCCTGATGCCGTGGCGCAGCGAGAGGCGGCCGACCACGAACAGGCCCATGCGGCGGGAGACCGAGACGTCGACGGTGGGCGGGTTGGCGAGCCGCTCGTTGATCTCGGCCAGGTCCTCGGGGGACAGGCCGATGCCGGTGTCGTGGATCTCCACCAGCACCCGGCCGTCGGGCAGCGCGTGACCGGTGACCTTGACCTTGGTCTGGGGCGAGGAGAACGAGGTGGCGTTCTCCAGCAGCTCGGCGAGCAGGTGCACCAGGTCGTTGACGACCCGGCCGGCGACGTCCGTCTTGGGGACGGCGCTCAACTCGATGCGCTCGTACTGCTCCACCTCGGAGGCCGCGGCGCGCAGCACGTCGACCAGCGGCACCGGGCGGGTCCACCGGCGGCCCGGCTCCTCGCCCGCGAGGACCAGCAGGTTCTCGCCGTTGCGGCGCATGCGGGTGGCGAGGTGGTCGAGCTTGAACAGCGAGGACAGCTGGTCCGGGTCGGCCTCGCGCGACTCGAGCTCGGAGATCAGGGAGAGCTGACGCTGGATCAGACCCTGGCTGCGCCGCGAGAGGTTGGTGAACATCGCGTTGACGTTGCCTCGCAGCAGGGCCTGCTCACCGGCGAGGCGGACGGCCTCCCGGTGCACGTCGTCGAACGCCTGGGCCACCTTGCCGATCTCGTCCCTGGTGTAGACGCCGACCGACTCGACGGTGGTGTCCACATCCTCGGGCTCGGCCTCGGACATCTGCTTGACGACCTCGGGCAGCCGCTTGCGGGCGACCTCGGTCGCGGTCTCCTGCAGCCGGCGCAGCGAGCGGACCATCGAGCGGGCCACCACGAAGGCACCGACCAGCGAGATGCCGAGCACCAGGATGACCACGGCGCCGTTGATGACGGCCTCCTGCTGGGCCTCGTCCCGCAGGGCGTTGGCCTGGGCCTGCATCTCGGCCAGCAGTTCGGCCTCGATGACGTTCATCGCGTCGATCTTGGTCCGGTCCTGCTCGTACCAGTTGCGGTAGCTGCGCTCCTGCGAGTTCCTGATGCCCTCGGGGGCGGAGAAGACCCGCTGCGCGTACTGGTCGGCCTGGGTGATGTTGGCGACGCCGCCCTCGAGCGGGGCGAGCCGGTCGTTGGCCCGGCCCTGGCCGTAGATCTGCGAGAAGGCCTCGAGCTCCGACTCCTCGCTGAGGCTGCTGTTGCGGCCGAGGCGCCAGTCGACGTCGGAGAGGTTCGCGCTCTGCCCCGGAATCTCGTCGCGCGCGAGGCCTGCGGTGATCACGGCACGCTGGATGGAGGCGTGCTCCTTGGCCGAGGAGAAGGCGGCGAGGGCACGCGTGGAGCGGATCATCTCGGCGTTACTCGTGGCCTGGGCCATGTCGAGCGAGAGTCCGTGCAGCGACTCGATCAGGGCGCTGTAGGCGCTGACCGTCTGGCCGATGTTCGCCGGGTCCTCGTAGGCCTGCCGGCGCATGGTGCTGATCTCGTTGGCCTGCCGGCCGATGTTGATCACCGTGGAGCGCACGCCGCGCATGGCCTCGTCGGTGCTTGTCAGCCGGAGGCTGGCATCACTGAAGGCCCGCATGGCCTGATTGGTGATCTCGCGGGCCGCCACGATCTCGTCGCTGCTTCTGTCCCGGCCGCTGACCAGCGGACCGGCGGAGCGGTCGCGCTCCTCCTGGAGCGCGGCGGCGAACTGGGTCGCCACCTGAGTCAGGTCGGTGAGCAACTCCAGGTCGTCCAGCCTCTCGATGTCCTCCATCGAGCTCTGGATCCGGAACCCTCCGAGGAGGGTGGCCGCGACCACCGGGAGCGCGATCAGCGAGACCAGGCGGGTGCTGATGCGCCAGTTGCGCAGCGCGAGACGCGATCCGGCGTGGCTGGGCCGGGCGGGCGCGGGGCTCTTCTCGGCCCCGGCGGCATCCGCCTCACGGGCGGGCTGCTCACCCCCCGCGGCGTGCTGCGCCGGGTCACCGCCCCCTGGGCCGGACCCGGCGGAGGAGCCGCGGTCTGTTACACCACCAGGCTCCGCATCCCCCGCAGCACTGCCTTCCCTCTTGAAACGTCCCTGCACTGGCGTCGCAACCTCTGGACCTTGAGCGCCGCGCCGTGATGACGACGTGACGGTGTCGAGCCGGGGGCACACGAGCCCCGTAACGGTCGTGGGCAACCGACGCGTCTGGCGGTCAGCGCGGTGAGTGGCACTGGCGTGCGCCCCTCGCTTCGGTGGCCGACCCGCGACGGTCCGTGTGATTCCAGCACAGTGGCCGATCCGCAACAAGGTCTGGGAACGCTCCCGTGACATCTATGACGCTACGGAGACACTCCACCACAGTGTGCACACGACAGCCAGGGAGAAATCGGACTTTTATGCACCACACCCTCATCGAACAAGCACACAACGGGTAGCTATCGTGAGGAAGGAGTAAACCTATGGCAACCTATGACCGCTTTGCCCCGTTCGCTGGCTGTCCGAGTTTGATGCGGTTTCTCCGGGTCGCCGTGAGCAAACTCACACCGAGTTCATGGCTGATTACCGGCTTACGGCGGGTATAGCGGCCCTAGCCTCGCTTTACAGAACATCTAGAAATGACATCCAGGACCGACAAGAGACCCTCAAGGCAGAGCACCGTGAAGAGCACCCTGACCATGCGCTCCATCGCCAACCCGCGGCGCACCACCCTGGCACACCTCTCGGACGCCGGAGAGCTCGCTCCGGCCGAGCGCCCCGCGGCGCGCGTGCCGGAGCTCCCCCAGGCCACGGCCAACCCGCGCCGCACCGTCCTCAAGGAGCGCGAGGACGCCGCCTGACCCCGTCTCACACGCGAACGGCCCCCGGCTCGAGCCGGGGGCCGTTCGCGTACCGGGGCGCGCGGGGCGGCGCGTCACCCCTGCCAGCTGTGGGGCGCGCGGTAGCCGGCGGTGCGCTCGAGACGGCGCCAGCCGGCGGTGCTGCGGTCGGCGGACGCCGGCGCGGCGTCCCGCCGGGCGGCACGGGCCATCAACAGGGCGGTGACGGCGGCCAGCTCCTCCGGGCTGGCCTCGCCCTTCTCCACGCGCACCAGATGGGGGTCGCTGCTCATCTCGCGGGACTCTCCTTCGCTCACTGTGGCGGGTTGCCGTGCTTGCGGGCCGGCAGGTCGGCGTGCTTGCTGCGCAGCATCGCCAGCGACTGGATCAGCACGTGCCGGGTCTCCGCCGGGTCGATGACGTCGTCCACCAGGCCGCGCTCGGCCGCGTAGTAGGGGTGCATCAGCTCCGCCTTGTACTCCTTGACCATGCGCGCCCGCATGGCCTCCGGGTCCTCGGCGGCGGCGATCTGCCGGCGGAAGATCACGTTGGCCGCTCCCTCGGCGCCCATCACCGCGATCTCGTTGGTGGGCCAGGCGAGCGTGACGTCGGCGCCGATGGTCTGCGAGTCCATCACGATGTAGGCGCCGCCGTACGCCTTCCGCAGGATCAGCGAGATCCGCGGCACGGTGGCGTTGCAGTAGGCGTACAGCAGCTTGGCGCCGTGCCTGATGATGCCGCCGTGCTCCTGGTCGACGCCCGGCAGGAAGCCGGGCACGTCAAGCAGCGTGACGATCGGGACGTTGAACGCGTCGCACATCTGGACGAAGCGCGCGGCCTTCTCGGAGGCGGAGATGTCGAGCACGCCGGCCAGCGACTGCGGCTGGTTGGCGACGATGCCCACCACCTGGCCGTCGAACCTGGCGAGCGCGCAGATGATGTTGGTCGCCCAGCGCTCGTGCACCTCGAGGAACTCGCCGTCGTCCACCAGCTCCTCGATGACCGCCCGCATGTCGTAGGGGCGGTTGCCGTCGACCGGGACCAGGTCGACCAGCGCGTCGCAGCGGCGGTCCACCGGGTCCTCGGTGGGCGAGGATGGCGGGTTCTCGCGGTTGTTGCTCGGCAGCAGCGAGAGGAGGAAGCGGACCTCCTCAAGGCAGGACTCCTCGTCGTCGTAGGCGAAGTGCGCCACGCCCGAGGTCTCGGCGTGCACGTCGGCGCCGCCCAGGCCGTTGTGCGTGACGTCCGCGCCGGTGACGGTCTTGACCACGTCGGGACCGGTGATGAACATCTGGGCGGTCTCCCGCACCATGAACACGAAGTCCGTCAGCGCCGGCGAGTAGGCCGCGCCGCCGGCGCAGGGGCCGAGCATCACCGAGATCTGCGGGATCACCCCGGACGCCCTGGTGTTCCGCTGGAAGATGCCGCCGTAGCCGGCAAGGGCCACGACGCCCTCCTGGATGCGCGCGCCCGCGCCGTCGTTCAACGACACGAGCGGCGCGCCGGCGGCCATGGCCATGTCCATGATCTTGTGGATCTTGGCGGCGTGGGCCTCACCGAGCGCCCCGCCGAAGATCCGGAAGTCGTGCGCGTAGACGAAGACCTGGCGTCCGTGCACCGTGCCGTAGCCGGTGATCACGCCGTCCGTGTAGGGGCGCTTGGCCTCGAGCCCGAAGCCCGTGGCCCGGTGCCGCCGCAACATGCCCACCTCGCGGAACGAGTCGGGGTCGAGCAGCAGATCGATCCGCTCCCTTGCGGTCAGCTTGCCCTTGGCGTGCTGCGCCTCCGTCGCCTTCTCCGAGGGGCCGCGCACCGCCTCCTCGCGGATGGCCCGCAGCTCCGCCACGCGCCCGTGGGCGTCGATGGCGGTCACCGTGTCTGGCGCTTCGGCCTCGGCTTGATCGGTCATGTATAGACCCTACGAAACGCCCGCCGGGACCGCCCTCGTCAGATCCGTACAGTCTCCGCACCCGTTTCATGGCCGCGCCGCACATAGGGGGTGGAAACGCACAGCCCGGGGCACGGGGGCACTGTGACCTCCCCACAGTGCCCCGCCTGCCACCTCACTCGTTCGGACGCGCCCCGGCGCGCAGCAGGCCGTACGTGTAGGCGTCGTCGAGCGCCTGCCAGGAGGCGGCGATCACGTTGTCCGCAACACCCACCGTAGACCACTCCGCGGTGCCGTCGCTGGTGGTGATCAGCACCCGGGTGGTGGACTGGGTGCCCTGCCTGCCCTCCAGGATCCGGACCTTGTAGTCCACCAGCTGAAGCCTGGCCAGCTCGGGGAAGGTCCGCTCGAGGCCGGCGCGCAGCGCCTGGTCGAGCGCGTGCACCGGACCGTTGCCCTCGCCGGTGGCGACGATCCGCTCGCCCTTGGCCCACAGCTTGACAGTGGCCTCGTTCTCACAGCCGGTGTCGGACCGCTGGTCGGTGATGGTGCGCCACGACTCAAGACGGAAGAAGCGCTGCGGGCCGCCGTCCGCCTCCTCGCGCAGCAGCAGCTCGAAGGAGGCGTCCGCCGCCTCATAGCTGAAGCCCTTGAGCTCCTGCGCCTTGACCCGGTCGACGATCCGGCCGACCAGCTCGCGGTCCCCGGCGAGGTCGTAGCCGAGTTCCCGGCCCTTGAGCTCGACGGAGGCCCGGCCGGCCATGTCGGAGACCAGCATCCGCATCGAGTTGCCCACGAGCTCGGGGTCGATGTGCTGGTAGAGGTCGGGGTCCACCTTGATCGCGGAGGCGTGCAGCCCGCCCTTGTGCGCGAAGGCGGAGACCCCGACGTACGGCTGGTGGGTGGCCGGGGTGAGGTTGACGACCTCGGCGATGGCGTGCGAGATCCTGGTCATCTCGCGCAGCGCGCCGGGCGGCAGCACCCGGCGGTCGTACTTGAGCTCCAGGGCCGCGACCACCGGGAAGAGGTTGGCGTTGCCGACCCGCTCGCCGTATCCGTTGGCCGTGCACTGCACGTGGGTGGCGCCGCCGTCCACGGCGGCCAGGGTGTTGGCCACCGCGCAGCCGGTGTCGTCCTGCGCGTGGATGCCGATCCGGGCGCCGGTGTCGGTCACCACGGTGCGCACCACGGCCTGCACCTGGGCGGGGAGCATGCCGCCGTTGGTGTCGCAGAGCACCACCACGTCGGCGCCGGCCCGGTGGGCGGTGCGGACGACGTCGAGCGCGTAGTCAGGGTTGGCGGCGTAGCCGTCGAAGAAGTGCTCGCAGTCGACGAAGACGCGGCGGCCGTGGGCGCGCAGGTGGCGCACGGTGTCCGCGATCATGGCGAGGTTCTCGGGCAGCGTGGTGCGCAGGGCCAACTCGACGTGCCGGTCGTGGGCCTTGGCGACGAGGGTGACCACCGGGGCCTCGGAGTCGAGCAGGGCCCGCACCTGCGGGTCGTCCTCGACGGCGACGCCCGCCCTGCGGGTCGATCCGAAGGCGACCAGCTTGGCGTGCCTGAACGGGATCTCGGCACGGGCCCGCTGGAAGAACTCGGTGTCCCTCGGGTTGGCCCCCGGCCAGCCGCCCTCGATGAAGCCGACCCCGAAGTCGTCCAGGTGGCGGGCGATGGTCAGCTTGTCGGCGACGGTGAGCGTGATGCCCTCCCGCTGGGCGCCGTCACGCAGGGTGGTGTCGAACACGTGGAAGCCGTCGCCCGGCGCCTGGGTGCCCGGCTCGTCCTTGCTGGTCATGGTCGTACGGAACTCCTGTCGAACCCTCTACGGTCAAGTGTGCCGGAAAACGAAAAGACCCCTCGCGGATGCGAGAGGTCTGCGCGCGGGTCAGAGACTGCGGACCGGCGCGCTAGCTGCCGATAATGCTGGCGAACGAGAGCATGGCAGCGAGTGTGGCACAGGCGGACTCCTGTGCCACCCGCCGTCTCAGGATCCGGACGCCGCGGTCAGGCGACGCGGTGCAGCCAGCCGTGCCGGTCCTCGGCCCGCCCGGTCTGGATGTCGACCAGCGCCTCGCGCAGCCGCAGGGTGATCTCGCCGGCCTGCCCGTCGGCGATGGTCCAGGCTCCGTCGCTGGACTTCACGTGGCCGACCGGGGTGATCACCGAGGCGGTGCCGCAGGCGAAGACCTCGCTGATGGCGCCGCTCTCGCTCTCCCGCCGCCAGTCGTCCACGGTGATCCGGAACTCCTCGGTCGGGTAGCCGAGGTCGGCGGCGATGGTCAGCAGCGAGTCGCGGGTGATGCCGGGCAGCAGGGTGCCGGTGAGCTCGGGCGTGTAGATGCGCACCTCGGAGCCGCTGCCCCGGACGAAGTAGAGGTTGGACGAGCCCATCTCCTCGACGAAGCGGCGCTCCACCGCGTCCAGCCAGACCACCTGGTCGCAGCCGTGCCGGACGGCCTCGGCCTGGGCGAGGAAGGCGGCCGCGTAGTTGCCGGCGCACTTGGCCTCGCCGGTGCCGCCGGGGGCGGCGCGCACGTACTCGTTGGAGAGCCAGACGGAGACGGGCTTCACGCCGCCGGCGAAGTAGTCGCCGGCCGGCGAGGCGATCACCATGAAGAGGTACTCGTTGGCCGGCCGGTTGATGCCGAGGCCGACCTCGGTCGCGAACATGAAGGGCCGTAGGTAGAGCGTCTGCCCGGCGCCGGTCGGCACCCAGGCCGCGTCCTGTGCGACGAGCACGTCGATGGCCTCGACGAAGGCCTCGACGGGCAGCTCGGGCATGCCGAGGCGCCTGGCCGAGCGCTGGAAGCGGCGGGCGTTGGCGTCCGGTCGGAAGGTGACGACGGAGCCGTCGGGCTGCCGGTAGGCCTTGAGGCCCTCGAAGATCTCCTGCCCGTAGTGCAGCGCCATGGTCGCCGGGTCGAGCGGGATCGGGGCGTACGGCTGGAGGGTGGCGTCGTGCCAGCCGCGGCCCTCGGTGTACCGGATGGTGACCATGTGGTCGGTGAAGTACCGGCCGAAGCCCGGCTCGGCCAGCGCGGCGGCGCGCTCGGCCTCGGAGAGCGGCTGGGTGGAGGGCTTGAGGTCGAAGGTGATGGGGGTCGTCATGGTGAGCGAGTCCTTCACGTCTCGGTGGCACATCTTGGTGGTGCGGACCGCGAGCCCGCGCCGGGGTCGGTACGCCGAGTTGATACTTGGACGTCCGAGCATCTGGATGCGCGACGGCCCCGCGTATGAGATGACCGGTGTGGGGTCGATTATGACGCGGGGCGCGACGACAAGCGCACGGGGGCGGCCCTGGGGTGATGGTGGCATCCGGCGACGAGGTTGCCCAGCCGCCGGGCGTGACCGGCGGCCGAACGGAGATGCGCGTGGCGTGCAGGCGGTCGTCAGCCGGCTACTCGGCTGGCCAGCGCGTCGCCGATCGCCTCGGTGGAGCGCGGGGCGGCGGCGTCGCGCTCGGCCAGGTCGGCGGTGACCGCTTCCTCGACGCGGGCGGCCTCCGCCTCGTAGCCGAGGTGGCGCAGCAGCAGGGCGACGGAGAGCACGGTGGCCGTCGGGTCGGCCTTGCCGGTGCCCGCGATGTCCGGCGCGGAGCCGTGGACCGGCTCGAACATCGAGGGGAAGGCGCCGGTCGGGTTGATGTTGCCCGAGGCGGCGAGGCCGATGCCTCCGGTGACGGCCGCGGCCAGGTCGGTGAGGATGTCGCCGAAGAGGTTGTCCGTGACGATCACGTCGAACCGCTCGGGCTGGGTGACGAAGAAGATCGTCGCCGCGTCGACGTGCAGGTAGTCGGTGCTGACCTGCGGGTACTCCGTGGCGACCCGGTCCACGGTGCGCTGCCAGAGGTGGCCGGCGTGCACCAGCACGTTGTTCTTGTGGACCAGGGTGAGCTTCTTGCGGGGCCGGGCGGCGGCCCGCTCGAACGCGTCCCTGACGACCCGCTCCACGCCGTAGGCGGTGTTGACGCTGACCTCGTTGGCGATCTCGGCGGGGGTGCCGGTGCGCACGGAGCCGCCATTGCCGACGTAGAGGCCCTCGGTGCCCTCGCGGACGACGACGAAGTCGATGTCGGGGCGGCCGGCCAGCGGGGTCGGGGTGTTGGGGAACAGCTTGCTCGGGCGCAGGTTCACGAAGTGGTCGAACACGAAGCGCAGCCTGAGCAGCAGCCCGCGCTCAAGCACCCCGGACGGCACCGTGGGGTCGCCGATGGCACCGAGCAGGATCGCGTCGTGGCCCTTGAGCCGCTCGAGCTCCGCGTCCGGCAGCGTCTCGCCGGTGGCGTGCCAGCGGCGCGCGCCGAGGTCGTAGGTGGTGGTCTCCAGCTTGACGTCGCCGGGCAGGACGGCGGTCAGGACCTTGAGCCCCTGGTCCACCACCTCGGGACCGATGCCGTCACCAGGAATCACCGCGAGATCGATGCTGCGAGCCATGGGAGGACCCTAACGCCGTCCCACGCTCTGACACCAGTTCGTCCATCATCCGGACGACACAGGGGGCCCGGACTCAGTCCTCGTCGAACTCGGCGCCGTTGTCCCGGCGGTCCAGGGCCCGCTGGAGCGCGACGGCCGCGCGCCGGCGGGTGGCCTCCCGAGCGGCGCGGGCCGCGGCACGGGCCCTGGCCAGGGCGGAGTCGTCGGCCGAGCGCGGGCGGGTGACGGTGGTCGCGGGCAGCGTTGCGTCCATGGGATCAGCTCCAGGCGCGGGGGTGTGGAGCGGCCGGGCCACGCTGCCCGGCCTCAGAGCCTCCACAAAAGTAGCGGCGATCCACAGTGTTGTCTCGCCAGATACTTGACCGTCCTAGTATGTGAGACGCGAATCACCGAGCCGACTCCCCGCGCCGGCCGGCGCGGCTCACCCCATGTGTGGATAGCGGTAGTCGGTCGGCGGCACCTGGGTCTCCTTGATCACCCGTGGCGAGGTCCAGCGCAGCAGGTTGAACTTGGAGCCCGCCTTGTCGTTGGTGCCGGAGGCGCGCGCCCCGCCGAAGGGCTGCTGGCCGACGATCGACCCGGTGGGCTTGTCGTTGAGGTAGAAGTTGCCCGCCGCGTACCGCAGCCGCTCGCTGGCCCTGGCCGCGACCGCCCGGTCCCCGGCCAGCACCGCCCCGGTCAGCGCGTAGGCCGCCACCGACTCCATCTGGTCAAGCATGGTGTCGAAGGTGTCGTCCTCGTAGACGTGGACGGCGATGATCGGGCCGAAGTACTCGGTGGAGAAGACCTCGTTCTCCGGGTCCGAGCAGGTCAGCACCGTCGGCCTGACGAACCAGCCCACCGAGTCGTCGTAGGTGCCGCCCGCGACGATCTCGCACGACGGGTCGGTCCTGGCCCGGTCGATGGCCGCCTTGCTCTTGGCGAAGGCGCGCTCGTCGATGACCGCGGCCATGAAGTTCGACAGGTCGCTCGGGTCGCCGACCGCAAGGCCCTCGGTCTCGGCGACGAGCTCGTCCCGCAGCCCGCCCTCCCACAGCGAGCGAGGCACGTAGGCACGGGAGGCCGCCGAGCACTTCTGCCCCTGGTACTCGAAGGCGCCGCGGGTGATCGCCGTCCGCAGCACCGCCGGATCGGCGCTCGGGTGGGCCACGATGAAGTCCTTGCCGCCGGTCTCGCCGACGATCCGCGGGTAGTTGCGGTACCGCTCGATGTGCGCGCCGACCTGCTGCCACAGGTAGCGGAACGTCGTGGTGGAGCCGGTGAAGTGGATGCCGGCCAGGTCGGGGTGGGGCAGCGCCACCTCGGACACCTCGCGGCCGTCGCCGGTCACCAGGTTGATGACGCCGGCCGGCAGCCCCGCCTCCTCGAGCAGCCGCATCAGCAGCACGGCGGAGTGGGTCTGGGTCGGCGACGGCTTCCACACCACCACGTTGCCCATCAGGGCCGGCGCCGTGGGCAGGTTGCCGGCGATCGCCGTGAAGTTGAACGGGGTGATCGCGTAGACGAAGCCCTCGAGCGGCCGGAAGTCCATCCGGTTCCACACGCCCTTGGGCTGCACCGGCGGCTGCTCGGCCAGGATCTCGCGCGCGAAGTGCACGTTGAACCGCCAGAAGTCGATCAGCTCGCACGGCGCGTCGATCTCCGCCTGCTGGATCGTCTTGGACTGGCCGAGCATGGTCGAGGCGGCGACGGTCTCCCGCCACGGCCCCGACAGCAGCTCCGCCGCCTTGAGGAAGACGGCGGCCCGGTCGTCGAAGGTCAGCGACCGCCATCCCGGGGCCGCGGCCAGCGCGGCGTCGACGGCGTCCTGGGCGTCCTGCCGGGTGGCGTGGGCCGCCGTGCCGAGCCTGGCCCGGTGGTTGTGCGGCTGCACGACGTCGAAGCGCTCGCCGCCGCCCATCCGGCGCACGCCCCCGATGGTCATGGGCAGCTCGATCGGGTTGTCGGCCAGCTCCTTGAGCTTGCGTTCAAGGCGGGCGCGCTCGGCGGAACCCGGCGCGTAGGTGTGCACGGGCTCGTTCGCCGGCGCGGGAACCTGGGTCACTCCGTCCATGGCCTGGACACTCCTTCTCACATGGTCGCGGGTGGGTCGGGGAGCGTGTGGG
>NZ_SMKC01000237.1 GCF_004348315.1 Streptomyces sp. 8K308 | reverse complement strand
GCCCCGCCCCGCCCAAGAGGAGCTCACCGCCCTCTACCGCGCCTGGTTCCGCGCCCAAGGCCACTGACCGCTCTCCCGGGGGTCGCCCCCGGCCCACCTCACGCTCACGCTCGCGGGCGGACGGTCTGCCCAGGAAGTGGTAGGCGTGCGACGGCTTACAGTTCCAAGGCAGGCAGCGCCCGATTCGACGGACGGCCAAGGCAGTCACGCCCCGAAGAGTGCCGGATGGCGAGACGCCGGACGCAAACATTCGCAGTCAAATGGTCAAGAGGGGACAAGGTGGAAGAGCTCAACCTGGGCTTCACCGGGCCCGCGCAGAGCGACTATCTGTACCACTTCACTGGTCGGAACGGGGACCACCCCGACACGGTGCCAGATGAGATATGCAAGATGAGCGCTGAGCAGCGGCTTGCGCGCATCTTGCAAGAAGAACGGTTCCAAGCGTTCGAGCCATTCGGGGCGAGGGAAAAGTGCGTGTGCTTCTCGGAAAGCACGGAAGCACATCTCAGGTACCTCATCGAAGTGGGGCGCTTCAAGCCGTGGGGAGTGGTCGGGCGCCGTTCCGCGCTCCTTCGACTCGGAGGCGGTGCCGTCGCCTATGTCCCGGATCGCATACACGCACAGTTCAAGTCGGCTGGGCTTGGGCACTGGGCGGTGCGTACCAGCAGTGACTCGACGTGGCTGCATGAGCGGGAGTGGCGACTGCCCTTACCGAAGGGAAGCATAGGTATCAGCAGTCTGCAGGCCATTCTGGTCGGCGATCCAGACTGGCGCCCCTCGTTCGTCACGTCCTGGGTGGACGGCTCGACTGGCGAGCCACTGCCACAACCCGACGACAACCCGTACGCAGAGGAAGTGACCGACCTGCCCCGTCTCTGGCGGGAGTCCTGGATCTGGGTGTGGGATCAGCAGCGCGGCTTGGTGAAGAACTCGCCGGGTGTGCTCTGCTGAGACCCCGACGCCACGGTCACAACCAACGCAAGCGAGCCCACCGCCATGCTGACATCCGCAGGCGTTGCCGCGCCATCTAGGTAACGATTCCGGCGGTTCGGGGCGTTACCCCGTCACGCTGGTGAGTAAGGTACCCGCATGAGTGCCCCGTACGACCCTGATGACAGGGAAAAGGTAGTCGCCAAGTTGCCTGCCGCGCTGCGGCAGGAGCTCAAGATTCGCGCCGCAGAGCTGAGCCTGGACATCCAAGACGCTGTCACCGAGGGCGTCCATGCCTGGCGTGGTGAGAAAGCCCCGCGCCCGCAGGTAGACACGGGGGGTGGGACCTCGTTCGCGACCTACCTCCCCACCGGGCTGTACGGGGTGCTTAAGGCCGACTGCAAGGAGCGGGGGATCCCGGCCAACCAGGGGCTGGCGCAGGCGATCCGTCTCTGGCTGGAGACCCATCCGTCGCCTCGCCGACTCCGCCGGACCGCGGGTGCCCGCCGCATCATCTTCGGTAACCAGAAGGGCGGCGTGGGGAAGACCTCTACCTCTGCTGGCACAGCGGAAGCGCTGGTCGAGCTCGGCTTCCGGGTCTGCCTGATCGACTTCGACCCGCAGGGTCACCTGACTCAGCAGCTCGGCTACGAACTGCTCGGCATCGAGGAGCCGAGCCTGGCCAAGTACATGTTGGGCGAGGCGGACGGTGAACTGCGGGATCTGCTGGTGTCGATAGAGGAAGGCGGCTTCGGCGGCCGGCTGTTCCTGTTGCCGGCCTGCAAGGACGCCTTCCTGCTCGATGCGAAGCTCGCCACCAGCCGGCACGTGCGGATCAAGGAGACGGCGCTGGAGAAGGCGTTGCAGCCGCTGGAAGCCGAGTTCGACTACGTCGTCGTCGACTGTCCGCCGAGCCTGGGCTTCGCGATGGACACCGCGCTGTACTACGGCCGTACCCGGGAGGACGAGGAGCCGGACACCTCGGGCATCCTCATCCCGGTGCTGGCAGAGGACTCCTCCGCCGACGCCTACGACATGCTGTACGACCAGATCCAGGACCTCTCCCAGGACATGGACATCGAGATCGCCTTGCTGGGGTTCGTGGTCAACATGTACGACAGCCGGAAGGGCTTCATCGCCACCTCCTCGCTGAACAGCTGGAAGGAGATCGGGGACCCGCCCGTCGTCGCTGTCATTCCTGATGTGAAGGAGCAGCGGGAGGCGGTGCGGATGAAGCAGCCGCTGCTCACCTACGCTCCGGAGTGCGAGCAGTCCGAGGCCATGCGCGCTATCGCGCGGAGGATCAGCTGATGAGCGTCAAGGACAGGCTGGGCACCGGCAGTTCGTTCGGTAACGTTCCACGGGGCCGGAGCCCGCGCGGGAGGGCAAAGGCTGTCGCCCAGGGAGATGTGCCGGCGTACGAGCTCGTGCGTCTCCGGCTGGACGAGGTCTCCCCCACCCCGTTGAACCCGCGGCGGAACTTCGGCACCGAGGAAGAGCAGACCCGGTTCGGCGAGGAGCTGCGCGTGGCGCAGCTGGCGGCCTGTGTCGCTGTCACCCGGGCGGTGTACCTGAAGCTCTGGCCGGACCACGAGGAGCGGATCGGCGAGGCCCTCTACGTCCTGGTCAACGGCGAGCGCCGCTTCCGCAGCGCCGTGCACGTCGGCCTCGAAGCCCTGGACTTCGTCGTCCGGGACGACCTCGCTTCCTCGAGGGAAGAGTTCGTCGACCACCTGCTGAAGGAGAACCTCGACCGGGAGGACTTCGACGTCATCGAGCGCGCCCGCGGCGTCCAGCAGCTGGTGGACGTGTGCGCGGAGGAGAACGAGCGAGGTGCTCGTGCCCGCGCCGCGGAGCGGCTGAAGAGGGACAGGTCCTGGGTGACGAACCAGCTGGTGCTGCTGGAGTTGCCGGAGAAGTTGCAGAAGATGCTCAGCTCCGGCGAGGTGTCCGAGCGGAATGGGCGTCTGATGGCTCGCCGGCTCCGGGAACAGCCGGAGCTCACCTCGGTGCAGCTGCTGGACCATCTGAAGGCGGTCAAGGACCAGGAGGAGCAGAAGCGGGAGGAAGAGCAGGCGATACTTCGGGCGGCGCGAGACAGCGGCCAGCCGCCGAGTTTGTTGTCCGCGGACAACAGACCTGTCGAGCCGCCCCCTGCGACGAGCGCGGAACCCGCCCGCAGCTCCCGGCGGCCGCTGCGGCTGGGGCCGCCTCAACCGGCCCCCGCCGCCACCACCGCTGGTGTCAGCAGCACGGGCGGCACACCCGTTGATGGTTCGTTGTCCGCGGACAACGAACAGATGCCCCAGATCGAACAGCCGGCGGCCCCCGGCGAAGTGCCCTGGGGCGATCCGGCAGCGCTACACGAGCTGCTGCTGAAGAAGATGTCCCCTGCGGATCGCACCGTCCTGGCCCAGCTCCTGCTCGGTACGACGGCTTCCTGACTCGTTTGTTGTCCGCGGACAACAAACCTCGGAACGCCACTGGGGCCGGTCTGGAACCTCACAGGTTCCGGACCGGTTCCCTATCGGCAATCGGTGGCGAAGGCAGCTGTCCGGTCTCAGCGGACCTGGGGCTGTCTCAGTCCACCTGGGGTATCGATGGCTGCGTCTCAGTCCGGATCGGGCGATGACCGCAACCGCTGTCCGTTCTCACTGATCCTTTCAGCGTCTCACCGTGTTGCGCGCAGACCTGGCGAATTCTCAGGCGGCAGCCTAGCTGACAGGCTGTTTCGCCTGGTTTACACCAGTCTGGGTTGATGTGAGTCTCATCGGAGTTGGCGTTTCTCATCAATGTCTGCCGTGACCGATGAGTTTTGTGCGGATCCGTGGTCGATACGGCTGCATGCACGACAGCGGTGGGCCTGTGCTGGGGACGTTCCAGCGCGGGAGGAAGCAGATGGAGGCTGTGATGAGCGTCGACAACTCCGACCTGGGGCACGCGATCCGGACTGGCGAGCAGGGGACGCGGGTGAGCGGTCCCAGGGTGTTGGTGGCGGGGGCGAGCATCGCGGGACCTGCGCTGGCCCACTGGCTGCGCCGGTGGGGGGCCGAGGTGACCGTGGTGGAGCGGGCTCCCGAGCTGCGTCCCGGCGGGCAGGCGGTGGACGCACGCGGGGTCGCCAAGGAGGTCATCGGGCGCATGGGGCTGGACGCGGCGGTGCGCGCGGCGTGCACCGACACCGCCGGCGCGCACACCGTGGACACGGACGGCCAAGTGCTGGAGACCTTCCGTGCCGACGACGACGGTGGCGACGGGTTCATCGCGGACATCGAGATCCTGCGCGGGGACCTGTCCCAGGTGCTCTACGACGACACCCACGACGGCGTCGAGTACGTCTTCGGCGACCGAATCGCCGAGCTCGCCCAGGACGCGGACGGGGTCGACGTGGTCTTCGCGGGCGGCAACCGGCGGCGCTTCGACCTGGTGGTCGGCGCCGACGGGCTGCACTCGGAGCTGCGAGCGATGGTCTTCGGGCCGCATGAGCGGTTCCTCCGCCACCTCGGGCACGTGCTGGCCTTCTACAGCGTGCCCAACGAGTTCGGGCTGGACCGCTGGCTGCTCGAGTACCAGGATCAGGAGTCCGGGCGCTCCGCCCTTCTGCGGCCCATCCAGGACGCCACCCGGGCGATGGCCATGTTCTACCTCGCCTCGGCCGACTTCGACGTCGACCACCGTGACGTCGCGGCCCAGAAGGTTCTGCTGCAGGAGCGGATGGCGGGACTGGGCTGGTTGACCCCGGACATCCTCGCGCACCTGGACGACACCCCTGACTTCTACCTCGACCAGGTCGCCCAGGTGGTGATGGACCGCTGGTCGAGTGGACGGGTGGGGCTGCTCGGGGACGCGGCGTTCAGCCCCTCGCCGATGTCCGGGCAGGGCACCGGGCTGGCCCTGGTCGGCGCCTACCTGCTGGCCGGCGAGCTGGCTGCCGCCGGATGGGACCCCGACGCCGGGTTCGCCCGCTACGAGGCGCGGATGCGCTCGTTCGTCGAGGCCAACCAGGAGATCGGCCGGTTGAACGCCCGCAGCCGCGACGTCCCCGGGCCAGACGCCGAGCCGCGCCCCGATTTCGCCAGCGAATGGTTCACCGAGCTGGTCGGGCACGCGGTCAACGGCATAGAGCTGCCCGACTACGCGGGGGTGCCGGACTCCGCAGCCCCGGCCGGATCGCCGATCACCTCGTCGGCCAAGCCGTAGGTGTCACATAACGGGTCGAGAGGGACCACGCTTCGATAGGACACCGCCGGACGACCTCCGCTCATGCCGCATGGTGCGCGTTGAAGCGCCCGTTCGGCGGCCAGGCCACGTTCCGATGAGGCGGTGTTGACTCGGAAACTGACAAGATCGATCAGATTCCACCGCACGGGGTCTCAGCGGTTCTGTCACTTCCCTGGTCGGCGCTCACCGGAACTGACAAGACCATTGGGACATCGACCCCGTGACGTCCAAGCCCATTGATCCCCAGCCGGATCGCTCGCCCGTCTTGTCTCAAGGCAGTTGTCAGTACGCAGCTCGCCGACATGGCTCCCTGACACGATGGATGAGAACGGACAACCGCAGTCCCTGGTTCGGATTCCCCGTCACAATTACTCCGTGACGAGACAGCAGAGCGAGATCACACGAATCGCCTCAGCCATTGCCAAGTGCGCGTATGACGGCTTCGCTCTGATCGCGATCGACGGCCTGGGCGGAGCCGGAAAGAGCACCCTCGCAGCCAGGCTTGTTGAAGTCCTGGGCGGGGCACAGCATGCCGTCGTCGTCCACGGCGACGACTTCTACCGCACGATGGCCCCGGAAGAGCGGCTGCGGCTCACTCCCGAAGAGGGGTACCAGCAGTACTTCGACTGGGAGAGGCTGCGCGACCAAGTACTCATTCCGCTCGCCACAGGCAAGGCAGCGTCCTACCAGCGCTACGACTGGTCCACGGGTGCGTTGACCACAGGCCGAGTTGGCGTCCCCCCTTCCGGCACGGTCATCATCGAAGGGGTCTACACCGCTCGCCCGGAGCTGGCCCACTACTTCGACCTCACCGTCTACGTCGACACGCCGCGCGATACGTGTCTGCACCGCCAGCACGCCCGCGGACACGACCACGGCCCCAGCAACTGGATCGAACGCTGGCGAGCCGCCGAGGAGCACTACCTCACCGCCACGGAGCCGAGTGTCCGGGCAGACCTCACGGTCAGGGGCTGCTGAAAGCACACCACGGGCCCAGGTTCCGGACCGAGGCCCTGTGGTGGGTCAGCGCTGGACGACGGGGCGTGCCAGGTCGCGGTGAACGAGGGTGACGTCGAGCGACGCTCGGCCGGCGGTGAGGGTGGCGAGGTCGAAGTCGGCGGCCTGCTCCTGGTCGCCGCGCACCACGGTGCGGGTGCGGCCGCGGTGTTGGCGGCGCGGTGTCTGCCGCCGGCGCAGCCGAGGGCCACGGTGATGTCGCCGGCGCTGGGGCCGGCGAGGTAGGCGTCGAGTCGCCAGGGCGGTTGATTCCGGGGGTGGCCATCACGGCGTGCCGGACCGGGGCGTCGTGGGCGGTGCGTTCCCCCGCATCTCGGGGAGATGTGGGGTCCCGGGAGTGGTTGCCGGAGGTCGATGGTCAGGAGAGCCGGACAACGCCCTCAGTTCTGGCCTTCGCCGCATCCGCAGATGCACGCTGGGACCATAGCCGGATGAGTACGCACGGCCTAGAGGACTTTCTCCACTCAACAGCAAACCGGCTGGCGGAGGATTACGCCCGCATCCGCAAGCGCAACGATGATCCCGGCACGTCGGGGGACGAGGGCGAGGCAAACTGGGCGCGGCTCGTACTGCAGAAGTGGCTGCCCGCCGGGTACCACGTGGTGACAAAGGGACGCATCCTCAGCTCCGGCCGTGTTCGGGACGGGCAGCAGATCCCGCCAGAGATCAGCCCTCAGATCGATGTGCTGGTGCTCTCCCCCTTCTACCCGAGGGCCCTAGTCGAGGATGAGGTGAAGGTCTACCTCGCGGACGCTGTGGTCGCAGCTTTCGAGTGCAAGAACACCCTCAAGACGAGGCACTTGATCGAAGCCGCCGCCACGGCGGCCGTCGTGCGCCGCCTCACTGCCCCCAGGAGTGGCACCCCCTATCTCGAATTGTTCGGCGCTCCGATCTACGGAGTGCTCGCCCACTCCCACACCTGGCAGGGTGAGGGGTCCGATCCTGTCGGCAACATCGAGAAAGCCCTCGTCAAGGGCATGAACGCGGTGGCGTACCCACGCGAGCTGCTGGACGTGGTGTGTGTGGCAGATTTGGCCACCTGGTGGGCGTTCAAGATTGGTGGCTCGGGCCGCCCCGCACGCCGGTGGAGTCGTGGGCGAAGCTCCGGGACACGATCATGCCCGGGTACCCCGCCGAGGGCTGCGTGCAAACTCAGCTGAACCGACACGACTCTCCCATGGCTTCCCTGATGGTGCTTATAACTGTGCTGTTGCGCCGCATCGCCTGGGAGGAGCCGAGGCTGCGGCCGATCGCCAGCTACTTCGAGAACGTGGCCAAACCCGTGGGTGGCGGGCCGACGCGGCTGTGGGATAACCACGTGTACAGCACGGGCGTGTGGAGGCAGATCGCAGCCGGGCGGTGCGGTGGCCCCCCTGAGACCGGAGACCACTGGGCTCCTCTGCTGATGTAGCACAGGGGCCATGGCCGGTGGTCATGGGTGGACTCGAGGTCGACCGGCCCGCCCGGGAGGCGGGCCGGGTGTTAGAGGGCGCCGGCCGTGGCGGTGGCCAGGGCGAGGGCGATGACGGCGGCGATCGCGGTGAGGACAGCGGCGCGCAGCAGTTGGTGCTTGCGGAGGGCGATGCGGGCGAGGCCTTGGACGGTGTCCTGGGTGGGGCCGGTGCTGGCGTCCGGGGTGATCTGGTCCGGGTCGCAGGTGGCCCAGTGGATCCAGGAGCCGGGCAGGATGCCGCCGAGGCGGGGGAGGATGCACAGCAGCGCGAGGACCATGGCGGTCGCGAGGCCGGCGGCGCCGGCGGTGACGAACGGCAGGGCGGCGGCGGGGATGGTGCGGCCGGGGAGCACCGTGACCAGGACCGCGCTGGGCAAGCCCAACGCGCCGAGCAGCGCGGCGGCTTCACCGTCGGCCGCGGTGGTGGCGCCGACGACGATGGCGACGGCCTTGTCCAAATGATCGCGAGAGTCGGTCGCGGGCATGACGAGGTGGCCCTCCTTGGCGGGCGAGTGGGTGGATCGGGGGTTAGGGCCTGTCCGGCGGATCATGTGGCGGGTCGATGTCAGTGGTGGGCAATACGATCCGGGGATGCGAGCTTCAGGAACGTTCAAAGTTGCCGACTTCACGCCGGCCCAGGTACCCAGCCCACAGATTCAGACCGCGGTGTCTGTCGGCGCAGCCACGATGGACAAGCAGTACGAAGGTGAAGTAATCGGGCGCTCGACCACCTTGTTCACCTCCGCGTTCAACGAGTCCACCGCCATGGGCACCTACGTCGCCATGGAGTCCTTCGACGGGACGCTCCATGGCGGGGCAGGCTCCTTCAACTTCGCGCACTCCAAAACCACTTTGGACGAAAGCCCGCAGGACGAGTTCTTCGTCATCGTTCCGGGCAGCGGAACGCGCGAGCTGGCAGGGATCACCGGGAGCGGAGGCATCAAGGTCGACGCGGATGGCACACACCGCATCTGGTTCGACTACGAAATCGATCAGTAACGCAGCACGTCAGGCGCGAAGCCACAGGCGGATCGCAGCGAGGGTGACCGTGCCGTGGAAGATGTAGGCGCGCTTGTCGTACCTCGTGGCGACGGCCCGGGAGTTCTTGAGGCCGTTGATCGTCCGCTCGACTTCGTTCCTCCTTTTGTAGATCGTCTTGTCGAAACCGGCGGGCCGTCCTCCCTTGCTGCCGCGGCTCTGCCGGTTGGCCCGCTGGTTCTTTGGCTCGGGGATGGTGTGCTTGATTTGGCGTCGCCGCAGGTAGCGGCGGTTGCGGCGGGAGGAGTACGCCTTGTCGCCGCCGAGATGATCCGGCCGGGTGCGGGGGCGCCCGCCGCCGAGGCGGCCGACCCGGATGCGTTCCATGACGGGGATGAGCTGCGGTGCGTCTCCCCACTGGCCCGGCGTGATGAGCAGGGCCAGTGGGCGGCGCCCGCCCTCGCCTGCGAGATGGATCTTGCTGGTCAGGCCGCCCCGGGAGCGTCCGAGCCCATCGTCGGGGCGGTGCTGCCGGGGCGGGCGTCTTTCCCCGGCACCCGAGGGGGCCTTCTGCGGGCCCCGGCGGCGTGCTGGTGGGCCCGGCAGGAGGTGGAGTCCACGGCAGATGCGGCTTCAACCGGACCCATTCCGCGTTCGTGAGATCTCCCCGCCCCATGGACATGCCAACGATCAAGGGCTGAGTAAGTCACATGATCCGCCGGACAGGCCCTAGGCCGCTTGGGCGAGGGCGAGGTCGGCGGCGTCTGGCGAGCAGTCCCAGCAGGAGCCGAGGGTCCGCAGCGGCAGGCACTTCATGTAGCGGACCTTGCAGACGGGGCAGGTCTGCCGGGCGGCCATGGCCCGGTCCAGCGCCTCCTCCTGCGCCAGCGTCGGCGTCCTCTTGGGCACGGCCAGGTCGACGTCGTACAGGCCTGCCTTGCGGGTGCAGACGCGCAGGGGGCGGGTGAGGCAGCGCCGGCAGCGCACGTGTCCGACCGGGGCGTGGCCGCCTGGGGCGAGGTTCATGGCGCGCAGCTGGCGGCGGGTCACCAGGCCGTCGGGGACCTTGCCCCACTCGTAGACCGGCAGCCCGCCTTCAATGCTGTCGGCGCCGACGTGCAGCTCGGCGGTCACGGCCGGACCGCCTCGAGGTGGCGGCGGATGCACGCGTACTTCTCGGTGGTGGTGTGGCCGTCCCACTGGGCGCGCGGGTCGCTGGCCGGCACCCGCTCCACGGCGGCGAACAGTGCCTGGTCGCGGGGGTGGATGTGCCAGGTCAGCGGGCGGCCGGCGAGGGTGAGGTGGAGCAGCAGCCACCCGGGCGGCATGTCCTGGGCGTCCGTGATGACCGCATGGTGGTGCGCGGCGAGGAGCGCCAGGAGGTGGGCCCGTTCCTCGTAGACGGTGTCGGCCGGCGAGGGCGGCGGGGCGAGGCGGCGCCGGATGGCGTCGCGCAGGCGGCGGAGCGGGGTGGTCTTCACGCGGCGGTCACCACCGGGATGGCGCCGGGGGTGTAGGCGTCGACCAGGTGGCAGTCCCAGCCGTAGTCGGGCTCGGCGCGGAACAGCCACCACTGCTTGCTGGTGATGGTGGCGATCGTCTGGCAGCCCCCACGGCCGCGGCAGGTGATGTCGTGGCAGCCGGAGCGGCACAGGTTCAGGTAGTCGTGCAGCGTGGTGCCGACGATCTCCTGCAGGTAGCTGGCGAGCGCGGCCTCGGCGAGGGTGAGGTCGTGGGTGCCGATGACCACCAGGGGCTCCTCGTCGTCCCCGCAGGCCGTGACGCCCAGCCCGTGGTAGATGCCCTCGACCCAGATCTGGTCGGCGGTCAGGATCGTTCCCGGCACCGCCGGGGTGGTGTCGATGTCGGTGTCGATGTCGGTGAGCACGTCGTCGTCTCCCTTCACGCGGCCGGGCTGTCCGGCTCCCCGTCACCACCCGACCCGCACCGGCCGTGGCCGGTGCGGGTCGGGTGGATCAGGCAGCCGCCAGAACGGTCAGCGGGTGGTGATGTGGGTGATCGACGGCCTGAGGGTCAGGCCGTGGAGGGCGAGGGTGGAGGCGGCGGTCCAGGCGAGGACGGCCAGGCCGGTGGCGACCGGGCGGCCCGGGTCCGGGGTGCCGTGCCAGACCATGGCGACGCTGGCGGCGCCCCAGGCGGTCCAGGTGAGCCGGCCGCCGGTCGTGCCCAGCCACCCAAGCACCAGCGCGCCGGCGCCGAGGAGTTGCCAGGCGGCGTAGGCCGTCGTGGCAGTGACCGGCAGCCCTGCGGTGTGGGCCTGGAGGTAGGTCTCGATGGGGGTGGTGAGAGTGGCGACCAGGCCGGTGCCGCGCGGGGCATCCGGCAGGTCGATCGTGGGCATCGTCCAGCCCGCGATCCACGCGATGACCTCGAGGACGCCCCACAGGATCAGCCCGACGACGATGGCGCCGGCGGCGACGACGGCGGCCTTGATCCAGGTGGCCGCGCCCGCCAGGCCGGTGTCGTAGGCGTCTGTCACGTCTTGGGCGCGGTCGCTGATCCAGTCCATGGCCGGCTCCCACCACTCCCGCGCCGGCTGCGCGGGGGCGGTGGGCTGCTGGGCCTGGTCGTGTTGCTGCCCGTTGTCGCCGGGCTGGGAGTTGTCGGACGGGGTGTTGCTGGTGTTCAACGGGGCTCCGTCTCATCTCGGGTGGGAACAGCGGCGGCCCGCCCGAGCGGTGTCGGGCGGGCCGTGGT
>NZ_SMKC01000236.1 GCF_004348315.1 Streptomyces sp. 8K308 | reverse complement strand
CACCGGATCGGCACCACCCTCGCCCGCCCCCTGCGCCTGCACCGCCGCGTCGCCCGCGGCGACGTTCCCCGGCGGGTTCGGGCGTTGCTCGCGGACGTGGACCTGCCGGCCGACTTCGCCGACCGCTACCCGGCCCAACTCTCCGGAGGCCAGCGGCAGCGCGTCGCCATCGCCCGCGCCCTCGCCGCCGAACCCGACGTCCTGCTGTGCGACGAGATCACCTCCGCACTCGACCCCGCCACCAGCGCCATGATCCTGGACCTGCTGCGTGCGCAACGGGACGCGAAGGGCCTCGCCATCGTCCTCGTCAGCCACGAACCGGCGCTCGTCGCGGAACACGCCGACACCGTCCACGTCATTCGGCACGGCCGCGTCACCCGGGCCCGGTCCCGCTGACGGCCACGCGTGGCTCAGGCCGCGACCGGCTCCGGCGCGGGACGGTCGTCACCCGCGGGTGCCGGGCGGACGTCAAGCTCGGCCCAGATGGTCTTGCCGTCGCCGACGTAGCGCGTGCCCCAGCGGTGTGCGAGCTGGGCCACCAGGAACAGGCCGCGGCCGCCCTCGTCAAGCGTCCTCGGGTGGCGCAGCCGCGGCGAGGTGCTGCTGGCGTCCGCCACCTCGCAGGTGAGGACGGACTGCCGGATGAGCCGCAGCCTGACCGGCCCGCTGGCGTACCGGATGGCGTTGGTGACCAGCTCGCTGACCAGCAGCTCCGCCGTCATGGCCAGGTCCGCCAGGCCCCAGCGCGCCAGCTGCTCCCCGGTCCTGGCGCGGGCCTGGGCCACCACGGCCGGATCCGAGGGGAACTCGAAGGAGGCGACCCGCTCGGCGGTCAGCGCGTGGGTGCGAGCCAGCAGCAGCGTGACGTCGTCGAACGGTGGGCCGGGCCCCAGGATCTCGGTCGCCGCCGTGCACAGTTCGTCGAGCGGCCGGCCGGGCCGCGCCAGGGCCCGCCCGAGACGGGCCATCCCGGTGTCGATGTCCTGGTCGGGTGATTCGACGAGCCCATCGCTGTAGAGCGCGATCAGGCTCCCCTCGGGCAGCTCGAACTCGGCCGGCTCGAAGGGCAGCCCGCCGAGCCCCAGCGGGGGCCCGGCCGGGAGTTCGGGGAAGGTGACGTCGCCGTCGGGGGTGACGATGGCGGGCGGCGGGTGGCCCGCCCTCGCCAACGTGCACCGCCGCGTGATCGGGTCGTAGACGGCGTACAGGCAGGTGGCGCCCAGCACGGTCGCGGCGGCGGCCTGGTCGCCCGACTCCTCCTCGATGACGCGGATCGCCCAGTCGTCGAGGTGGGCCAGCAGCTCCTCGGGTGGCAGTTCCATGTCGGCGAGGGTCCGCACCGCCGTCCGCAGCCGGCCCATGGTCACGGCCGCGGTGACGCCGTGGCCCACCACGTCGCCGACGACCAGGGCGGCCCTGGCCCCGGAGAGCGGGATCACATCGAACCAGTCGCCGCCCACGCCCCCTCCCCCCTCGCGGATCCGGGCCGGCAGGTACCGGGACGCCACGTCGAGCCCGATCCCGCCGGTCAGCTGGCGCGGCAGCAGGCTGCGCTGCAGGGCGAGCGCGGCGGCCCGTTCCCGGCTGTAGCGGCGGGCGTTGTCCACACACACCGCCGCCCGGTCCACCAGCTCGCGGGCGAGCAACAGGTCGTCGGGCACGAAGGGGGCGGGGTTGCGCGACCGCAGGAAGATCGCCTGCCCGAGCACCACGCCTCGGGCCCGCAGGGGAACGGCGAGTAGGGAGTGCAACCCGAACTCGCGCATCGTCCGCGCACGCTCCGGGTACTCCCGCGCCCACGTCTCGTCGTCGGGATCCAGTGAGGGGATCAGCATGGCGTCCCCGTCCGCCAGGTACCGGCTGTTGTGGTGCGGGGGCAGGAAGCCGACCTGCTCGCCGAGCCTGGCGACCGCCTCCGGCGCGCCCTCGCGCACCGACCGCAGGCCGCAGCGCCGCATCAGGGGCCTCGGGTCCACGGGCAGGAAGGCCGGCTCCTCGCCGTGCAGCACCGGCTCCAGCAGGTCGACGGCGGCGAAGTCGGCCAGCGAGGGGACGGCGACATCGGCGAGCTCCTGCGCGGTGCGGTCGATGTCCAGCGTGCTGCCGATGCGCCCGCTCGCCTCGTTGATCAACGCCAGGCGCTGCCGCGCCTCCCACCGGTCGGTGACGTCCATGACCAGGTAGCACACGCCCATCACCCGGTCCTCGTCGTCGACGAGCGGGAAGAACGAGGTGGAGTAGGCGTGCAGGCGCTGCGGGTCGGCCCAGCTCCAGCCCGTGTACTCGTGGTCGACCAACGGCGTGCGGGTGTCCCGCACCTCGCGCATCAGCGCCTCGAGCCGCTCGGCGTCCAGGCCGGGCAGCACCTCGCTCAGCCGGCGCCCGAGGCGCTGTTCGCGCGGCACGCCGCCGGCGCGTTCGAGGGTGTCGTTCATCCACACGTAGCGCAGCTCCGCGTCCATCACGGCCATGCCGATCGGCGACCGGGTGAGGAGCCCCTCGAGCACCGACTCGCTCACGGTGTGCGACAGCTGTCGTTCGCCGGCCGAGACGAGGAAGCACTCCCGGTCGTCGAGCGAGAAGGGCGGGGAGACCCGCAGCTGGGCCTCGACGCGTCGCCCGTCCCGGCTGCGGACGGTCGCCGTGCCGGCCCAGCTCGCCCCCGTGCGGCACCGGCGGGCTACGGCCGCCGCCCGCAGCCGGTCACCGGGCGCCGTCAGCAGCATGGCGGCGGAGCGCCCCACCACCTCGGTCGCCGGATAGCCGAGCAGTTCCTCCGCCGCCCGGGTCCAGCCCAGGACCGTGCCGCCAGGGCCGATCACGACGGTGGCGGCGCTGGCCACCTCGAGCGGCCCGGGGCTGCCCCTCGGGGTGTACCCGAGTCCTGGCCCGGGCCGAGCCTCGTCGGATGCCACCCCTCCATGGTGCGCCCGCGCGCGGGGGCCTGCTAGCCGGCGGCCGGGCCGCCGCCGGGCGCGGTCACTCCCACTCGATGGTGCCGGGCGGCTTGCTGGTGATGTCCAGCGTCACGCGGTTGACGTCGCGGACCTCGTTGGTGATGCGGTTGGAGATCTTCGCCAGCAGCTCGTAGGGGAGGCGGGACCAGTCGGCCGTCATGGCGTCCTCGGAGGAGACCGGGCGCAGCACGATCGGGTGGCCGTAGGTGCGGCCGTCGCCCTGGACGCCCACGCTGCGGACGTCGGCGAGCAGGACGACCGGGCACTGCCAGATGTCGCGGTCCAGGCCGGCCGCCGTCAGCTCCTCGCGGACGATGGCGTCGGCCTCGCGCAGGATCGCCAGGCGCTCCGGGGTGATCTCGCCGACGATGCGGATGGCGAGCCCGGGCCCGGGGAACGGCTGGCGGTGGACGATCTCCTCGGGCAGGCCGAGCTCCTGGCCCACCATCCGCACCTCGTCCTTGAAGAGCCTGCGCAACGGCTCGACGAGCTCGAACTCCAGGTCCTCTGGGAGGCCGCCGACGTTGTGGTGGGACTTGATGTTGGCGGTGCCGGTGCCGCCGCCGGACTCCACCACGTCCGGGTAGAGGGTGCCCTGGACGAGAAACGCCACGTCCTCGCCGGCCGCGCCCGCCTCGGCGATCAGCTCGGCCTGGGCCTGCTCGAAGACCCGGATGAACTCGCGGCCGATGATCTTCCGCTTCTGCTCGGGGTCGGAGACCCCGGTCAGCGCGGCCAGGAAGCGCTCCGCCGCGTCCACCACCACGAGCTTGACGCCGGTGGAGGCCACGAAGTCCTTCTCGACCTGCTCGGTCTCGCCCTTGCGCATCAGGCCGTGGTCCACGTACACGCAGGTCAGCTGGGCGCCGATGGCCCGGTTGACCAGGGCGGCGGCGACCGCCGAGTCCACGCCGCCGGAGAGCGCGCAGATCGCCCGCTTCTCCCCGACCTGGGCGCGGATCGCGGCGACCTGCTCGTCCACGATGGATCCGGTGGTCCAGGACGGGCTGAGCCCGGCGCCCCGGTAGAGGAAGTGCTCGAGCAGCTGCTGGCCGTAGGTGGAGTGCAGCACCTCGGGGTGGTGCTGGACGCCGTAGAGCCGCCGCTCGTCGTCCTCGAAGGCGGCGACGGGCACGGTGTCCGTCGAGGCGGTGACGGTGAAGCCGGCCGGGGCGGCGGAGCAGGCGTCGCCGTGCGACATCCACACCTGCTGCTCGGCGGGGGTGCCCTCGAAGAGGGTGGAGGACGGCCGGGACACGCTCAGCACGGTGCGCCCGTACTCGCGGGCGCCGGTGTTGTCGACGGTGCCGCCGAGGGCCTGGGCCATCAGCTGGAAGCCGTAGCACATGCCGAGGACGGGCACGCCGGCCCGGAAGAGCGCCGGGTCGATGCCGGGCGCGTCGCTCGCGTAGACGGAGGAGGGGCCGCCGGAGAGGATGATCGCGCGCGGCTCGCGGGCCAGCATCTCGGCCACCGGCATGGTGGACGGCACGATCTCGCTGTAGACGCGTGCCTCGCGCACCCGGCGGGCGATGAGCTGCGCGTACTGGGCGCCGAAGTCGACGACGAGGACCACGTCCACGTTGGGGGCGGTCACGTCGGGGGCGGCCGTGTCTGCCACGTGTGCCACGAAGCTGCTGCCTTTCTTCGCCATGGGTGCTGCGTCACCATGGGCACCGCGCGCCTTCCGGCGGTGGTTGTCCGGCGGGGGTCGTCCGGGGTATGGCATCGAGTCTAGGTGACACGGTCGGGGGCGTGTTCCGGCCGTCCGCCGGGGGCGGTGTCTGAACCCCTGCGCGGCGAGTCACCCGTACGGAGCGTGACCGGGGGTGCGGCGGCTTCGTTGAAGGCAGTGTCCCCGGGGCGAAGAGACGCACCGGCCCTCCGCGGTGTGGCGAGGGTGGATGCGTCGTGGGACCTCGCTCCGGTGCGGTGGCCGGACGGCAGGGGACAGCAGGCCGGTCACGACCTCGGGCGGCCGGTTCCCGGGACGCCGGGGACCGGCCGCCGTGCTCTTGCGGGATCGGCTCTCCATCCCGCACGATGCAAGGAGAAGGGCAAGGAGAACCGAAGACGAGTTGGCGGATCAGGCGTACCCCCCTCCAATGGTCCGACCAACGGCAGCGGTGTCTACCCCCCGGGCACTGCCGCACAGCACGGGCGCCGCCCTGTCGCCCGTGCTGACAAGAAGGGGCCCCGGCCGGGATGGCCGGGGCCCCTTCGCCATGGTCACGGGTTCGGCGGCCCACCGGCCCACGCCCCGAACACCTCGTGTCCTTTTCGTGACCACAACCGGCACAACTTTTTCCATCTGCGAGTGGTCGGAACAGGCGCATCACGAGTCGACCACCGGCTCACGCCTGCCGCCGTCCGCGCCGGCCTGGTGCCCCACGGACCGAAGGGGCTCGCTTCCACTCCCCCGGGAGGCGGGCCCCTTCGCCTCAGCGGAGCCTGAGTGCCTTCATAATCCGCAGCGAGCGGCTGACGAAGGCCGCGTAGCCCCGGTCGTCGAGGCCCAGCGAGGGCGCCATGGGCAGCAGCCGCTGCTCGGCCACGGTCTGTGCCTCGGTGTACTTGAGGATCCCCTCGGCACCGTGCCGCCGCCCGAGCCCCGAGTCGCCCATGCCGCCCATCGGGGCCGCGACGCTGCCGTAGGCCGCCGCGTAGGCCTCGTTGATGTTGACGGTGCCGGTGCGCAGCCGGGCGGCGAGCCGTCTGGCGCGGCGGGCGTCGCGCGACCAGACGCTGGAGTTGAGGCCGTAGGGCGTGGCGTTGGCGCGCTCGACGGCCTCGTCCTCGTCGGCGAAGCGGTAGACCGAGACGACGGGGCCGAAGGTCTCCTCACCGCACACCCGCATCTCGGGCGTGACGCCGTCGAGGATGGTGGGCTCGTAGAAGTACGGGCCGAGGTCCTGGCGGGCCCGGCCGCCGGCGAGCACGGTCGCGCCGTGCGCCACCGCGTCCGTCACGTGCCGGATGACGGCGTCGAGTTGGGCCTGGGAGACGAGCGAGCCGACGTCCGTGCCGTAGTCCAGGTCCGCGCCGAGCCGCAGCGCGGCGGTGGCCGCCGCGAACCGCCGCAGGAACTCGTCGGCGATCGCCTCGTGCACGTAGAGTCGCTCGACGGAGATGCACAGTTGGCCGGCGGAGGAGAAGCAGCCGCGTACCGCGCCGGCCACCGCCCGGCCCAGGTCGGCGTCCTTCAGCACCAGCATGGCGTTCTTGCCGCCGAGTTCGAGGCTGGCGCCGATCAGCCGGGCGGCCGCGCCCTGGGCGACCTCGCGGCCGGTGCGGGTGGAGCCGGTGAACGTCACGTAGTCAGCGTGCCGCACCAGCTGGGGGCCGACGACCGGGCCGTCGCCGAGCACCACCTGCCAGACGTCGGCCGGCAGCCCTGCCTCGACCAGCAGCAGCCGCGCCCACAGGGCGGTCAGCGCGGTCCGGGTATCGGGCTTCATCACCACGGCGTTGCCGGCGACCAGCGCGGGCAGCGCGTCGCCAGCGGACAGTTCGAGGGGGTAGTTCCAGGGCGAGATGTGGCCGACGACGCCGCGCGGGTGGCGGAGCTCGCGGACCCGGGTGAGCAGCGGGAAGGCGCCGCCGCGCCGCCTGGGCCGCAGATAGCCGGGGGCGGCGCGGCCGTAGTGGCGGGCGGCGGCGAGGACGGCCTGCACCTCCTCGTGCGCGTGCAGCCTGGCCTTGCCGGTCTCCAGCTGGATCAGGTCGAGTACCTCGTCCTGGCGGCGCAGCAGCAGGTCGTGCAGGCGCAGCAGCACGGCGGCCCGGCGCCGGACGGGAACCGCGGCCCAGGCGCGTTGGGCGGCGCGGGCGCGGTCGAACGCGGCGGCGACCTCGTCGGGCGCCGCGGTGGGCAGCTCGGCGAGCCGCTCGCCGGTCAGCGGGCTGTGGACGGGGGCGAGGCCGCTGCCCGGCAGGCCCTCGGTCAGCCGGGCCACCAGCTTCGGGGTGACGAGGCGGGCCGCACGGGCCCGCGGGTCGGACATGTCGGACGGCCGGGTCGTCGTCATAGCCGGAGGGTAAGGCCGGGCGCGGCGGCTGCCTACCTACCGGTAACGACTTTCTGCCGCCGGACGGTTACCCGGCCCGGTAGCTGCCGGCCGTGACGTCGGCGATCTCGGCCAGCCGGTCGCGCTCGTCGGCCGGGCCGCGCACCAGCACGATGTGGTACGAGCCGTCCACCAGCAGCACCCGGTTGAACGCCACCACGTCCGCGCCGTTTTCGCGCCAGCCGAACACGCCGTCGGCCATGCGGACGTTGCCCACCCTGGTCTCGATCAGGCCGGACGAGGTGGCGTACTGGTAGTTGCGCTGGACGGCCAACTCGGGCTCGGCGCTGAGCTGGTAGTCCATCGGGTCGTCGCCGAACTCCTCGGCGCCGTCCCGGCCGGGAACCACCACGATCTCCAGGCCGCCGTCGCCGTAGATCACCTGGCCGTCGCCGTTGAGCCCCTGGCGGTCCCAGCCGTCGGGCACGGCGAGGGCGAAGCCGGCCTCGTCCTCGACGGCGGTGAAGCCCTCGGGCGGCGGCGCCGGCTGCTGGTCGCCCTCCGCGGTGGACGGCTCGCTCTCGCCCTCGTCCTCGCCCTGCTCCCCCTGGTCCGTGGCCTGCCCGCTCTCGCCGGCGGTGGGCTCGTCGTCCACCTCGGCCGGGGGCGCCTCCTCGGCGGGAGGGCGCTCGCTCACCCCGCCATCGCCGGTCGGCGAGCCGGCGTCCCGGTCATCGGCCATGAACGCCAGCACATAGGCCACGGCGCCGGCCATGCCGAGCAGCACCAGCGTCAGCAGCGCCCGGCCGAGCCGCCGCGGGCTGCGCTGCCCCCGCTCGCGCGGGCGCCGCCGCGGCCCCACTATCTCGCCGCGCCGCCGCAGGATCGGCAGCCGGCGCGGGTCAGCGGGGCGCCCCGGCTCGAGCGCGGGCGGCGGCGCGGTGACGGTGCGCCGGCCCACCTCGGGCTCGGGCGCGCTGCGCAGCAGCGAGCGCAGCCAGCCGCGCAGTTCCTCGGCGCTCGGCCGCTCCGTCGGGTCCTGCCGGAGCAGCGACTCGATGACGGGGCGCAGCGCCCCGCAGTCCTCGGCGAACGCGGGCTGCTCGGCGCAGACGGCCTGGGTGAGCTCGGCCGCGCTGTCCTCCGGGTAGGGCGGGTAGCCCTGCACCACGCGGAAGAGCAGGGCGCCCAGGGCCCAGAAGTCGGCCGCGGGGCCGACCGGTGGGGCCAGCCGCCAGTGGTCGTGGACCGGGCCCGCCTGCTCGGGCGCCCACCGCTCGGTGACGGCGCCCACCGTCATGATGCGCGCCTGCCGCGCGCGCTCGGCGGCGAGCGCGCTGTCCGGGCCCCGGTACCGGTCGGGCTCGGCCTCCGCCTGCTGGGGCAGCCGCACCTGGGGCAGCTGCTGCGAGTGGTGCGCGGGCTTCGGCGGCGGCTCCCAGCCGGTGCGCGCCGGGTGGCTCGGGCGCGCCCCTACGCCCGGCCCCTCGGTGGGCGCGGGGGCGGTGGAGCGCCGCGCCGCGCCCGCCTGGGTGCCGGCGCGGTACGCCGCGATGGCGCCGCTGCGGGCGGCCCGATCGGCCGCCGACCGGCCGTCTCCGCCCTCGAAGTCCCAGCTGCTCGGCAGCCCGTCGGACCGCTCGGGCCGGCCGCCCTGGTCACGCATCCTGGCCACCAGGTCGGCCGCCGGCCGATCCCCGGTGCCGCCGCCGTTCTGCCAGCGGCGGTACGCCTCGGGCCCAGGGCCGTTCGGCCCCTCCCGCACGAAGCCGGGCGGCGGCGCGCTGACGGCCAACGGATCGACGACCTGCCCCTCGCCGCTCGGCCACGGCTGGGCCTGCTGCGGTGCCTGCGGCAACTGAGGCTGGGGCGACTCGGGCTGCGGCAACTCGGGCTGCGGCAACTCGGGGTGCGGCTGCTGCATCTGCGGGATGCTGCCCGTGCCCCAGTCCGCGGCCGGCCCGACCCTGGGCAACTCGCCGGTCTCCGCGGCGAGCCCCTGGCCCTGACGGCGCGACTCCCGCACGAAGGTCTCCGGCACGCCGGAGGGCAACGGGTCGTACCCGCAGAGCACTTCCTCCGCGGCCCCGGCCGCCAGGCCGGTCAGCACGGCGCGCCCGTCGTCGCAGATCAGCACGGTGCGGGCGGTGACGTTGCGATGGGTCCAGCCGTGCGCGTGCACGATCCGCAACGCGGCGAGCAGGTCGGCGGCCACCTCGGCCGCCCGGTACGGGCCGAGCCGCTCCTCGGCGAGCACCGCGGCCAGCGACCTCGCCGGCAGTAACTCGCTGACGACCCACAGCCCTTCGCCCTGCACGAAGACGTCGAAGACCTGGCCAAGCCGCGGGTGGTCGGGGAGTTGGGCGGCGGCCGCCGCGGCCTCCACGGCCCGCCTGACGACCGGATCGTCCGGCACCCGGGTGGCCCGGTCGCCGCCGAGGCCACGCACCCCGCCCTGCCGGCCGTCCGCGTCGAGCGTCTCGGCGTCCACCACCTCGGGCAACGGCACCTGGCGCACCAGGACTTCCTGACCGCTCGCGGTGTCGAAGGCCCGGGACTCGACGAACTCGAACTCATCGGCGGGTGTCCTGGGGAGGCGGTAGCGATCGGCGAGCAGCCGCCCTGTGTAGTGGTCCACGATGCCTCCCCACCGCCGCCGCGCTCCGGGCACAACCGGTCTTCCACGATACGTCTCGTAGCGGTGCCACGGCTACGGTCCGTCAACTCGACTTATGTCTCAGTCCAGGGGCTGAAAGGTCTGAAAGGCCGTCTCGCGCAGCGTCTCGCAGTCGCTCTCGTCCCAGGCGTCGGCGGCGCAGGTGATCATGATCGCGTAGCCATGGTCGTCGTCGACCCGGAAGCCACGGTTCAGCACCCGGACCCGCTCGCCGTCCTCCGTGCGCTCGAACTGCCAGTCGGCGACGGAGGGATAGTCCCGCCAGCTCACCGTCTCGATGCTCAGCAGCTCGTAGTTCGTGCTGTTCCTCCGGACCGTGGGCTCGAGCTCCCGCCAGGAGGCCTCCGCGTCCTCCCCCGGACTCGCGGTGAAGTCCACCTGGACCTTGGGCAGCCCACCGTCCCGCGCGCTGTATATCCCGCCCGAGTTCTGGCCGGCTATGTCGACGCGCTCCCAACCCCTCGGCAACGATATCCGGAACCGGAAGTCCTGATCCACGACTTCCGCGTATCCGGCGGGATGTCCGGGCAGCGAGTCGTCCTCTGGGTCGGCCTCGGGCGCGGTGCCGGGCGGCCCCTCGTCCCCCTCGCCCTCCTCCGGGTCGGCGGTGACCTCCCCCGTCGGCTCCTGTGTCGGCTCCTCGGCCGCTTCCTCGGAGCGCTCGTCGACCGGCTCCTCCGATGACTCGTCGAACTGCTCCTGCGTCGGCTCGCCGGTGGGCCCCCGCCCGTCCACTTCGGTGTTGCCGTCACCGTCGCCGCCGAGCGTCAGGAACAGCGTGGTGCCGAGCACGGCGAGCAGCACGACGACCACCGCGGCGGCGATCAGCGTCCGCCGGCGCCGCTCGCCCCCCGCGACGGCGGGGGCCACGACCGTCGCCGGCGGCTCCGCCGGGCCGCGGCCCAGCGTGGCGAGCCCGACCACCACCGTCTGGTCGTCCGAGCGCTCCGGCGCCCGCAGCGCCTCCTGCAGCATCTCCCGGGCGGTCGGCTCGTCGATCCGCCGCGCCGGGTCCTTGACCAGCAGCCCGTTGATGACCTCGGTCATCGGCCCCGCCTGGCTCGGCGGCACCACCGGGTCGTGCATCACGGCGGCCAGCGTGGCGATGGCCCCGCCCTCGTCGTACGGCGGCCGGCCCTCCACGCAGCAGTACAGCAGCGCGCCGAGCGACCACAGGTCGGCCGGCGGCCCCGGCACCTCGCCACGGGCCCGCTCGGGCGAGATGTACGACGGCGCGCCCACCAGCATGCCGGTCGAGGTGATCGACGGATCGCCCTCCACCTTGGCGATGCCGAAGTCCGTGAGGACGACGCGGTCGTCCTCGGAGACGAGGACGTTGGACGGCTTCACGTCCCGGTGCAGGATGCCGGCCGCGTGCGCGGCGCGCAGCACGTCGAGGATCTCCAGGCCGATCTCGGCGGCCCGCCGCGGCGCCATCGGCCCGTCCCGCCGGATGACGTCGGCCAGCGAGCGCCCCTCGATCAGCTCCATCACGATCCAGGGCCGGCCGCCCTCGTCCACGACGTCGAACACGGTGACGACGCCGCGGCTGCGGATGGTGGCGATGGCCTTGGCCTCGCGCATGGTCCGGGTGATCATGCGGCGCCGCTCGGCCTCCTCGACCCCGGCCGGCAGCCGCAACTCCTTCACGGCGACGGTCCGGGCGAGGATCTCGTCCCTGGCCTCCCACACGGTCCCCATCCCAC
>NZ_SMKC01000235.1 GCF_004348315.1 Streptomyces sp. 8K308 | reverse complement strand
GGGGTGAGCAGGCTGGGCGGGGTTCCGGTGATGGGCACGAGCTCCTGGTCCACGTCGCCGTGCAGCCGGGGCATCGAGCTCAGCAGCCCCCAGGTGTAGGGGTGCTGCGGGCGGTTCATGACCTCCCGCACAGCGCCGCGCTCGACGGCGCGGCCGGCGTACATCACCAGGACGTCATCGGAGACCCGGGAGACCACGCCCAGGTCGTGGGTGATCATGATGATCGCGGAGCCGAACTCCCGCTGGAGCTCCATCAGCAGGTCGAGGATCTGGGCCTGGACGGTGACGTCGAGCGCCGTGGTGGGCTCGTCGGCGATCAGCAGGTCCGGGTCGCAGACCAACGCCATGGCGATCATGGCGCGTTGCCGCATGCCGCCGGAGAACTGGTGCGGATAGTCGTCAACTCGACGTCGCGGGTTGGGGATGCCGACCTTGCCGAGCATCTCGATGGCGCGCTCGCGGGCCTCACGCCGGCTGGCGCCGCGGTGTTTGCGGAACGGCTCGCCGATCTGTCGGCCCACGGTGTGGTAGGGCGAGAGCGCGGTGAGCGGGTCCTGGAAGATCATGGCGACCTTGTTGCCGCGGAGCCGTTCGAGGCGCCGCTCGCCGACCCGCGTCAGGTCCTCGCCGTCCAGCAGGATCTCACCGGAGACCGTCGTGTTGTTCGGGTTGTGCAGGCCGAGGACGGCCTGGTTGGCGACCGACTTACCGGATCCCGACTCGCCGACGATGCCGAGCGTGCGGCCGCGTTCGAGGTCGAAGGAGAGCCCGTCGACGGCCTTGACCGTGCCGTCCTCGGTGGCGAAGTGCACGCGCAGGTCGCGCACGGAGAGGAAGGGGCCGCCCGCCTCCTGCCTGGTGGTGGTCACGTCGGTCAGCTCCTAGGCGAGCCGCACGCGCGGGTCGATGAGCGCGTAGCAGGCGTCGACGATGATGTTGAACAGGACGATCATCAGGGCGGCGAAGAGCATCACGCCCATCAGCATGGGGAGGTTGGACTGGGTGACGGAGTCGACCGCGAGCCGGCCGAGCCCGGGCAGCGCGAAGGTGTACTCGGTGATCATGGCGCCGCCGAAGAGGGAGCCGAGGTCAATGCCGAAGATCGTGACGACGGGGATCAGCGAGCCGCGCCAGGCGTAGCGGAAGAACACGGTGCGCGGCCCCATGCCCTTGGCGCGCGCGGTGCGGACGTGGTCCTCCTGGAGCTGTTCGATCAGCGCGGCCCTGGCCATGCGGGTGTAGTTGGCGGTGAAGATGGTCGCCAGCACCAGCCAGGGCAGCAGCAGCCCCTGGAGCCAGCCGAGCGGATCCTCGGTGAACGGCTCGTACCGTGGCTGGGGCAGGAGTTCCCTTTCGCTGTAGACGAGCGTGGCGAGGGCCAGCGGGCCGAGGAAGTAGATCTGCATCGAGCTGAGGACCAGCGAGGCGGAGCTCATGGTCTTGTCGAGCGGCCCGCCCTGCCGCCAGGCGGCCAGCATGCCGAGCGCGAGGCCCAGGGTGAGGAAGACCACCGCGCCGCCGATGGTGAGCGAGACGGTGGTGGGCAGCCGGTCGAGGATGGTGTCGAGGACCGGGGTGTTGTTCCGGAAGGAGAAGCCGAGGCAGGGCGCCGGGCAGTGTCCGGCGGGGAAGTCGCGGCCCGCGAAGATGCCGACCATGTACTCCCAGTACTGCACGGGTATAGATCGGTCGATGCCCAGGTTGCGCTCCACGACGGCGAGTTGCTCGGGGGTGCAGACGCCCTTGCCGCACGCGAGCAGCGCCGGGTTGCGGGGGATCGCGTAGAAGAGGAAGAACGTGACGGCGCTGATGATCACGAGGATGGCGACGGCGCCGAGCGTTCGCCGGAGGAGGAAGCGGAGCATCGTCGGTAGCAGCCTTCGCTAGCGGCCTTGGCGGCGGGGTCAGTCCTGGATCACGTAGAGCCGTTGCATGTCGATGGTGCCGAGGTCGTCGTTGAAGGTGGCGCCGCCGATCCGGGAGCCGTGCAGGATGGTCTGCCGGTAGTAGAAGGTCGGCACGAAGGGCACGAACTCCTCCTGGATGTACTGGCTGAGCGCGGTCCACTCCTCGGCCGCCTGCTCCGGGTCGGTGATGGCCCGGATGCGGTCGATCTCCTCGTTGACGTGCTCGTCGTTGAGGTGGCTGTAGTTGGAGCCGCCGTCCTCGATCTGCCGGCCGTCGAACTGCGGCGGGATGACGGTGGCGGCGGAGAGCCAGTCGTGACCCCAGCTGTTGCGGTAGATGTCCGCCTCGTTGTCGACGACGCCGATGGTGTCGTAGTAGGTCTCCGGCGGCACCTCGGTGCGGTTGACGTCGAAGCCGGCGGACTCCAGGGCGTCGGCGATGGCCACCGCGGCCTCCTGGTCCTGGGGCGTGGTGTGGTGGATGTAGTTGAGCTCGTAGCCGACCGCGTCGGCCTCCTCGAGGAGTTCACGGGCCCGCTCGATGTCGCCCTGCGGGTTGGCGAGCTTGCCCCAGGGGTCGAAGCCCTCCTGGTAGCCGGGGAGCAGCGGGGAGATGTTGCCGCCGGCGTACTGGCCGCCGATGCTGCCGCCGTAGGCGTTGAGGACGCCGTTGAGCGGCACGGCGTAGGCGATGGCCTGCCGCACCCGCAGCTCGGTGACGCGGTCCAGGTTGATGGCGAGGGTGGCGACGTACGGCTGGTAGCCGTCGACCAGCCGCTCCCGCAGCTCCGGGTCCTCCATCACGGTGGGGCCGTTGCCGGCGTCGAGGCCGTTGTTGAAGCTGGTGGCGTACTGGTTCTCGCCGTTGTCGGCCATCAGCCGGGCCGTGGAGTCCTCCAGGCTGTGGCCGAACGATATCTCGTAGCTGTCCGGGTAGGCGTTGCGCGCCGGGTCGGTCTCCGGCTGCCAGTACTCGTTGCGCACCAGGGTCATGGAGCGTCCCGGCCGGAAGTCCTCGATCTCGTAGGGGCCCGAGGTAACCGGGTCCTGGTCGTACGCCTGCTGGGTGTCGCCCTCGGCCGAGACGACGGCGTAGCCGGGCATGGACAGGGCGTACGGCAGGTCGTTCTGGGGCTCGGCGAAGCGGAACACGATGGTCCGCTCGTCCGGGGTCTCCAGGACCGAGTCGGGCAGGTGGTCGCCCTCGTAGGGGCCCTCGGGCAGCAGCTCGCGGTAGTCGGCGGCGTCCGCTCCCGCCAGCCACTGCTGGAGGTAGCTGGGGCCCTGGGTGATGAACGGCGCGAACATCCGCTCGATGGTGTGCCGGACGTCGGCCGAGGTGATCGGGGTGCCGTCGTTGAAGTAGATGTCTTCCTTGAGGGTGTACGTCCAGGTGCGGCCGCCGTCGGAGACCGTGCCCGAGTCGGTGGCCAGGTCGCCGACCACCGTGTAGTTCCCGTCGTTGTCGAGCCGGACGTAGGTGAGGCCGCGGTGGATCAGGCGGGCGATGTTGGACTCGTGGGCGACGTAGATCTGGGCCGGGTCGAGGTGGTCGGGCGAGGTCTCCTGGAGCACGTTGATGGTGCCGCCGGGGGTGGCGCCCGGGACCTCCTCGGCGGGTCCCGTGGACGCCTCGACGTCGCCGAAGGAGATCGCGGCCGCGGTCTCGGGCCCCTGGCTCTCGCCTTCGCCCTCCCCCTCGGGACCGCCGCCTCCGCCGCTGCTGCAGGCGCTGAGGATCAGCGCCCCGGTCATGGCCAGGGCCACCCCGGCGATGCGTGCTCTGCGCCGTGCTGTGGTGCTCATCGGTACGTTCCCACCTGCCCGTTTCGTTGGTCGGCTTGGCTCGCGGAGGTGACGGTGCGGCGGTCGCGGGGCTAGCGGACGGTCTTGGGGTCGAACGCGTCCCGGACCGAATCTCCCAGGAGGTTGAAGGCGACCACGAAGACCACCATGGAGACTCCGGGGAAGAACATGTAGGTGATGTCGCTGCGGTAGACCTCGGCGGCGGTGGCGAACATCCGGCCCCAGTCGGGGGTGGGCTCTGTCAGGCCGACTCCGAGGAAGGAGAGGGCGGCGGCCGTGGTCACGAAGTTGGGCAGCATGTAGGTGGCCTGCACGAGCATCGGCGAGACCACGTTGGGCAGCAGCTCCTTGCGGATGATCCGCCACGGGGACGCGCCGCTGACCCTGGCCGCCTCGACGAACTCGCGCTCCCTCAGGGTGAGCGCGGCGCCGCGCAGGATGCGCCCCAGGGTCATCCAGCCGAGCGCCCAGAGGACGACGATGATCGACACCACCTTGACGTAGGTGGGTGTCTCCTCTCTGGGGTCCACGAAGAGCGTGGTGACGATCGGCAGGAACGCCACGAAGAACAGTTGCTGTGGAAAGGCCATCAGCAGGTCGATGAGGCGGCTGATGGCGAAGTCCCAGCGGCCGCCGAGATAGCCGGCCGCGATGCCGAGGACGATCGCGGTGAGGACGGCGAGGACGGTGACGGCGAGGGCGATGAGCAGCGAGGTGCGTATTCCGTAGAGAAGCAGGGTGAACACGTCGCGCCCGGTGCTCGGTTCAATTCCGAACCAGAATTCCCCGTCGATGCCGCCGTTGGGTTTGACGGGATAGCCGTACTCGTTGAGCAGCCCTGGCTCTAATTGCCCGTACCTGGTGTAGGGGTCCTTCCCGTAGAGGGCGGAGATGACGGGCGCGAGCAGGCCGAGTAGGAAGAAGAGGAGCACCACGCAGGCGGATATGACGCCAACTCGGTCACGTCGGAAACGACGCCACATCAGTTGGCCCGGCGAACGCCCTACCAGTTCGGCCTCGACGGCCTCGGTTTGGCTGCCCATCAGTCCCCCCGACGTGTGGTCGCGCGGTGCGATGCGTGTAGAGCGGGACTGTGGCAAGGCACCGACTTACCCGTCAAGGGGTAGCAGTGGTATCAACCTATGATGGTCAATTTGCGAGCCAAGGTTACGCGGATTGACACAGGAACGTGCTTGACAGCGTCACTCACTTTCGGAAATGAGCGGACAAGTGGGGACCCCGAGGGTGTTAACAAGGCGGCAACACACCGGACCCTATACCGATATGCGAACGCCCCAGACTGAGGCGGTACGGCCGTGCGGGTGCCGTAGACCGGGGCGGTGTGGCCGAGAGTCCACCGCCCCGGTTGCACGACCGCGCTCCGTCCGCCCCTAAGTCGCGTAGTGACAGGCGGACTCGTGACCGCTCGCGCCCGTCGCACCCGCGAACGCCAGAGGCACGGCCAGCGGCGGTGACACCTCCGCGCAGATCTCCGCCGCTTTCCAGCACCGCGTTCTGAAAGGGCATCCGGTCGGCGGATCGGCCGGTGACGGGACGTCGCCCCGCAGGATGATCCGCTCGCCCCGCCGGTTCGCCTCCGGCTCCGGGACCGGGACGGCGGAAAGCAGGGCCTGGGTGTAGGGGTGGGTCGGATGTTCGTAGATTTCCTGATGCGACCCAATTTCCACGACCTTTCCCAGGTACATCACGGCGACCCGGTCCGAGATATGCCGCACCACCGACAGGTCGTGGGCGATGAAGACACAGGAGAGGCCGAACTCGCGCCGGAGCCGCGCCATCAGGTTGATCACCTGGGCCCGCACGGACACGTCGAGCGCCGAGACCGGCTCGTCGCAGATGATGATCTCCGGGTTGAGGGCCAGGGCGCGGGCGATGCCGATGCGCTGGCGCTGACCGCCGGAGAACTGGTGCGGATACCGGTTGAGGTACTCCGGATTGAGCCCCACCACGTCGAGCAACTCCCGCACCCGGCGCCGCCGCTCGCCCTTGGGCGCGACCTCGGGATGGATCTCGAAGGGCTCGCCGACGATATCCCCTACCGTCATGCGCGGATTCAGCGACGTATAGGGGTCCTGGAACACCATCTGGATATTCCGACGGGCCGCCCGCAGGGCGCGCCGCGACAGCCGGGAAAGATCCTGGCCGCGATAGCGGATCTCGCCGGCCGTGGGCCGCTCGAGCCCGACGAGCAGCCGCGCCACGGTGGACTTCCCGCACCCCGACTCCCCCACCACCCCCAGCGTCTCGCCCGGCCGCAGGTCGAGGGAGACGCCGTCGACCGCGCGCACCGCGCCGACCTGGCGCCTGATCAACACGCCCTGGGTAAGCGGAAAGTGTTTGACCAGGTCCCGCACCTGGAGGATGGGCTCAGGCACCGAAGGTCTCCTTCCAGAAGTGGCAGGCGCTGGTCCGGCCGCCGCCCTGGCCGCCTTCGGGACCGGTCACCCGCACCAGCGGCGGCACCGGGTCCTCCCGGCACATCTCGCGGGCGGCGGGGCAGCGCGGGTTGAAGGCGCAGCCGGCGGGGATCGCGGTGAGCGTGGGCGGCAGGCCCTTGATCGCGTAGAGCTCCCGGCCCTTGTGGTCGAGGCGCGGGATGGAGTCCAGCAGGCCCCTGGTGTAGGGGTGCGCGGGCCGCTTGTAGAGCTCGTGCACCGGCGCGTTCTCCACGATGCGGCCGGCGTACATCACCGCGATCTTGTCGGCCACGCCCGCGACCACCCCGAGGTCGTGGGTGATGAGGACGAGCGCCATGCCGAGGTCCCGCCGCAGCTCGGCGAGCAGGTCCATCACCTGGGCCTGCACGGTCACGTCCAGGGCGGTGGTGGGCTCGTCCGCGATGATCACGTCGGGCTCCAGGGCCAACGCCATCGCGATCATGATCCGCTGCCGCATGCCGCCGGAGAACTGGTGCGGGTAGTCGTCGACCCGCTCCCTCGCCGCCGGAATGCGGACCCGGTCCATCAGCTCGACGGCCCTGGCCCTGGCGTCCCTTCGGGACATGCCACGGTGCACCCGGAACATCTCCCCCAACTGGAAGCCGACGGACAGCACCGGGTTGAGGGCGGAGAGCGCGTCCTGGAAGATCATGGCGATCTTGTCGCCCCTGATGCGACGGCGCTGCTCCTCGGACATGGCGAGCACGTCCTCGCCACGGAAGAGGATCCGGCCGCCGGTGATCCGCGCCGGCGGGCTGTCGAGGATGCCCATCACGGCCTGCGCGGTCACGGACTTCCCCGAGCCGGACTCGCCGAGCACCGCCAGCGTCTCGCCGGCGTCCACGGCGTAGCTCACCCCGTCGACCGCCCGGACCACTCCGTCCCTGGTGTCGAACTCAACGCGCAGGTCTTGGACTTCGAGCAGCATGGGCGGTCAGCGCCTTTCACCTGAGCTTGGGGTCGAGGGCGTCCCGGACGGCGTCGCCGAGCATGATGAAGGCCAGCACCGTGACGCTGAGCGCGGCCGCCGGGTAGAGCAGGATGTGCGGCGCGTTGCGGAACTGCATGCCGTCGGAGGCGGCCGAGATGTCCACGCCCCACGAGACGTTGGGGGGTTTGAGGCCCACGCCCAGGTAGCTGAGGGTGGCTTCCAGGGCGACGAAGGTGCCCAGCATGATCGTCGCCATCACGATGACCGGCGCGATCGCGTTGGGCAGGATGTGCCGCAGCAGCAGCCGTGGGGTGCCGGCGCCGAGCGCCCTGGCGGCCTGCACGTAGTCGTGCTCCTTCGCGGTGAGCACCGCGCCGCGCGCGATCCGGGCGATCCCCGGCCAGCTGAGCGCCGCGATCACCGCGACCACCGGCCAGATGCCGGTCAGCGTGACCATCGACAGGAGGACGATGGCGCCGAGCACCATCGGGACGCCGAAGAAGACGTCGGTGAGCCGGGAGAGCAGGCCGTCCCAGAAGCCGCCGAAGAAGCCGGCGAGGCCGCCGACCACCGAGCCGAGCAGGGCCACGCCCAGGGTCGCGCAGACCCCGACCGCGATCGAGGCGCGGGCGCCGTGGACGGTGCGGGTGTAGACGTCGCAGCCCTGGGTGTCGAAGCCGAACCAGTGCCCCGGGCTCGGCCCTTCCAGGGAGCGGCCGAGCTCGCAGCGCTGCGGGTCCTGGGTGGCGATCAGCCCCGGCCAGAGCGCGATCACCGTGAGGAAGAGGATCAGCAGCGCGGACACCACGAAGACGGGGTTGCGCCGCAGGTCGTGCCAGGCGTCCGTCCACAGCCCTCGCGGCTCGGCCGGTTCCGGCTGAGCGACGCCACCCCCGCCCACCGCCGGCGCCGCGACGGCGCTGGCCGCCGCGTGGCCAGCCAACGCCTGCGACGGTGTCGGACCGGACGGCGCCAGCGGTGACGACAAACCAGCCGACGCCGACGACGGGCCACTCTGCGACGCGGACTCGTCAGCCGACGACGGCATCGGCGACGGGCCGACCGGCGGACCTGCCGGTGTCGAGCCGGCCCCCGCCGCGCCAGCCGACGCCGGCATCGGCGACGACGAGTCGGCCGGCGGCGAGTCGCCTCCCGCCGGGGCAGGCGACAACGGCGACACGCCATCGAGAGCCTCGCCCTCCGCCGCCAACGCCCCAGCCGCCGCCGGCGACCGGCCGGCCTGCGACGCAGACGCGTCAGCCGACGACGGCGACGGCGACGCGCCGTCGAGGGCCTCGCCCTCCGCCGACGACGACCCAGGCCCCGGACCAGCCGGCGCCGGTGACGGGTCGGCCGGCGACGCCGACGGGTCAACCGACGGCGACGACGGGCCGGCCACCGACTCGCCGATGCTGTCGCCGGCCGCCGCCGGCGAGTCGGCCGGCGGCGGGTCGGGGGTGGCTGGCCCGACCGGGAGGTCGTCAGGCATAGCGGATCCTCGGGTCGAGTACGGCGTAGAGAACGTCGACGAGCAGGTTCGCCAGCAGGAAGACCAGCACCAGCACCACCACGAAGCCGACCACCGTGGCCGAGTTCTGCCGCAGGATCCCCTGGTAGAGCTGGTAGCCGACGCCCTGGATGTTGAAGATCCGCTCGGTGACGATCGCCCCGGCCATCAGCGTGCCGATGTCCGCGCCGAGGTAGGTGACCACCGGGATCAGCGAGTTGCGCAGCAGGTGGCGCACGGTGACCCGGCGGCGCGGCAGGCCCTTGGCGATGGCGGTGCGGACGTAGTCGGCGCGCGCGTTCTCGGCGACGGAGGTCCTGGTGAGGCGGGTGACGTAGGCGAGCGAGACCAGGCTGAGGATGAGCCCCGGCAGCAGCAGCTCGGTGACCGTGGGGTCGGGGCTGACGGCCGGACTGACCCAGCCGAGCCGGACGCCGAACAGGTACTGGGCCGTGGTGCCGAGCACGAAGGTGGGGACGGCGATCACGCCGAGGGTGAGCATCAGCACCGAGGTGTCGAGCGGCCGGCCACGCCGCAGTCCGGTGACGACGCCGAGGGCGATCCCGATGACCATCTCCAGCACCAGGGCGATCACCATCAGCCGGAAGCTGATCGGGAACGCCCGGCTCATCAGCTCGGTGACGGGCTCTCCGTTGAACGCGGTGCCGAAGTCCCCGGTGAGGATCCGGCCCATGTAGCGCACGTACTGCCGCCACAGCGGCTCGTCGAGGTGGAACTCGGCGCGCAGCGCGGCGGCGGTCGCCGGGTCGGGGCCGCGGTCGCCGAAGAGTGCCGCGACGGGGTCGCCGAGCGCGTAGACCATCACGAAGATGAGGAAGGTGGCGCCGAAGAACACCGGGACCGTCTGGACGAGGCGTCTGACCAGGTAGCGCGTCATGTCGGCTCAGCTCACCCGGATGTCGGTGAAGACGGGCACGGAGAACGGGTTGAGCCGCACGTCGCTGAGCCGCTCCGAGTGTCCCGCGGTGCCGTTCTGGTACCAGAGCGGGATGGCCGGCAGGTCGTCCATCAGCACGCCCTGCGCCTCCCGGAAGGCGCTCACGGCGGCGGCCTCGTCCGGGCTGGCGTTGGCCCGGTCAACGAGCTCGTCGAACTCGTCGCTGCTGTAGCCGGAGTCGTTGGAGGAGGCGTCGGTGTAGTAGATGGGTTGGAGAAAGTTCTGGATCAGCGGATAGTCCATCTGCCAGCCGGATCTGAACATTCCCGACATCCGCTGATCGCCGACCCGGTTGCGGAAGTCGGCGAAGGTGGGCACCGGCTCCACGGTGCACGCCTCGCCGTCGTCCAGGGCGTTGTTGACGCTGTTGCAGACCGCGTCCATCCACTGCCGGTGGGAGCCGGTGTCGACGTTGGAGGTCAGGGTGATCCCGCCGCCCGGCAGCCCGCCCGCCTCCTCGATCAGCTCCCGCGCGCGATCCGGGTGGTACTCGCAAACCCGGCCGCACAGGCCCTCCTGCCAGCCGCCGTCCTCGCCGAGCACGGGCGAGGTGAAGTCGGAGGCGGGGGTGCGGGTGTCGTGGTAGATCCGGGAGGTGATGGCCTCCCGGTCGATGGCCATGGACAGGCCCTGGCGGAGCTTTCGCCCGTCCTCGCCCTGCCAGCGCTCGTCGTAGAGCGGGAAGGCGACGGTCTGGATGATGCCGGCCGGCCGGTTGAGGTAGCGGTCGCCGAGGTCGGCCCGCGCGTTGGCGAGCTGCGCGGCCGGGACGTCGTCGACCAGATCGAGGTTGCCCGCCCGGAGATCGGTGTAGGCCGTGTCGTTGTCGGTGTAGACGCGGAGTTCGACGCCCTTGTTCCTGGCCCGGTCCTGGCCCGCGTACTCCTCGTACCTGACCAGCTTCATGGACTCGTTTCTGTGGTACGCGTCGACGCGGTACGGGCCGTTGCCCACCGGCTTGGCCAGCCAGGCGTCGTGGTCCTCGAAGAACGAGCGGGGCAGCGGGGCGTAGGCGGCGTAGCCCAGGGTGTCGGGCCACAGCGAGAACGGCTCGCTGAGCCGGACGGTGAAGGTGTGGTCGTCCACCACCCGCAGGCCCCTGAGGGTGTCGGCGGTGGCCTCGGCGCCCTCCTCGTCCGGGTGGACCTCGTCGTAGCCGTCGATGAACTGGAAGAAGTAGCTCGCGACCTGGGCGTTGTCGATGTGGGCGCCGTAGTTCCAGGCGTCCACGTAGGAGCGGGCGGTGACCGGGGTGCCGTCCTGGAAGGTCCAGCCGTCCTTGATCCGGACAGTGAAGTTCCGCTGGTCGTCGGTGGTGATCGACTCGGCCATGGCGTCCTCGGCCCGGCCGGTCTCGGGGTTGTAACGTTTGAGCCCCCGAAAGATCATGTCGAGGACCTTGCCGCCCTGCACCTCGTTGGTGTTGGCCGGCTCGAGCGGGTGCTGCGGGTCACCCCAGGAGGCCCTGACCACCCCCTCGGGCCCGTCGCCCGAGCCGTAGCCGCTCCCGCAGCCGGCGAGCACCGCAGCCAGGGCCAGGCCACCGGCGGCGGCCCGAGCGAGGCGTGGTGTTCGGCGCATACGGTGCCTCCTCGGGTGCCGGAAAGCCGCATTCGAGCACATAAGATCATTTGCTGTCGCTATAAGCCTTCTTTCTGGCCTGATCCGCGCGGAGAGTTGCCCAGAACCCCCCATTTGCCGGACGCCGCGCATGGGTATCTACCGAGCATGCGCAGCGGGTTAATCGTTTTACCGATGGTTCTCCTCACCGCGACCGCCACCCTGCTCGGCTGCACCTCGCCCGGAGGCAGCGCACAGGGCCGCAACGACGACCGCGAAGGGTACGACACG
>NZ_SMKC01000234.1 GCF_004348315.1 Streptomyces sp. 8K308 | reverse complement strand
CGCCCCACGGCCGTCACCCCCCACCCACCGCCGGCGCCGCCGCGGTGGAGCCGCGGACCACCAACTCGGGTTGGAAGACGAACTCGGTGTGCTGCACCAGGTTGCCGCCTATCTCCTCGAGCAGGGTGTCGACCGCGGCGCTCGCCATGGCGCGCACCGGCTGTCGGAGGGTGGTCAGCGGCGGGTCGGTGAAGGCGAACAGGTCCGAGTCGTCGTAGCCGACCACGGACACGTCGGTCGGCACGTCGAGGCCGCGCTGCCGCACCGCCCGGATGGCGCCGAGCGCCATCATGTCGCTGCCGCAGACGATCCCCGTGCAGCCGGCGTCGAGCAGCGCGGCGGTGGCCGCCTGCCCGCCCGCCACGCTGTAGAGGGTGTGCCGGATGACGCCGCGCCCGTCGAGCTCGGCGGCGAAGCCCGCCACCTTGCGCTGGACGGGCACGAAACGCTGCGGGCCCACGGCAAGACCTATCCGCTCGTGGCCGAGCGCCCGCAGGTGGCGCACCGCGATCCGGGCGGCCGCGCCGTCGTCCGGGGAGACGAACGGCGCGTTGATCCGCTCGTTGAAGCCGTTGATCAGCACGAACGGCACGCCGCGACCGCTCAGCCTGGCGTAGCGCGCCGGGTCGGCCGTGGTGTCGGCGTGCAGTCCGGACAGGAAGACTATGCCGGTGACGCCGCGTTCGACGAGCTGGTCGACGAGTTCGTCCTCGGTGGCGCCGCCGGGCGACTGCGTGCAGAGCACCGGGGTGTAGCCGTGGCCGGCGAGCGCCTGCTCTATCACCTGGGCGAAGGCGGGGAAGATCGGGTTGGTCAGCTCGGGGATGACCAGGCCGATGAGCCCGGCGCTGCGTTGCCGCAGGCGCAGCGGGCGCTCGTAGCCGAGGACGTCGAGGGCGGCGAGCACCCGCTGCCGGGTGGCCGCCGCCACGCCCGACTTGCCGTTGAGCACCCGGCTGACCGTGGCCTCGCTGACCCGGGCCTGCTGGGCGAGGTCGGCGAGCCGGGCGGTCCTGGCGTCCGGGCCCGGCTCCGTCACCCCCGCCACCAGACGGTGGTGTCGGCCGGGAGGGTGGCTCCCTCCTGGCCGGGGCCGCTGGCGAGCAGCGGGCTGCCGGCCTGGGGCAGGATCTCGGGCAACTCCACGGGCTCTCCCGTGGTGTTGACGGCGCAGACCACGGCCGAACCTTCCCCGCCGACCCGCCTGAAGGCCAGCACGCCGGGCGGGGTGGGCAGCCACTCGACGCTGTCGCCCGCGCCGAGCGCCGGCTGCTCGCGCCGGATGGCGAGCGCCGCCCGGTACAGCTCGAGGGTGGCGGCGGGGTCGCCGGTCTGTTCGTCGACCGACAGCTTGCCCCAGGCCGCCGGCTGCGGCAGCCAGCTGCCGCCGCTGCCGAAGCCGTAGGAGCTGCCCTGCGCGGTCCACGGGATCGGCACGCGGCAGCCGTCCCGCAGGCCGTCCTGGCCGTCGCCGGCCGCGCCGTCGTGGTGGCCGCGCCGGAAGAACGCCGGGTCCTGGCGCACCTCGTCCGGCAGGTCGACGACCTCGGGCAGGCCGAGCTCCTCGCCCTGGTAGAGGTAGGCGGAGCCGGGCAGCGCCAGCATCAGCAGGGTGGCGGCCCTCGCGCGGGCCAGGCTGTCGCCGAGCCTGGTGCGGTGCCTGACGACGTCGTGGTTGGAGAGCACCCAGGTGGTGGGGGCGCCGACGGGGCGCATCGAGTCGAGTGAGCTGTCGATGACGCGGCGCAGCTCGGTGGCGTCCCAGGGGGTGGTCAGGTAGTGGAAGTTGAACGCCTGGTGCAGCTCGTCGGGACGGACGTAGAGCGCGGTTCGGTCGGCGTTGGGGGTCCAGGCCTCGGCGACGGCGATCCGCTGGTGCGGGTACTCGTCGAGGATCTTGCGCCAGGAGCGGTAGATCTCGTGGACGCCGTCCTGGTCGAAGAAGGGCAGCACGTCGGTGCCGAGCAGCTTGAGCTGGCCCGGCTGGCCCATGTCGGGCAGCCCGGCCGCCTTGATGAGGCCGTGCGCGACGTCGACGCGGAAGCCGTCGACGCCCATGTCGAGCCAGAAGCGCAGCACGGAGCGGAACTCGTCGTGGACGGCGGGGTTGTCCCAGTTGAGGTCGGGCTGTTCGGGCGCGAAGAGGTGGAGGTACCACTCGCCCGGGGTGCCGTCCGGGTTCTTCGTACGGGTCCACGCGGGGCCGCCGAAGATGGACTCCCAGTCGTTGGGCGGGAGTTCGCCGGTCGGGCCCTTGCCGGGGCGGAAGTGGTAGCGGTCGCGCAGCGGGGATCCCGGGCCCTGGCGCAGCGCGCGCTGGAACCACTCGTGCTGGTCGGACGAGTGGTTGGGCACCAGGTCGACGATGATCCGCAGGCCGAGGTCGTGGGCGTCGCGGATGAGCGCGTCGGCGTCGTGCAGGTCGCCGAACATGGGGTCGATGGCGCGGTAGTCGGCGACGTCGTAGCCCGCGTCGGCCTGGGGCGAGGCGTAGAACGGGCTGAGCCACACGGCGTCCACGCCAAGTGCGGCGAGGTAGGGCAGACGGCTGCGGATGCCGGGCAGGTCGCCCATGCCGTCCCCGTTGCCGTCGGCGAAGGAACGCGGGTAGACCTGGTAGATGACAGCGTCACGCCACCAGTCGGGCCGGCTCGGGGCGCCGGGGCTGGTCGGCTCAGGGCTGGTCGGCTCGGTGCGGTCGGCGAGGTGCTGTGTCATGTCATCCCTGTGTGGTTGGGGCCGATCAGGACGGCGTCTTGGCGGTGCCGGGTCAGGACTTCGTCGCGCCGGCGGTGAGGCCGGACTGCAGGTGGCGCTGCGCGTAGCCGAAGACGAGCGTGGCGGGCACGGCTATGAGCACGGCGGCGGCGGTCATCAGGTGCCAGTCCTGGGTGTGCTGGTTGACGAAGGTCTGCAGGCCGCCGGCGAGCGTGAGGTTCTCCTCGCCGGTCATGAAGGCGGTGGCGTAGGCGACCTCGGCCCAGGCGGTGACGAAGGTGTAGAAGCCGGTGACGGCGAGACCCGGCCTGGCCAGCGGCATGACGAGCCGCCAGAAGGTGCCGAAGGGCGAGAGGCCGTCGACCCGTCCCGACTCGTCGATGGAGACCGGGATGGTGTCGAAGAAGCCCTTCATCATCCAGGCGCAGAACGGCACCGCGATGGTCAGGTAGGTGACGACGAGCGCGACGGGCTGGTTGAGCAGGCCGTAGCGCGACATCAGGTTGTAGAGCGGCACGATCAGCACCGCCATGGGGAACATCTGCGTGATCAGCAGGGTCCACATCAGCGGGCGCATGCCGGGGAAGCGGAAGCGGCTGAGCGCGTAGCCGGTGGTGGAGGAGATCAGCACGCCGATGACGGTGGTGAGGAGCACGATCAGCACCGAGTTGCCGAACCAGGTGAGGAACTCGGTGTCGTTGATGACGTGGTCGTAGTTGTCGAGCGTGAAGCCGGAGAGGAACGAGAGGGTGAAGGTGTCGCTCTTGGGCTTGAAGGAGGTGACCAGCAGCCAGAGCGGGGGGAAGACCGCGATCAGCGCGGCGCCGAGCAGCGTGAGGTGGAGCCCGACGGAGGCGAGCCGGGAGCGCTCGCCGCGCCTCCTGGGGCGGCCTCGCCGCTGGTCCGGTCGGACGTGTGTCGTGATGTCGGCGGTGGTCATGGTCACCACACCTCTCCCTGCCTGCGGAGGGCCCTGCGGTAGCCGATCGCGAACAGCACCAGGAGCAGCAGGATGAGCACGCCCCAGGCGGCCGAGTTGGCGAAGTCGCGCGGGCTGGAGACGAAGGCGAGCCGGTAGGCCTCGGTCACCAGGATGTCGGTGGATCCGGCCGGCCCGCCCCGGGTCAGCAGGAAGATCACCGGGAACATGTTGAAGGTCCAGATGGTGCTCAGCAGCACCACGGTCATGCTGACGGAACGGACGCCGGGCAGCGTGATGTTGGTGAACCGCTGCCAGGGCCCGGCGCCGTCCATCTCGGCCGCCTCGTACTGCTCGGCGGGGATGGACTGCAGGGCGCCGAGCATGGCGATCAGCATGAACGGCACGCCGAGCCAGATGTTGACGGCGATGACGGCGACCTTGGCCCAGGTCGGGTCGGAGAGCCAGCTGATGCCCTCGACGCCGGCCTTGTCCAGCAGGCTGTTGAGGATGCCGTTGCGCTCGTTGTAGAGCATCCGCCAGGCGAAGACGGAGACGAACGCGGGGATGGCCCAGGGCAGGATGAGCGCCATCCGGTAGAGGGTGCGGCCACGGAAGGAGCGGTTGAGCATGACCGCCAGGCCCAGGCCGATGAGGAACGTGATGCCGACGCAGGCCACGGTCCACACGACGGTCCAGCCGAGCCGGTCCCAGAAGTCGCCGTCCTGGAGGATCCGGGTGTAGTTCTCCAGGCCGACGAACTCGTAGGTGGCCTCGATGGTGTTGACGCCGATGGTGCGCTCGACGTTGGCCTCGTCCGCGTCGGTCAGCGAGAGGTAGACGCCGCGGACCAGCGGCCAGCCGATGATCACCGCGATCACGGCGACCACCGGGGCGATCATGGCCCAGGCGTACCAGTAGGTGGCGAGACGCCGGCGCAGCGGCCCTGGCGCGCGGTCCGCGCCCCGGCCGCGGCGGGGGCCGCGGGCGCGCTCGGCGCCCGCGGCCTGGGCTGCCGGGGCGGTGCCCGGCGCGTTCACGGTGTCAGCGGCCATGGTTCCAGCCCTCCCCGCGCACGTCTCACTGCCAGTCTTCGAGCAGGTCGCGGTAGGCGTCGCCGGTGTCGGCGGCCGCCTCATCGGGCGAGGCGGAGCCGGTGAGCATGGCCTCGATGGAGATTTGCAGCGGCTCGAAGAGCGACTGGGCCTGCGGGATCCAGGGGCGCTCGTGCGCCACGTCCACGGCGGGCTTGAAGAACTGCACCATCTCGTTGTCCAGCACGGACTGCTCGGCGTAGACCGACTCGCGGGTGGGGAGCAGGCTCAGCTCCTCGGTGATCCGCTGCTGGACGGCGGCGGAGCTCATGTAGCGGACGAACTCGAAGGAGGCCTCGGCGTCCGGGGTGCCAGCGTAGACGCCGTAGTTCCAGCCGCCGAGCGGGGCGCCCTGCGCCTGGCCGCCGGCGGGGACGGGCGCGACGCCGAGGTCGTCGCCGAGGGCGGCGGTGGCGTCGGCTATGGCCCAGGGGCCGTTGATCATCATGGCGACCTCGCCCTCGGCGAAGCCGGACATCATGTTCTCCCAGCCGTCGCTGGTGTCGGTGATGCCGGCGCCCGACTCGATCAGCTGGTTCATCCGGGCGAAGGCCGCGGTGCCGGCCTCGTCGTCGATGGTGACGCGCTGCGCCTCGTCGTCGACCAGGTCGCCGCCCTCGCCGTAGAGGAAGGGCAGGAACCAGTAGGCGTCGTCGCCGCGCACGTAGAGCGGGGTGACGCCCTGTTCCTCGAAGGCGGGCAGCGATGCCTCGATGTCGTCGAGCGACTCGGGCACCTCGACGCCGGCCTCCTCGAGCAGGCTCCGGTTGTAGAAGAGCGCGAGGGTGTCGGTGACCTGGGGGACGGCGTAGGTCTGTCCCTCGTACTGGGTGCTGGCCCACGCCTGGTCGAGGAAGTCGTCCTGGTTCTCGACGGCCGCGGTGTCGTTTAGCGGGTAGAGGTAGCCGAGGCTGGCGAAGTCGGCGACCCAGGCGACCTCGGTGCGCATCACGTCGGGCGCCTCGTTGGCGCCGGCCGCGTTCTTGAACCGGTTCTGCGCGTCGTCGAAGCCGATGTTGACGTACTCGACGGTGACGCCCGGGTTCTCGGCCTCGAAGTCCTCGGCGACTGCCTGGAAGACCTCGGCCTCGGTCTCGTTGGAGGTGTCCCAGAAGGTGACGGTGCCGGTCAGCTCGCCGTCCGCGCCGTCGTCACCACCGGAATCGCCGTCGTCGCTGCCGCAAGCCGTTGCGGCAAGAGCCAGTGCCGTGACCGCGGCTGTCATCCCTATGCTGCGCCGCATGTGAACTCCTTCAAGCGTTACCCCTGTTACGGGGCGAGGCGTTCCGCCCCGCTGCGTCGCGCCACTGCGGCGCCGGGCTGGCAGGAACGTAACAGTGGGGCAATGTTTTGGAAAGACCTTGCGGCAACTTTCTGCAAGGCAAGCGCCAGCGTGCGCTGAGCGTGCGTCCAACGCCCACCTCCCACCGCAGGTGGGCACGCCGGTTCCGCTGCGGGTACAGTCCGGAGCTGTGACCGCACGGCTTGCCGACATCGCAGCCCAGGCGGGGGTCAGCGAAGCGACGGTCAGCCGGGTACTCAACGGCAAGCCCGGTGTCGCCTCCGCCACCCGCGAATCCGTGCTGACCGCACTCGACCTGCTGGGGTACGAGCGGCCGGCGCGACTGCAGAAGCGGAGCGCGGGCCTGGTCGGGCTCATCACCCCGGAGCTCGAGAACCCCATCTTCCCGGCGTTCGCGCAGGTCATCTGCCAGGCGCTGACCCGGCAGGGCTACACACCGGTCCTCGCGACCCAGACGCCCGGCGGATCGACGGAGGACGAGCTCACGGGGATGCTGGTGGAGCGCGGGGTCGCCGGCATCATCTTCATCTCGGGCCTGCACGCCGACACCAGCGCCGACATGGCGCGCTACGAGCGGCTGCGCGGGCACGGCGTGCCGTTCGTGCTGATCAACGGCTTCTCGCCGAAGGTGCGGGCGCCCTTCGTCTCACCCGACGACCGGGCGGCGATGCGGCTCGCCGTCACGCACCTGGCCTCGCTCGGCCACCGGCGGATCGGCCTGGCGCTCGGCCCGGCCCGCTTCGTGCCGGTGCGGCGGAAGATCGAGGGCTATCTCCAGGCCATGCGAGAGGAGTTGGACGTCCCGGCGGAGGAGGCCGGCCGGGACGTGGAGCACTCGCTGTTCACGCTGGAGGGCGGCCAGGCGGCGGCCGGCGCCCTGCTCGACCGCGGCTGCACGGCGGTGATCTGCGCCAGCGACATGATGGCGCTCGGCGCGATCCGCGCGGCGCGGCAGCGTGGGCACGCGGTCCCCGAAGGCTGCTCGGTCATCGGCTTCGACGACTCGCCGCTGATCGCCTTCACCGACCCGCCGCTGACGACGATCCGCCAACCGGTCCCGGCCATGGGGCAGGCCGCCGTCCGCGCCCTCCTCGAGGAGATCGGCGGCACCCCGGCCCCACCAAGCGAGTTCGTCTTCCTGCCCGAACTCGTGGTCAGGGGGTCTACCGCGGCGGCGCCTCAGGGAGCCTCCGGCGGGCGACGCGGACCGTGAGCCGGTCGGCGCACGCGCGGCGCGTGCCGCGGCCAAGCCGCGCAGCGACCTCGCGCCCTAGGGGGTTGCTCCACCCGTGGGACGAGGGGGCGGGGGGAAGAACACACCATGGGATGATCGGCGGGCCGGAGGTGCTCTGGCAGACTGTCTGCCCATGGGGGCAAGCGGCGTCACGGTGAAAGAAGAGCAAGAGCAAGTGGAAGCGGCCAAGCCCGTGACCGACCGGTCGGCAGCGGACCCGGCCGCACGCCCGAGACATCTGGCCAGGCTGCGCGTCCCGCACCGACCCAAGCTCTGGTTCGAGCTGCTGCTGATCGCCGTCAGCTACGGGATCTACTCCGTCATCCGCAACGCCGCCCCCGCGCAGGTCGACGAGGCGCAGCGGCACGCCCGCTGGATCTGGGACCTCCAGGGGCAGCTCGGCCTCGACTTCGAGCTCGCGGTCAACCACGCCCTGGCGGGCGCGACCTGGCTCATCGTGCCGCTGAACTACTACTACGCCACGCTGCACTTCGTGGTGACGCTGGGCGTGCTCGCCTGGCTCTTCCGCAGCCATCCTGGGCGCTACGGCGCCACCCGCCTGGTGCTGTTCGCCACCACCGGCGTGGCGCTGGTCGGCTACTACTTCTTCCCGTTGGCACCGCCCCGGCTGATGGAGGGCATGGACTTCATCGACACGGCGGCCGTCCACCAGACCTGGGGCTCGCTGTCCACCGAGGGCACCACCATGGCCGAGGTGTCCAACCAGTACGCGGCGATGCCCTCCATGCACATCGGCTGGTCGCTGTGGTGCGGCATCACCATCGCCGCGCTCGCCAGGCCGCTGTGGCTGAAGATCCTCGGGACGCTGTACCCGGTCTTCACGCTGCTGGTGATCGTGGCCACCGCCAACCACTTCTGGCTCGACGCGGTCGGCGGCATGCTGTGCCTGGCCTTCGGCTACCTGGTCTCCCGACTCTGGTACGGCCGTTGGTGCTACCGGCTGCCGCGCCGCGTCCCGCCGGAGCCCGCGGCCCCCGACGAGACCGCCGCTCACCCCTCGTAGAACAGCTGCTCGACGACGCCCCTGGCGCGCCGCGTGGTGCGCCGGTAGTCGTCCAGCATCCGGCCGACCTCGCCCGGCTCGTAGCCCAGGTAGCGGGCCACCGCCGCGGTCTCGCGCGGGTCGCTGGGGAACGAGTCGAGCGGCCGGCCGCGCACCAGCAGCACCGCGTTCCGCACCCGGGAGGCCAGCACCCACGCCTCGTCGAGCACCGCCGCCTCCTCATCGGAGAGCAGGCCGGCGGCGCGGGCGGCGGCCAGCGCGCCCCTGGTCCTCGTGGTGCGCAGCGCCGGCACGGCGGCGCCGTGCCGCAGTTGCAGCAGCTGGACGGTCCACTCGACGTCGGAAAGCCCGCCGCGGCCCAGCTTGGTGTGGGTGGTGGGGTCGGCGCCGCGCGGCAGCCGCTCCGACTCCATCCGGGCCTTGAGGCGGCGGATCTCGCGCACCGGCTCCTCGCCGAGCCCGTCGGCCGGGTAGCGCAGCGGGTCGACGAGCTCGACGAAGCGGGCGCCCAGGTCGGCGTCGCCGGCCACCGGCTCGGCGCGCAGCAGCGCCTGGCTCTCCCAGACCAGTGACCAGCGGCGGTAGTAGGCGGCGTAGCTGGCGAGGGAGCGGACCAGCGGCCCGTTGCGGCCCTCCGGGCGGAGCGCGGCGTCGATCAGCAGCGGGGGGTCGATACTCGGCAGTTGCAGCAGCCGGATCATCTCGTTGGCGATGGCGAACGCGACCTTGGCGGCCTCCTGTTCGTCGACGCCCTCGCGCGGCTCGTGGACCAGGATCACGTCGGCGTCCGAGCCGTACGCCAGCTCGTGACCGCCGAACCGGCCCATGGCGATGACGGCGAGCCTGGTGGGCGGCTCGGCACCGTCCGGCGTGGTCGCCGTGGTGGCCGCGCGCAGGGCGGCGGCGATCGCGGCGGCGTTGATGTCGGTGACGGCGTCGCCGACCCGGTCGAGCACCGCGCCCGGGTCCTCGGTCGCCTGGCCGCCCTCGGGCGGGAACGCGTCGATGATGTCGGCGGCCGCGGTGCGGAACAGCTCGCGGCGGCGGATGCCGCGCGCCACGGCGACGGCCTGCTCCGGCGAGCCGGCGCGGCCCACGGCGGCCAGCGCCTCCTGGATGAGCGCCGACCGTTCGCGAGGACGAAGGCCCGCCGGGTCGCCGAGCAGCGCGACGGCCTCGGGGGCGCGCAGCAGCAGGTCGGGCGCGAAACGGCCGGCGGACAGCACCCGGGCCAGGTTCTCGGCCGCCGCGCCCTCGTCGCGCAGCAGCCGCAGGTACCAGGGGCTGGTGCCGAGCTCGTCGGACACCTTGCGGAAGTTGAGGAGGCCGGCGTCGGGGTCGGCCGAGTCCGCGAACCGGTCGAGCAGCACCGGCAGCAGCGTCCGCTGGATCGCCGCCTTGCGGCTCACGCCCGCGGCCAGCGCCGAGAGATGACGCAGCGCGGCGGCCGGGTCGGCGTAGCCGAGGGCCACGAGCCGCTCGCGGGCGGCCGCCTCACCGAGCCGCACCTGCCCATCGCCGCCGAGGCGGGCGACGGCGTCGAGCAGCGGGCGGTAGAACAGCTTCTCGTGCAGCCGGCGGACGGCGGCCGTGTGCCGGCGCCAGGCCGCAGTCAGCTCCTGGACCGGCTCGCCGAGGAAGCCGAGCGAGCGGCCGAGCCTGCGCAGCTCCACGTCGTCGGCCGGCATCAGGTGGGTGCGGCGCAGCCGGTGCAGCTGGAGACGGTGCTCGACGGTCCGCAGGAAGCGGTAGGAGGCGTCGAGCGACGCGGCGTCCTGCCGGCCGACATAGCCGCCGGCGGCCAGCGCCGCCAGCGCGTCGAGGGTGGTGGCGTGCCGCAGCTCGGGGTCGGTGCGGCCGTGCACGAGCTGGAGCAGTTGGACGGCGAACTCCACGTCGCGCAGCCCGCCGGGGCCGAGCTTGAGCTCCCGCTCGGCGTGCGCGGCCGGGATCGACTCCTCGACCCGACGGCGCATCCGCTGCACGTCGGGTACGAAGTTCTCCCGCTCGGCGGCCCGCCACACCAGGGGCGCGACGGCGGCGCCGTACTCGGCGCCGAGGTCGAGGTCGCCGGCGATCGGGCGGGCCTTGAGCAGCGCCTGGAACTCCCACGTCTTGGCCCAACGGCGGTAGTAAGCGAGATGGCTCTCCAGGGTGCGGACGAGCGGACCGTTGCGCCCCTCTGGCCTGAGGTTGGCGTCGACCGGCCAGATCGTGCCCTCGGCCGTGGTGTCGGAGCAGATCCGCATCATGCGGGCGGCGAGCCGGGTGGCGGCCTGCAGCGCCGGGCCCTCCTCGACACCCTCGGTGGGCTCGGCGACGAAGATCACGTCGACGTCCGACACGTAGTTGAGCTCGCGGCCGCCGCACTTGCCCATGCCGATGACCGCGAGCCGGCAGGCGGCGGCGTCGGCCGGCGCCTCGCGTCTCGCCATGTCGAGCGCGGCGCGCAGCGTCGCGGTGGCGAGGTCGGCGAGCTCGGCGGCGGTCTCGGCGAAGCTGGTGGTGCCGGTGATGTCGCGGGCTGCGATGGTCAGCAACGCCCGGTAGTAGCGGACGCGCAGCGCGTCGGGGTCGGTGGCGGGCGCCAGCGCGACCTCGAACTCGGCGGTACCGGGGTGCAGGTCGGCCGTCTCGAAGGCAACCAGCGCCTGCCACTCGTCCGGATGCCTGGCCAGCCGGTCGCCGAGCCCCTCGGAGGCGCCGAGCACCCCGAGCAGCCGGTCGCGCAGCGGCTTGGCGGCGAGCAGGGTGTCGAGCAGCGGCGCACGCTCGCCGGCGGGCAGCGCGTCGACGAGGCGGGCCAGCGAGCGGAGCGCGAGATCCGGGTCGGCGGTGGCGCCGAGCGCGTCGAGCAGCGGGCCGTCGGTGGCGACGGGGCGCAGCGTGGGGCTGTCGAGCAGCTGCTCCGCGGTGCGGGGGGCGGTGAAACCCCGGCGCAGCAGTTGCCCGAAACGGCTGTCGCGTCGCCCCTCGACCGGCACGGTTCGTCCCCTCTGCGGTGTCTGACTCGATCCGTCGTCGAGCGTACGCCTTGCCTTTCGCTGCGCTGTGCGTGGGCGATGGCCCACCGGTTCGCCGCCGGGACGGCCCGGCGGCCGGGTCCGCGGCGGCTGCGCCGCCGGGTGCTGCCAGGCGCTCCGCGCGGGATTTTCCC
>NZ_SMKC01000233.1 GCF_004348315.1 Streptomyces sp. 8K308 | reverse complement strand
CCGCCCACCCGCCCCTTCGGGCGCGCTGCGCGCGGTGCGGGCCCGTGGCGGCTTCGCCGCCGGGCCACACGGCCCGAGCCGCGGGCCGGCACGGCCGTAAGCCGCGCGCCAGCGCAACAACGCACCGGGTGCGCGCGGAGCGCACCGGTGGCCCGGGCCTGCGGGCCGTGCGCGCCCGCGCCCGCGCCGTGGCCTACGCCGAGCGCGCAGCGGAACCGCGCTGTCAGGCGTGGGTCGCGGAGGACCAGCGGTGGAGCGTCTCGCGGGCCGCGCCTGAGTCGATCGCGTGTGCGGCTCGCCCCATCGCTCCCTCGATCTGCTCGGCCAGCGGCGCGTCCGTCGGGCCGGCGGCGGCGACGAGCGCCGCCGCCGCGTTGAGCAGCACCGCGTCCCGCACCGGGCCGGTGTCGCCGTCCAGGACGCGCCGCGCCACGTCCGCGTTGTAGGCCGCGTCCGCGCCCCGCAGGGCCTCGACCGGGGCCAGCGCGAGGCCGACGCTCCGCGGGTCGAACCGCTCCTCGGCCACCTGGCCGTCCCGCACGACCCACACCGTCGAGGGCGCGGTGACCGTCAGCTCGTCGAGCCCGTCGTCGCCCCTGAAGACCAGCGCCGAGGAGCCGCGCTCGGCCAGCACGCCGGCCATGATCGGCGCCATCCTGGCGTCCGCCACGCCCGTGGCCTGGGCCCTGACCCGCGCCGGGTTGGTCAGCGGGCCGAGGAAGTTGAAGACGGTCGCGACGCCCAACTCGCGACGCGCCGCGCCCACGTGCCGGAGCGCCGGGTGGAACTTCACCGCGAAACAGAAGGTGATCCCCGCCTCCAGGGCGACCTCCGCGACCCGCTCCGGCGTCAGCTCCAGGTTGACGCCGAGCTTCTCGAGCACGTCGGACGCGCCGCTCGCGCTGGACGCCGCCCGGTTGCCGTGCTTGACGACCCGGAGACCGGCGCCGGCCACCACAATGGCGGCCATCGTGGAGATGTTCACCGTCTTGGCCCGGTCGCCGCCGGTGCCCACGATGTCCACGGTCGGTCCTGGCACCTCGATCAGGTTGGCGTGCTCGTACATGGCCCGGACCAGGCCCGACACCTCGGTGACCGTCTCGCCCTTGGCCCGCAGCCCCACCGCGAGGCCGGCGATCTGGGCGTCGGTGGCCTCGCCGGCCATGATCCGGTTCATGGCCCAGGCGGCCTCGTCGGTCGTCAGGTCGCGGCCCGCGATCAGCGCGCTCAGCACGTCCGGCCAGGTGCGCGCCGCCGCTCGGTCGCCTCCGGCGGGGATCACAGCGCTCATGGGAATCACCTCTGGCTTCGTGTGGCAGCGGCCGTCGCTTGGCCTTGGGCCAGAGCCTATAGCGCGAGTGGCCCCCGCCCGTGCACGGGCGGGGGCCACCGAGGCCGGGAGCGCGGACGGTCAGTGGTGACCGTGGCTGCTCGTGATCTCCCGGTACTCCTCGCGGGTCGGCTTGGGGATCTGCGCCTGCTCGCCGTAGTAGCCGCGGCTGATCCTGGCCCGCACCCGCTCGACCGGGCCGATCCGGCGCCGGACGCCGTTCTCGTCGGTCTCCGGGCCGACCTCGTACGGCGCGTGCTGGTCGTGCGAGGTGAGCAGGTGCAGCTTCTCCTGCGACAGCGGCTCGTGCACCTCGATGAACTCGCCGTGCGGCAGCCGCTTGATGATGCCGGTCTCGCGGCCGTGCAGCACCTTGTCGCGGTCCCGGCGCTGGAGGCCGAGGCAGATCCGCCGGGTGACGAAGAACGCGATCACCGGCAGCACGAAGAAGCCGATCCGACAGAACCACGTGATCGCGTTGATCGACAGGTTGAAGTGGATCGCGAACAGGTCGTTGCCACCGCCGATGGTGGTGACGGCGAACGCGGTCAGCCAGGCCACGCCGAAGCCGGTCCTGGTCGGCGCGTTGCGCGGACGCTGCGCGATGTGGTGCTCGCGGTGGTCCTTGGTGACCCAGCCCTCGAAGAACGGGTAGAGGCCGATCACCGCGAGCATCAGCGGGAAGACCGCCAGCGGGATCAGCAGCCCGAAGTTGAGCGTGTAGCCGCCGGGCAGCACCCACTCCCAGCCGGGCATCATCCGGACCAGGCCCTCGGAGAAGCCCAGGTACCAGTCCGGTTGGGCGTCCGTGGACACCTGGTCGGGCCGGTAGGGGCCGAGCAGCCAGATCGGGTTGATGGTCACCGTGGCCGCGATGATCGTGATCACGCCGAAGACCAGGAAGAAGAAGCCACCGGCCTTGGCCATGTAGACGGGCAGCAGCGGGTAGCCGACCACGTTGTCGTTGGTGCGGCCGGGGCCCGCGTAGTGGGTGTGCTTGTGGTAGACGATCAGGATCAGGTGCGCCACCACCAGGCCCAGCATGATCCCCGGCAGCAGCAGCACGTGCGCCACGAAGAACCGCGGGATGATGTCGTGCCCCGGGAACTCGCCGCCGAAGAGGAACATCTGGAGGTAGGAGCCGACCACCGGCACCGCCAGGATCGCCGCCTCCATCAGCCGGATGCCGATGCCGGAGAGCGAGTCGTCCGGCAGCGAGTAGCCGGTGAGGCCGGTGAAGATCGCCAGCACCAGCAGCAGGAAGCCGAAGAGCCAGTTGATCTCGCGCGGCTTGCGGAAGGCGCCGGTGAACAGCACCCGCAGCATGTGCATGAAGATGCCGACGACGAAGATCAGCGCCGCCCAGTGGTGGATCTGCCGGACCAGCAGGCCACCGCGGACCTCGAAGTTGATGTCGAGGGCCGACGCGTACGCCTCGCTCATCAGCAGGCCCTGCATGGGCTCGAACGACCCGTGGTACTCGACCTCGGCCATGCTCGGCACGAAGAAGAGCGTGAGGTAGACGCCCGTCAGGATCAGGATGATGAAGCTGTAGAGGGCGATCTCCCCCAGCAGGAACGACCAGTGGTCGGGGAAGATCTTCCGCATGTTGGCCTTGGCGAGCGTGTAGATGCCAAGCCTGCCGTCGGCCCAGTCGGCGACCCGCTCACCCGCGGGCGCCTTGCCGCGGTTCCGCGGGGCGTCGTCCGTCGCCTTGGAGGTTTCCGTTGCCGTACTCATCCGCGCTCCCAGAAGCTCGGGCCTGGGGGCTCCTCGAAGTCGCCGAGCGCAGCGAGGTAGCCGTCTTCGTTCACCGTGATCCGCAGCTGCGGCAGGGGGTGCCCCGCCGGGCCGAAGATCACCCGGGCGCCGTCCGCGAGGTCGAACGTCGACTGGTGGCAGGGGCAGAGCGCGTGGTGGGTCTGCTGCTCGTACAGCGTCGCGGGGCAACCGATGTGGGTGCAGATCTTGGAGTAGCAGAGGATGCCCTCGTGGCCCCAGTCCGCGGACTGCCGGTCCTTGATGTCCTCGGGCTCGAGACGCACCAGCATGACCGCGGCCTTGGCGATCTCCACCTGGAAATCGTGGTCGTGCGGGTCGAGGCCCTCGGGCATCGCCTGCACCAGCGCGCCGACCGGGATGTCCTCGGGGCGCAGCGGCTGCTGGGTGGACTCGTTGATGATCAGCGAGCCCTCCCGCCAGCGGCTGTGCCGCAGCTTGTCACCCGGCAGCGGGCCGAGGTCGCGCAGCAGCACCACGCCGGAGAGCGGCACCAGGGCCAGCGCGCCGAACATGGTGTTGCGCACCAGCTTGCGGCGGCCGAACTGGGACTCGGCGGCGCCCTGCTTGAAGTCCGCGATGACCTGGGCCCGCACCTCCTGCGGCGCCTCGATCGGGTGCCGGTCGTCGGCCATCTCCTCGTCCGACATCAGGGTCCGCGCCCAGTGCACGGCGCCGGCGCCGATGCAGAAGAGGGCGAGGCCGAGCGTCAGGCCGAGCGCGAAGTTGAGCCCGCTGACGTGGCCGAACGGCCAGATGTAAACGATGTTGTCGATCGGGATCGCGACGTAGGAGGCGATGAAGCCGATCGTGGCGAGGATCGAGACGGTGAACAGCAGCGCCACGGTGCGCTCTGAGCGCTTGGCGGCCCGCTCGTCGATGTCCTGCCTGCGGTGCTCGTGCGGCGGGAGCCCCGGGTCGGCGAACGGGTCGTCCGCCGGGGTGAGTTCGCCGCCTGACGTGTGCTCGTCGTTGTTGTCGTTGTGGCTGCTCATGACTTCCTGGCCTTAGTGCTCCTGGCGCCGATCCACACGGCCACGGCGATCAGGGCACCGATGCCGAAGGTCCAGGCGAAGAGGCCCTCACCGACCGGGCCGTAGCCGCCGAGCGTGAAACCGCCCTGGTTGGGCGACTCGTCGGTGGCGACCTCGTCGAGCCAGGCGATGATGTCTCGCTTGTCCTGTTCCGTCAGCGTGGTGTTGGGGAACGAGGGCATGTTCTGCGGGCCGGTGATCATGGCCTCGAAGATGTAGCGCGGCTCGACGTTGTGGAGGCTGGGCGCCTCCTTGCCGTTGGTCAGGGCGCCGCCCCGGCCAACGAAGTTGTGGCACTGCGAGCAGTTGCTGCGGAAGAGCTCGCCGCCGCGCGCGGCGTCGCCCTCCGCCGGGTCGTAGGACGACTCCTCGGGCACGCTGGGGCCGGGGCCGAGTGAGGCGATGAACGCGTTCAGCTGGTCGATCTGGGCCTGCGTGTAGACGGGGGGCTTTTCCGGCGCCTGCGGGCCCGTCTGGGCCATCGGCATCCGGCCGGTGCCGACCTGGAAGTCGACCGCGGCGGCGCCCACGCCCACCAGGCTCGGGCCGTCACTGCCGCCCTGGCCGCCCCGGCCGTGGCAGCTTGAGCAACCGACCTCGTAGAGCCGCTTGCCCTCCTCGATGGCGAGGGACTGGGCCGAAGTCTCGGCCTGGGCCTCGTCCGCGGGGGCGAGTGTGGCGTACAGCCCCCCTGTGGCCGCCAGCGCGAGGAGGAGGACGACGAACGCCGCCAGCGGATGGCGCCGTCGTACGGAGAGCTTTTTCACGGATTACCCCGGTGTCAGGATCTTCAGCGTCGGTGCGATGGTGGGAGGTGCGTCGTGCGGCGCGGCGACCGGCGCGGCTACTTGATCAGGTAGATGGTGGCGAAGAGGCCGATCCACACGACGTCGACGAAGTGCCAGTAGTAGGACACGACGATCGCCGTGGTGGCCTGCTCGTGGGTGAAGCGCCGGGCGGCGTAGGTCCTGCCCAGGACCAGCAGGAAGGCGATCAGGCCGCCGAGGACGTGCAGTCCGTGGAACCCGGTGGTGAGGTAGAAGGCCGAACCGTAGGGGCCGGAGGAGAGCGAGATGCCCTCGTGCACGACCAGCTCCACGTATTCGGTCACCTGGCCGCCGATGAAGATGGCGCCCATGATGAAGGTGATCACAAACCAGAACCTGAGCTTCTTCACGTCACCGCGCTCGGCGGCGAACACGCCGAGCTGGCAGGTGAGGGAGGAGAGCACCAGGATCGCGGTGTTCGCCGTGGAGAACGGCACGTTGAGCGCGCCGGCCTGCTCCGACCAGAACTCGTCACCCATCACCGATCGCAGGGTGAAGTACATCGCGAAGAGGGCCGCGAAGAACATCAGCTCGGAACTGAGCCAGATGACCGTCCCGACGCTGGTGACATTCGGCCTGTTGACCGAGGGGATCGCGTGCCCGGTATCTACTGCTGTTGCTGTCGCCACGCCCGTCATTATGTCGGGCGCTTTTCCGGCCGTTGTCTCGGGGGTCGGGTTCGGTGTGTCCACGCCGATCACGCCCCCGTCGCACGCCCTTGCCCCGGCGTTCCCCCGGCCTTCCCGCGGCCTTGACGCGGCACCTGACCCCTGCCTCCGGCCGGGGTCCACGGAGTACGATCCGCGCAACGGCAACGATGCTCGACCCGCGGAGGAACGATGGAGCGCACCGTCACGGTGCTGGTCTACAGCGACGACGTCAACACCCGCGAGCAGGTGCGGATGGCCGCCGGCCGCCGCCCGGCGGCCGATCTTCCACCGATCGAGTACCTGGAGTGCGCGACGTTGCCGGCCGTGCTGACGGCGCTCGAACAGGGCGGCGTCGACGCCTGCGTGCTCGACGGCGAGGCGGTGCCGGCCGGTGGCATGGGGGTGTGCCGGCAGGTCAAGGACGAGATCTTCGACTGCCCGCCGGTGCTGGTGCTGATCGGCCGCCCGCAGGACGCGTGGCTCGCCTCCTGGAGCCGCGCCGAGGCCGCGGTCCCCCACCCGGTGGACCCGACCGAGCTCACGAACGCCCTGACGGGCCTGCTGCGGAGCGCTCACGCCGCGCGCACCCGGATCGTCACAGGGAGGGAGCCAGCCGTGCGGGGGAGGCGACGCGGTCCTGGGGCTGGTAGACGCCGCCCAGGGCGCTGCCCTCGAGCCACTCCTCCCAGGAGAGGTTCCAGTCCCCGAAGCCGTTGCCGAACGGCGCCATGTCCTCGCCGAAGCCGTTGACGTGCTCCACGATGTCGCCCGGCTTGACGAGTTCGTAGAACCAACGGGCGTTCTCCGTCGACAGGCCGGTGCAGCCGTGGCTGACGTTGTCGTAGCCCTGCGAGCCGACCGACCAGGGGGCGCCGTGCACGTACTCGCCGCTCCAGGTCAGCCGGGCGGCCCAGTAGACGGGCAGGTCGTAGGACTCTGAGGAGCCGGCCGGGATGCCGATGCTGGTGCCCGTCATCCGCACATACGACTCGCGGCCGAGGATGACCTTCTTGCCACTGCGGGTGGCGAAGCCCTCCTTCCCGGTGGTGATCGGGATGGTCCGCAGCTCCTCGCCGTTGCGTGACACCGTCATGTGGTGGTTGGCGATGTCGGCGACGGCCTCGATCCGGTCGCCGGTGGTCAGTTCGAGCGCGTCGGTTTCGCCGCCGCGCAGGCCGTCCCTGATCTGGACCCCGTCGAGCGACGAGGTGACGGAGATCGTGGCGTCGGTGGGCCAGTACTCCTTGGGGCGGTAGTGGAGTTCGGTACCGTCCACCCAGTGCCAGGCGCCCTCGACGCGCGGCTCGGAACGCACCTCGAGCGCGCCCTCCACCTTGGCACGCTCCGTCGCGTCGTCGATCTCCTCGCTCAACTCGGCCGTGATGGGCTGGCCAACGCCGTAGGTGCCGGCCTCGGGCCCAAACGTGACGTCGAGCCGCTTGGCGTCGGATTCGCTGGTGTGGAAGGTGTGTTCGCCGCGCCCCGGCGATCCGCCGCTGTTCTCGGTGGAGACCTGGACGGTGTAGTCGGCGCCGGCGGCCAGCGGGTCGGTGCTGCGCCAGGCGCGGCCGTCAGCGGAGAGCTCGCCGGAGACCCGGCGGCCGGCTGAGTCGGTGGCGATCACGTCGGTGATCCTGGATCCGGAACCCTTGGTGCTGATCTTCAGCGGATCGTCCGGGTTCACTTCGGCGCCGTCCCCCGCGGAGCCGAAGGAGAGCTGTCCAACGGCGTCGTACGGCTCGCCGGCGAGGGGGCTGCCGTCGCCGCCGCAGCCGGTGAGGCCCGCGATCAGCGGGGCCAGCAGCAGCGCGCACCCGAGCTGTATCCGAGGTGTGTGACTCATAGCCACAACGTAGGGAGGATGACGCAAGGCGGCACGCCGGGTGACTGCAAACGGGTTGGCCCCCGGCAGCGACGCTGCCGGGGGCCGAACGGGTCAACGGGCGCCCCGTGTCACTGGGTCTGGTTCTCGCCCCGGTAGTACTCGAAGACCCACAGCCACAGGCCGACGGCCACGAACGGCGCGGTGAAGAAGAGCAACCACCAGCCGAAGACCGGGCCCATGAAGGCACACACCCCACCGGCGCCGAGCACCAGCGGCGCCCAGCTGTGCGGGCTGAAGAAGCCCAGCTCACCGGCGTCGTCGGAGACCTCGGCCTCCTTGTTGTCCTGCGGCCCGGCGTCCACCCGGCGGGCGGTGAAGACCAGGTAGAACCCGACCATGCCCATCAGGCCGAAGGAGAGGAAGAGGGCGGTGGTGCCGACGGGCTCCTTGGACCACACGCCGTAGACGATCGCCATCGCCAGCATGAAGATGGCGACCCCGCTGAAGAGCCATCCCTGAATCCTCATGCGCCGGCTTCCTTTCCGGTGAGCGCCTCGGCCTCGTGGCGGGCGTCGTTCTCCAGCTGGTCGAGCGCGGCGACCTCGGGGTGGTGCAGGTCGAACGCGGGCGACTCGGAACGGATCCTGGGCAGGGTGAGGAAGTTGTGCCGGGGCGGCGGCGAGGAGGTGGCCCATTCGAGGGAGCGGCCGTATCCCCAGGGGTCGTCCGCGTTGACCGGCTGCCCGTACTTCCAGGTCTTCCACACGTTGTAGAAGAACGGCAGCATCGAGGCGCCGAGCACGAACGAGCTGATGGTGGAGATGGTGTTGAGCGCGGTGTACCCGTCCGCCGCCAGGTAGTCGGCGTACCGGCGCGGCATGCCCTCGGCGCCCAGCCAGTGCTGGACGAGGAAGGTGCCGTGGAAGCCGACGAACAGCGTCCAGAAGGTGATCTTGCCGAGCCGCTCGTCGAGCATCTTGCCGGTCCACTTGGGCCACCAGAAGTGGAAGCCGGCGAACATCGCGAAGACGACGGTGCCGAAGACCACGTAGTGGAAGTGGGCGACGACGAAATAGGTGTCGGAGATCGCGAAGTCCAGCGGCGGCGAGGCCAGGATGACGCCGGTGAGGCCGCCGAAGAGGAAGGTGATCAGGAAGCCGACGGACCACAGCATCGGGGTCTCGAAACTGAGCGAGCCCTTCCACATGGTGCCGATCCAGTTGAAGAACTTCACGCCGGTGGGCACCGCGATCAGGAACGTCATGAAGGAGAAGAACGGCAGCAGCACCGCGCCCGTGACGTACATGTGGTGGGCCCACACGGTGACCGAGAGGCCGGCGATCAGGATGGTCGCGATGACCAGGCCGATGTAGCCGAAGATCGGCTTGCGGCTGAAGACCGGGATGATCTCGGAGACGATGCCGAAGAACGGCAGCGCGATGATGTACACCTCGGGATGGCCGAAGAACCAGAACAGGTGTTGCCACAGGATCGCGCCGCCGTTGGCCGCGTCGAAGATGTGGGCCCCGAAGGTCCGGTCGGCCTCCAGCGCGAAGAGCGCGGCGGCGAGCACCGGGAAGGCGAGCAACACCAGCACGGCCGTCAGCAGCACGTTCCAGGTGAAGATCGGCATCCGGAACATGGTCATGCCGGGGGCGCGCATGCAGATGATGGTGGTGATGAAGTTGACCGCGCCCATGATGGTGCCGAAGCCGGAGAGCGCCAGGCCCATGATCCACATGTCGGAGCCGACGCCGGGCGAGCGGATCGCGTCGGAGAGCGGCGAGTAGGCGAACCAGCCGAAGCCCGCGGCGCCCTGCGGGGTGAGGAAGCCGCCGACGGCCAGCAGGCTGCCGAACAGGTAGAGCCAGTAGGCCAGCATGTTCAGCCGCGGGAACGCCACGTCGGGGGCGCCGATCTGGAGCGGCATGATCCAGTTGGCGAAGCCTGCGAACAGCGGCGTCGCGAACATCAGCAGCATCACCGTGCCGTGCATGGTGAACAGCTGGTTGAACTGCTCGTTGGTGACGAGTTGGCCGCCCGGCCTGGCGAGCTCGGCGCGCATCACCAGGGCCATCACGCCGCCGATGATGAAGAAGGCGAACGAGGTGACCAGGTACAGCGTGCCGATGGTCTTGTGGTCGGTGGTGGTGAGCCAACTGACCACGATGCTGCCGGGGGATTTCCGCCGGGCCGGCGGCTGGCTGCTCGGAGCCACCTGCCCGGCCGGCTGGCTCTCTTCGACGGTTGTCACGATCGGCCCTCGTTGGTCTCGGCGTTCACGGCGGCCTCGGTCTGCGGAATGCCCGCCGGGACATAGCCGGTCTGGCCCCGGTCCGCCAGTTCCTGCAGGTACTGGTCGTACTCCTCGGCGGAGACGACCTCCACGTTGAAGAGCATGCGCGAGTGATCCTGGCCGCACAGTTCGGCGCACTTGCCCATGAACACGCCCTCGCGGGTGGGGGTCACCTCGAAGGAGTTGGTGTGCCCGGGGATCGCGTCCATCTTCATCAGGAAGGGGACCACGTAGAAGGAGTGGTTGACATCCCTGGACGTGAGGATGAACTGCGTGGTCTCGTTCACGGGGAGCACCAGGGTCGGCCCGGGGTTGTTGGTGACCGGGTTGCGGTCCTGGAGGGTGCCCGACTCGTAGACGCCGTCCGCGTTCTCCGGGAAGCGCTCCTGGAAGCGGTCGGGGATGCCGGCCAGCGCCTCGTCGGTGCGGGCGTCACCGTCGGTGGCCCCGACGGGCTCGATGTAGTTGAAGGCCCAGCTCCACTGGAAGCCCACCACGTTGACGATGTGGTCCGGCTCGTCCGAGGTCTTCAGCAGCTCGGTCTGGTCCCGGGCGGTGAAGTAGAAGAGGACGGAGACGACCACCAGCGGAACCAGCGTGTACAGCACCTCGATGGGGAGGTTGTACCGGTTCTGCGGGGGGACCTCGACCTTGGTCCTCGACCGGCGGTGGAAGAACACGCTCCACAGGATCAGACCCCACACCAGCACGCCGGTGGCGAGCGCGGCGGCCCACGAACCCTGCCAGAGGGACAGGATGCGCGGCGCCTCCTCCGTCACGGGGGTGGGCATGCCGAGGCGGGGGAAGTCCTCGGAGGTGCAACCTGTCGCGGTTGCCAGGACCAGGCCCGCGATCAGCGCCCGCGGCAGAATCCTCCGCCGCATCGGGCGCCGCGACGAGCGGTCGGAGCCGTTGGGACTCACGTAGCGCCTTCCCGAGAGTCTCGCCCATGGTTCCGGGCTGCCGTCGCACGGAGCGGGGGCCGGCCCTGACACGGGCAGGGTTTGGATGTTTATGCGGACCAAACCCTACTCGACGCCACCTGGGGGGTCGCGGGGAGGGGGCGTTACGCGTCGCCTGAGCGACGTCGTGGTTGTTAGCGTGCCGTGTGACCTACTTCGACGCCGCCTCTTCGCTGCCCCTTCACCCGGTCGCCAGAGAGGCGCTGCTCGCCGCGTTCGCGGACGGCTGGGCCGACCCGGCGCGGCCGCACCGGGAGGGCCGGCGGGCCAGGATGCTGTTGGACGCGGCCAGGGAGACGGCCGCCGAGGCGGTCGGCTGCCGCCCTGACGAGCTGACGTTCACCACGTCGGGTACGCGCGCGCTGCACACCGGCATCGCCGGGGCCCTGGCCGGCCGGGCGCGGGTGGGCCGCCGGCTGCTGGTGTCGGCGGTCGAGCACTCCGCGGTGCTGCACGCCGCCGAGGCGCACCGGGACGCGGGCGGCACGGTGACGGAGATCGGCGTGGACGGCGGCGGCCGGGTCTCCCCCGGCTCGGTGGCTCGGGCGCTGGGTGCGGCGGAGGAGCCGGCGGCGCTGGTGTGCGTGCAGTCGGCCAACCACGAGGTGGGCACGGTGCAGCCGGTGGCCGAGATCGCGGACGAGTGCCGGGCGGCTGGGGTGCCGCTGCTGGTGGACGCGGCGCAGTCGCTCGGCTGGGGGGCGGTGCCCGGCGGCTGGTCGCTGCTGGCGGGCAGCGCGCACAAGTGGGGCGGCCCGGGCGGGGTG
>NZ_SMKC01000232.1 GCF_004348315.1 Streptomyces sp. 8K308 | reverse complement strand
CGGCATCACCGACCGGGAGCGGGAGGTGCTGACGCTGGTCGGCGCCGGGCTCACCAACGCGGAGATCGCCGAACGGCTCTCCATCAGCGCCGCCACGGCCAAGACCTACGTCACCCGGCTCCTCGCCAAGCTCGACGCCCGCGACCGGGTCCAGCTGGTGATCATCGCCTACGAGACGGGCCTGGTCGGCGCGCGCCCTGGCACCTAGCCCCTGCCCGGCCCGGTGAGCTGCGCCGCGAGGGTCGCAGGATCGGTCGTGGGGAGGTCGCAGGTGAAGCCGCGGCAGACGTAGGCGGTGGGCCGGCCATCGTGGAGGGGGCGGTCGGCGAGGAGCGGCGCGCCGTCGGGCGCGTCCGGCGCGCCGAGCGCGACCACCGCACCGGGCGCCGGCGCGGTCAGCGCGGTGTGGTGGAGCGCGGCCGTGGCCGCGTCCCCCGGCGCGCCGACGACGGCGACCTGACGGGGGCCGTCGAGCGCCGCCTCGGCGACGGCGAGGCCCCAGCCGATGAACCGGGGCGCCCGCGGCGCGAGCACGGCGACGATGCCGAGCGCCAGGTCAGCGGCCCGGCGGTGCCGGTCGCTCCCGGTGTAGGCGGCGTAGGAGAGCAGCGCGCCGGCCGCCGCCGTCCAGCCGGCCGGGGCGGCGCCGTCGGTCGGATCCTGGGGGCGCCTGATCAGGGTCTCCGCGTCGTCCGCCGTGTCGTAGAGCGCGCCGTCGGGGCGCGCGAAGCGCGTCAGCACCGTCTCGAGCAGCGTGCCGGCGCGGTCGAGCCAGGCGCGCTGCCCGGTCACCCCGTAGAGGGTGAGGAAGCCCTCGGCCACGTCCCCGTAGTCCTCCAGGACGCCGGCGCTCGGCCCGGCCCGCCCGTCGAGCGAGGTGCGCGCCAGCCGGCCCGCGCCGTCCAGGTGCACCCGCGCCAGCAGCTCGGCGGCGTCCCGCGCGGCGGCCACCAGATCGGGCCGCTCGAAGCAGCCGCCCGCCTCGGCGAGCGCCGCGATGGCCAGGCCGTTCCAGGCGGCGATCACCTTTCCGTCCCGCTCCGGCCTGGCTCGCGCATCCCGCGCCGCGAGCAGCCTGGCCCGCTGCTCGGCCGGCGGCTCGCCGGCCCGCAGCAGCAGCGTGCCGGCCTCGCTCAGCTCGTATCCGGACGGCTCGCCGCCCAACGCCTCGGCCAGCTGCTCCGGCGTCCAGACGTAGTAGGCACCCTCCTCGTGCCGCCCGCCCGCCACCTCGCTGTCCGCGTCGAGCGCGGAGGCGAAGCCGCCCTCCGGGGTGCGCAGCTCGCGCACCAGGAACTCGGCGGTCTCCAGCGCGATCCGACGGGCGAACGGCGAGCGCGTGCCGCGCCACAGGTGCGTGTAGAGCCGCGCCAGCAGCGCGTTGTCGTACAACATCTTCTCGAAGTGCGGCAGCACCCACTCCGCGTCGACCGCGTAGCGCGCGAAGCCGCCGCCGAGCTGGTCGTAGATGCCGCCCCTGGCCATCGCCTCGCAGGTGCGCTCGACGATCCGCAGCGCCTCGGGCGCGCCGGTGCGCGCGTGGTGCCGCAGCAGGAACTCGAGGACCATCGGCGGCGGGAACTTGGGCGCGCCGCCGAAGCCGCCGCGCTCCTCGTCGAACTCCCGGTCGAGGCCGCTGACCGCCACCGCCAGGTCCTCGGCGGTGGGCGGCGCGGGCGCCTCGTACGGCAGCTCGCGACCGGCCAGGTCGGTCGCGATCCGCGTCGCCACCTGCGCGACCTCGCCCCTGCGCTCCCGCCAGGCCGTGTCGACGCCTTCCAGCAGCTGCCGGAAGGAGGGCAGGCCGCCGCGCGGCTCGGGCGGGAAGTAGGTGCCGAAGTAGAACGGCTCACCCTCGGCGGTCATGAACACGGTCATCGGCCAGCCGCCCTGTCCGGTGGCGGCCTGCACCGCGTCCATGTAGACGGAGTCGACGTCCGGACGCTCCTCCCGGTCCACCTTCACCGGGACGAAGCGCTCGTTCAGGAACTCGGCGACGGCCGCGTCCTCGAAGCTCTCCCGCGCCATGACGTGACACCAGTGGCAGCTCGCGTACCCGACGCTGAGCAGCACCGGGACGTCCCGCCGCCGCGCCTCGTCGAACGCCTCCGGCGTCCAGGGCCACCACGCGACGGGGTTGTCGGCGTGCTGGAGGAGGTAGGGCGAGGTCTCGGCGGCGAGTCGATTGGCCATGGTTCCATCCTGCACCGGGCGCCGGGGGCGCCGCAGGACGGGCGAGACGGGAGGGAGGCGGCGGCGGCGCGGTCGGAGGGCGCCCGCCGAGCTCAGGCGGCCTGGTAGGGCTTGGCCTCCAGGACCCGGACCATGGCCTTCTTGCCGTTGGGCAGCTCGTACTCGGCGTCCTCGCCGGCCTTCTTGCCCAGCACGCCGGCGCCGAGCGGCGACTGCGGCGAGTAGGTCTCGATGTCGGAGGTCGCGAACTCGCGCGAGGCGAGCAGGAACGTCATCGTGTCGGACTCGTCGCCGTCGAAGGCGATGGTGACGACCATGCCGGGCGACACGACGCCGTTGTCCGCCGGCGCGGCGCCTACCTGCGCGTTCTCCAGGAGCTGGGTGAGCTGCCTGACCCGGGCCTCCTGCTTGCCCTGCTCCTCCTTGGCGGCGTGGTAGCCGGCGTTCTCCTTGAGGTCGCCCTCTTCGCGTGCCTGCTCGATCTTCTTCGCGATCTCGATGCGGGCGGGACCCGACAGATGATCCAGCTCGGCCTTGAGCTGGTCATACGCCTCCTGGGTCAGCCAGGTGACAGTGTCGCTGGTCTGCGTCACAGGTGCTCCTCGGGATGTGCGATGGGGATAAAAACAAGGCCCGACCCGGACGGCTACGCTCCTGGGCGGGCGGAAACATCGATCGAACTGTCGACTTTAACAACGCTGGTCGATGTGCGGAAGGATTACCCTCCGCTGCCGCGCACGAAACCCAGGGTTGCCTACCGGGCGCCCTGGGCCTCCGAACAGCTCATCAGCTCGGCGGCGGTCGCACGCTGCGTAGTCCTCAGACTAACGGAGCGGTGCAGGCTCGACTCGTTCTCGTCGAAGGTGAAGTCCGCGCGGCCCACCACGCGGCCGTCCTCGGCCTGGGCGTGGACGGTGCACACCGCCACCAGGTCCGCCGGCTTGCGCAGGGCGAGGTTCACGTCGATCCGCTCGTCCGAGACGACCTCGAAGCCGGTGAGCTCGTAGCTGACCTTCTCGCCCGCGACGTACGAGTACCCGGCCCACGCGACGAAGGCCAGCAGCAGGGCGCCGAGCACCCCGCCGACGACCATCAGGCGGCGGTCGGTGCGGGCGTCGTCGGAGGAACGGCCGTAGCGGCCGGCGGGGAGCCCGGTGCGGGTGTCAGCCATCTTCGACCTCCGGGACTCGTGGCGCGACGTGGATGAGGTCATGGCGCGAAAATCGGGAACAACGACCCCTGGTCCATCAGTCACTATAGAAGCCCGGGAGAAGCCCCGGACGACCCACCCGAGTGACTGAGGACGAGCCTTGACAGAGCAGCTGCGACTCATGGCCGTGCACGCCCATCCGGACGACGAGTCCAGCAAGGGCGCGGCAACCATGGCGAAATACGTGGCCGAGGGCGTGGACGTGCTGGTCGTGACCTGCACCGGCGGCGAGCGCGGCTCGATCCTCAACCCGAAGTTGCAGGGCGACCCGTACATCGAGGCGAACATCCACGAGGTGCGCGCCAAGGAGATGGCCGAGGCGCGCGAGATCCTCGGGGTGCGCCAGGAGTGGCTCGGCTTCGTGGACTCCGGGCTGCCGGAGGGCGACCCGCTGCCGCCGCTGCCCGAGGGCTGCTTCGCCCTCCAGGAGATCGACGTGGCGGCCGAGCGCCTGGTCAGGCTCGTGCGGGAGTTCCGGCCGCACGTGATGACCACCTACGACGAGAACGGCGGCTACCCGCACCCTGACCACATCATGACCCACAAGATCTCCATGGTCGCGTTCGAGGCGGCCGGGGACCCGGAGCGCTTCCCGGCGGCCGGCGAGCCCTGGCAGCCGCTGAAGCTCTACTACAACCAGGGCTTCAACCGGCCGCGCACCGTCGCGCTGCACGAGGCGCTGCTCGCCCGCGGGCTCGAGTCGCCCTACGGCGAGTGGCTTGAGCGCTGGGACGAGTTCGACCGTCCCGAGCGGTCGCTGACCACCCGGGTGCCGTGCGCGGAGTACTTCCCGACGAGGGACAAGGCGCTCATCGCGCACGCCACCCAGATCGACCCGGACGGCGGCTGGTTCCGGGTGCCGATGGACATCCAGCAGGAGGTCTGGCCGACCGAGGACTACGAGCTGGCGAAGTCCCGGGTCGATACCGCGCTCCCCGAGTCGGACCTCTTCGCGGGCATCCGCCAGAATTGAGGCCATGGACGACATGAGTGATCGGCTTTCCCTCGCGGCCCAGAGGCTCAACGAGTACACGGTCACGCCCGGCGTGCTGGGCTTCATCGTGTTCGCGGTGCTCGGCGTCGCGGTCTGGGTCCTGCTGAAGTCCATGAGCAGGCACCTGGGCCGGATCTCCGTCAAGGACGAGACCAAGGACGAGATTGAGGGCACGGGCGAGGGCGCGGGCGAGCCGGAGAAGGCGGCGTCCGCCGCCTCCGGCTCCTCCTCGGCGTAGCCGCTCCGCCGGTCTCAGGCCCCGTCGAGGACCCCGAACACGTCGCGGGCGGCCCGCCTCGGCACCATGCCGAGCCGCCAGGCCGGCCAGCCGTCCTCTGGTCCGAGGCCGCGTGCGAGCATCAGCGCGAAGCTGTGCGCGGCGTCCGTCAGCCTCGGGTCGCGCCGCGGGTGCTCGGCGCGCAGCAGCTCGACCAGCTCCTCCTGCGCCACCGCCTCGCCGACCTCGGAGCCGCCGGGCGAGACGAGCGGCAGCAGGGTGCAGCGCAGGAACGCGGCCCAGTCGACGCCGCGCCGGTCGGCCCGGCCCTCGCCGTACCCTGACGTGAACAGCCGCAGCGCCTCGTCCGTCAGCTCGAGGGCCTGGCCGAGGCGCTCGTTCCCCGCCTCGATCACCGCCAGCTCGAGGCAGGTCCACGCCTCTCCGTAGACCACCCCGGCACGCTGGAAGTCGCGCCGCGCGTCGTTGAGCAGCTGGCGGGCGAAGCCGCTGTTGCGCAGCGATCCCGTGGCCTCGGCCCGCATGTCCCTGGTGACCCGCGCCGAGTGGTGGCGGGAGCAGGCCAGGCCGTAGACGTCCCGCATCCGGGAGAACGCGGTGCGGGCCTGCTCCAGGGTGCGCACGGCGCCGGCCAGGTCGCCGCTCTCCTCGAGTGCCTGGCCCAGGTTGTACAGGGTCCACGCCTCGCCGCGCGCGTCCTCGGTGTCGCGGTGCCTGGCGAGCGCGGCGCGCAGCTGCTCCTCGGCGGCCGTCGGATCGCCGTCGAAGACGCGGGCCAGGCCGAGCTCGGTCTGTGCCCAGGCGACGCCGCGCACGTCCCGTGAGCGCTCGTAGAGGTCGAGGGAGAGCCGGAGCTCGCGCTCGCCGCCGGCGATGTCGCCGCCGCACAGCAGCGTCTGGCCCAGCTGGAAGCGGGTCCAGGCCTCGCCGTGCACGCTGCCGCTGCGCTGGTGGAGGCGGAGTGCCTCGGCCAGCATGGCGCGGGCCGCGCCGATGCGGCCGCATTCGCGCTCCACGGCGGCGAGCGCGTGCAGTGTCCAGGCGCGGTCGCCGTCGAGGCCGGCGCCGGTCTGGAGGTCGAGGGCCTCGCGCAGCTTCTCGCCGGCCTGGCGCAGCTGGCCCTGGTGCTGGAGGGTGATGCCCAGGTCGCGCAGGGCGCGGGCGGTGCCGGCGTCGTGATGGGCCTGCTGGTAGAGGGTGACCACGTCGGTCAGGGTGGAGCGGGCCTTGTCGAGGTCGCCGAGCTGCCGGGCCGCGACGCCGGTGCGCCACTGGACGGAGCGGGTGAGCAGGCCCTGGTTGACGGCCTGGGTCAGCTCGTTGAGCTCGCCGAGGCGGTAGAGGTCGCCGCGCAGCAGGCAGTAGTCGCAGAGGGCGCCGAGCAGGTGCTGGACGGCGTCGCGGTCGACGCGCTCGTCGGCGTGGCGGAGGGTGGCGGTGATGAAGCTGGTCTCGTCGTCGAGCCAGCGCAGGGCCGCGTCGAGCGAGGTGAAGCCGTGGCCGCCGGCGGCGGCCGGCAGCGCGTCGGCGTGGGTGGCCGCGCGGGTCGACGTCTTGCCGTCGACGAGGCGGATCACGGTGTCGGCGAGGTCGGCGTAGCTGCGGATCAGCCGCTCCTGGGCGGCCGAGCGGTCCTCGTCGGTCTCCTCCTCGTGCAGCCGGGCGCGGGCGAAGCGGCGCACCAGGTCGTGCAGCCGGTAGCGGTTGCCGCGGACGTGGCGCAGCAGTCCCGCGGCGGTCAGCTCCTCGAGGCGGCGGGCGCCCTCCTGCTCGCGGACGTCGAGGAGCGCGGCGGCGGCGCGGGCGCCGAGGCTGGCGCGGCCGACGAGCGCGAGCCGGCGCAGCAGCCGGCGCGCGGTCTCGTCCTGGTCGGTGTAGCGCAGCCGCAGGGCGCGCTCGGCCGCGTCCCCCGGGTGCGCGGCGAGGTCGTCGGCGAGCCGGGCCGGGGAACGCCCGTCGAGCGCGGCGCCGACCATCCGCAGCAGCAGCGGGCGGCCCTCGCACTGCTCGACGACGCGGCGCCAGCCGACCTCGTCGTAGGGCTCGTCGTAGGGCTCGTGGTCGGCGGCGATGCTGCCGCCGTCGGCGACGGAGGCGCGCAGCAGCTCCTCGGCGGCGGCCTGGTCGAGCGGGCCGAGCTCCAGGTGGTGGACGGAGGCGGGGAAGTCGGGCTCGACGCGCAGCGGCTCGGTGGCGGTGACCAGCACCAGCGAGTCGGAGCGCTCGGGGATGAGGGTGCGCACCTGCTCGGGGTCCGTGGCGTCGTCCAGGATCAATACCACGGGCAGGTCGGCCAGGTGCTGCTGGTAGCGCTCCATCAGGCGGCGCGGGTGGGCGGCGTCCGCGCCGCTCGCGGCGCCGTCGCGGAAGAGGAGCTGCTCGCGCGGGGCGCCGAGCCGGTTCAGCAGGTGGAGCAGGGCGTCCCTGGTGGTGAGCGGGTCCTCGCTCTGGCCGCGCAGGTCGACCAGGCAGGCGCCGCGGAACAGCTCCCGGGTCTCCTGCGCCACCCAGCGGGCCAGCATGGTGCGGCCCGAGCCCGAGGGGCCGTGCAGCACGACGACGGTGGGCCGGGTGTCGGTGCGGGCCCGGTCACGGTTGACCCACTGGGTGATCTGCGTGAGCTGGCTGCGGCGGCCGATGAACGGGTGTCCCGGCTCCGGCAAGCGGTCGAAGGAGCGGGTGAGCACGGCTCTGGTGCGGGCGGCGCCGCCGCGGTCCCTGGGGCGCTGCTGGCTGACGCGGCGCGGCTCGCGCTGCTCGGTGCCCAGCGGCTCGCGGCGCGGGGCCACGGCGCGCTGCTGCTCCAGGTACGGGCGGAGGCCGCGCACCTCGACCGCGTTGCGCCAGGCGAGCCGCAGCTGCTCGACGCCGCCCGGCTGGTTGCGGCTGCCGGCGTGCCGCTCGGCCGACAGCAGGTGGGCGAGCACGGCCTGCGCGCAGAAGCCGGCCAGCGCGGCCGCGGCCACGATGGCGGCGTCGGCGAACGCGGTGGCGGCCGAGTCGTCGATGCTGCCGATCAGCAGCAGCGCGGCGACGGCGGCGCCGGCGGCCGCGGCCGCCGGACCCGCGACGGCACGGCGCCCGAACCGGTCGGCCAGCCGGCTCGGCGCGTGCTCGGTCTCCGCGCGGAGATACGCCGCGTACTCCTCCTGCGCGGGCCGCAGTATCTCGTCCAACGCGGCGCGGGCGCGCTGGAGCAACTGTGGTCCGTCGACCCGCCCCTCGGAACGGCGTACCTCCTCCGCCACCGCCCGCTCGATCAGGCCGTCGATCTCCGCCCGGTGCCGCTCGCTGAGCGGCGCCACGACGTGTGTAGCCATCGCTCCTCCCCCTCCCGGTCCACTCCTCAAGACATGAGGGACCGACTGCACGCCTGCCCAACTCGCACGCCATCTTGACGTCGAGATTTTGCGTGCCGGGCGAATCGTGACAGATCGGAGGCCGGGAGGGGAAGAGACCGCGGGGCCGGTCGGCTCAGCCGGCGGCCCGCTTGTACTTGCGGACCGCGAGGGTGCGGAAGAGGGCGATGATGACCACCGAGGAGATCAGCGTGGCCAGCACCGGGTGCTGCATCGGCCAGGCGTCGGGCGCCTGGTAGCCGGCCGGCAGGTTCCCGAAGAGGTCGCGGACCGCCAGCACGACGGCGCTGAACGGGTTCCACTCGGCGACCGGCTGGAGCCAGCCCGGCATGTTCTCCGAGGGCACGAAGGCGATCGAGATGAAGGTCAGCGGGAACAGCCAGACCAGGCCACCGGAGGTGGCGGCCTCGGGCGAGCGGACCGAGAGTCCTATCAGCGCGCCGATCCAGGTGAAGGCGTAGCCGAACAGCAGCAGCAGGCCGAAGGCCGCGAGCGCGCCGAGCACGCCGTCGTGGATCCGCCAGCCGACCAGGAAGGCGACGACGGCCAGCACGAGCAGCACCACGGCCGTCTGCACGACGTCCGCGAAGGTGCGCCCGGTGAGGACGGCGCCGCGGGCCATGGGCAGCGAGCGGAAGCGGTCGACGATGCCCTTCTGCATGTCCTCCGCGATGCCGGCGCTGGAGCCCGCGACGGCGAAGGTGACGGTCTGGGCGAAGATGCCGCCCATCAGGAACTCACGGTAGGCGGTGACGTCGGTGCCGGCGCCCGGGATGTTGATCGAGCCGCCGAAGACGTAGGCGAACAGCACCACGAACATGACCGGCTGGATGATGCCGAAGACGACCACCTCGGGGATCCGCAGCATCCGCAGCAGGTTCCGCTTGGCGACGACCAGGGAGTCCCGCAGGCTCTGGCCGAACGAGATCCGGTCCCCGGCGTGCGAGCCGGGCGCCGACACGGGCTTCTGGACGGTGGTGCTCATCGGTGGTCCCCCTGCTTCTTCGCCGCGCCCGCGCCCGCGCCAGCGCCGCCGGTCCGGCCGTCGGCGCCGCTCTCCGGCCCCTCGGCCGCGTGGCCGGTGAGCGATATGAACACGTCGTCCAGGGTGGGACGGCGCAGCCCGATGTCGTCGATCTCGATGCCCCGCCCGTCGAGGTCGCGGATGACCTCGGCGAGCAGCTTGGCCCCGCCGGAGGCCGGCACGCTCAGCTTGCGGGTGTGCTCGACCAGCGAGGGTTCGCCGTCCCCCAGGCGGCGCAGGACGTCCTCGGCCGCCGCTAAGTGCTCGCGGTCGTGGACGACGAGCTCGACCACGTCTCCGCCGGTCTGGTCCTTGAGCTGGTCCGAGGTGCCGCGGGCGATGACCCGGCCCTGGTCGACGACGGCGATGGTGTCGGCGAGGTGGTCGGCCTCCTCCAGGTACTGGGTGGTGAGCAGCAGCGTGGTGCCGCCGGCGACCAGCTCCTCGATGACCTCCCACAGCGCCTGCCGGTTGCGCGGGTCGAGGCCGGTGGTCGGCTCGTCCATGAACATCACGGGCGGGCTGACGACCAGGGCCGCCGCCAGGTCGAGGCGGCGGCGCATGCCGCCCGAGTACGTCTTGGTGGTGCGGTCGGCGGCGTCGGCCAGGTTGAACCGCTCGAGCAGCTCGTCCGCCCGGCGCTTGGCGTCCTTCGCGGACAGCTGGTAGAGCTGGCCGACCATCCGCAGGTTCTCCCGGCCGGTCAGGTACTCGTCCACCGCGGCGAACTGGCCGGAGAGGCCGATGGAGCGGCGCACCTCGTTGGGGTGGGCGAGGACGTCGATCCCGGCCACCTCGGCCCGGCCCGAGTCGGGCCTGATCAGGGTGGTGAGCACGCGCACGGTGGTGGTCTTGCCCGCGCCGTTCGGCCCGAGGAGGCCGAGGACGGTGCCCTCGGGCACGTCGATGTCGACGCCGTCCAGTGCCCTGACATCGCCGAAGGTCTTCACCAGACCCTCGGCGTATATGGCACCTGGCATGGTTCTTCTCCCGTTTCGGATCGGCAGGTTCAGGGTGGCCCGCAGAGCGCGGGGACGCCAGTCTAGGGCACTCGCGATACATCGCGATACCCACTTTCGTATCGAACACCTGTCGTGTCGCGATTCGCCGATCCATCGGCCCGGCCGGGGAGTTCGGCGGTTCAGCCCAGGACGCCGTACCCCGCGGCCCGCAGCGCCTCGGTGACCTCCTCGCAGTGCCGCGGCCCCCGCGTCTCCAGTTGCAGCTCCACCTCGGCCTCGCCCACCCCGAGCCGGGGATCCGTGCGGACGTGGTTGACCGCGATCACGTTGGCGTCGGTCACCGAGAGCTCCCCGAGCAGCGCCGCCAGCGCCCCGGGGCGGTCGGGCACCCGCAGCCGCAGCGACAGGTAGCGCCCGGCTGCCGCCATGCCGTGCCGCAACGTCCGCTGCAGCACCAGCGGGTCCACGTTACCGCCGGAGAGCACCGCCACCACGGGACCGCCGGCGAACGCCTCGGGCTCGGCGAGCAGCGCCGCCACCGGGCTGGCCCCGGCCGGCTCCACCACGAGCTTGGCCCGCTCCAGGCAGAGCAACAGCGCGCCGGAGAGCGAGTCCTCGGAGACGGTGCGGACCTCGTCCAACAGGTCGGCGATGATCCGGAACGGCACGTCCCCGGGGCGCCCCACCTTCATGCCGTCCGCCATGGTGGCCACCTCGGGCAGCGCCACCGGGTGCCCGGCGGCGAGCGAGGGCGGGTAGGCGGCGGATCCCGCCGCCTGCACCCCGACGATCCGCACGTCCGGCCGCAGCGACTTCACGGCGAGCGCCACCCCGGCCGCGAGCCCGCCGCCGCCCATCCCGAGCACGATGGTGCGCACCTCGGGGCACTGCTCCAGGATCTCGAGCCCCACCGTGCCCTGGCCCGCCACCACGTCCTCGTGGTCGAAGGGGTGGATCAGCACGGCGCCGGTGCGCTCCGCGTACTCCCTGGCCGCCGCCAGCGTCTCGTCCACCACCGTCCCGTGCTGCCGCACCTCGGCGCCGTACTCGCGGGTCGCGGCGATCTTCGGCAGCGGGGCGCCGACCGGCATGAACACGGTCGAGCGCACCCCGAGCAGCGAGGCGGCGAGCGCCACGCCCTGGGCGTGGTTGCCGGCGCTCGCGGCGACCACGCCGCGGGCGCGCTCCGACTCGCTCAGGCCGGCGATCCTGGTGTAGGCGCCGCGGATCTTGAACGAGCCGGTGCGCTGCAAATTCTCGCACTTGAGGTGGACGGGCGCGCCGACCAGCCGGCTCAGATACCGGCTGCCCTCCATCGCCGTGACCCGGGCGATCCCGGCCAACGTCTTCTGCGCGGCCAGCACGTCGTCCAGCCGGGGCCGGTGGTTCTCAGCCATGCCGCCAGTCTGGCAGGCGAGCGCCGCTCGGGCCCCGTGGGGACCCGTGGGGACCCGGCGCGCCGCGCCCGGGTGGATCGCGGATCCCGCGCCCCGGTGTCAGTGCGGCGGCGTACGCTGATGCGCAGTCAGCGAGCCACCCCCCGCGGCCGCCGCGCCCCGACGACAGACCCGGACATGACTCCTGAACCC